>JBPCPA010000130.1:0-7736 GCA_050999655.1 Jatrophihabitans sp.
AGACTGCAGGGGTCTCGTGAAAACTTTCACGAGCGTCACCCGAACAGCGCGGGACGTCACGCAGGGGAGGGTCGCGATGACCGCGATCGCCGGTGATCCGCAGGTCAGCCCGTCCGAGCCGGTGGGCGACGGCGGCTACGACGCGGACGTGATCGTGGTCGGTGCGGGCCCGTCCGGCTCGGCTGCCGCGTACTGGATGGCCACCGCCGGTCTGGACGTCCTGCTGCTGGAGAAGACCACCTTTCCGCGCGAGAAGGTGTGCGGCGACGGCCTCACCCCGCGCGGCACCCGGGCCCTGGTCGAGCTGGGCATCGACGTCAGCGAGGCCGCCGGCTGGTTGCACAACAAAGGCCTGCGGGTGATCGGCGGCGGCATGCGGCTGGAACTCGACTGGCCCGAGCTGGCCTCCTTTCCCGACTACGGACTGGTCCGGCCGCGTGCCGACCTCGATCAACTGCTGGTCCGCCAGGCCGTCAAGGCCGGCGCCCGGCTGCACGAGCAGACCAGTGTCACCGGCCCGCTGACCAACAAGCTGGGCCGCACCGTCGGGGTGCTGGCCAAGGCCGGCCCGGACAAGGTCGAACGCAGTTACCGGGCGCCGCTGGTGCTGGCCTGCGACGGGGTGTCCGGCCGGTTCGCGCTGGCGCTGGGCATGCAGCGCAACGACAAGCGTCCGATGGGGGTCGCCGTCCGGCGTTACTACACCAGCCCGCGCACCCACGACGACTACCTCGAGTCCTGGCTGGAACTGTGGGACGGCCCGCCCGGCGCCGACGATGCCAAGCTGCTGCCCGGCTACGGCTGGATCTTCGGGATGGGGGACGGCTCGTCCAATGTCGGACTGGGCGTGCTGAACACCTCGGCGGGCTTTCAGAAGACCAACTACCGCACGCTGCTGACCACCTGGCTGGACACCACCCCCGAGGAGTGGGGGTTGCGCGAGGAGAACGCGCTGTGCGCCACCCAGGGCGCGGGCCTGCCGATGGGCTTCAACCGGACCCCGCACTACCGCGACGGGGTGCTGCTGGTGGGTGACGCCGGCGGTTCGGTGAACCCGTTCAACGGCGAGGGCATCCCCTACGCCATGGAATCGGGCAAGTTCGCGGCCGAGGCCGCCGTCCAGGCACTGGCCCGGCCAGCCGGCCCGGCCCGGGAGCGGGCGCTGGCCGGCTACCCGGCTGCGATGCGCGCCGAGTGGGGTTCCTACTACCGCCTCGGCGCGGTGTTCGTGAAGCTGATCGGCAATCCCGCGGTGATGCGCGCCTGTACCCGGCACGGCCTGCCGCATCCGCGGCTGATGAAGCTGGTGTTGAAGTTGCTGGCCAATCTCACCGATCCGCATGACGGCGATGCCAGCGATCGCATCATCGCTGCGCTGACGCGGATCACCCCGGCCGTTCGGTGAGCCGCCGCAAAGGCCCGGAAATCAAAGGTTAGGTTAGCCTAATAATGCTGAGAATCGGGACGCACACTAGCCTGGCCAGGGTTTGCGAAGTTGCTCTGAGTCGCCGGCCAGCCCCTGTCGGAAGTCCAGTGAGCGAAGAAGGAAGCAGGTTCTGACGATGCTTTCGATCTACCTGCCGATCGTGGTCCTGTTCGTGCTGGCATTCGGCTTCGCGGTGTTCTCGGTCATCATCGCCACCATCACTGGGCCCAGGCGTTACAACAAGGCCAAGATGGACTGCTACGAGTGCGGCATCGAACCCGCGCCGATGTCCTCGGGCCCAAACCGGTTTCCGGTGAAGTACTTCCTGACCGCGATGCTGTTCATCGTCTTCGACATCGAGATCATCTTTCTGTATCCCTACGCGGTGGACAGCCAGCAATTGAGTCTGTTCGGGCTGATCGAGATCTTCCTGTTCATCGGCACCGTGTTCATCGCCTACGCCTACGTGTGGCGGCGTGGCGGCCTGGACTGGGATTGACAGCCACCATGGATATCGATGAAGCCACATCGCACTCCTCGGCACAGATTGGCCCGCTGACATGGGTTTAGAAGAGAAGCTGCCGGACGGCATCCTGCTGGCCAGCGTCGAGTCGCTGGTCAACTGGACCCGCAAGTCCTCGCTGTGGCCGGTGACCTTCGGACTGGCCTGCTGCGCGATCGAGATGATGACCTTCGGCGCGCCCCGGTTCGACTCGGCGCGCTTCGGCATGGAGGTGTTCAGGCCCTCGCCCCGGCAGGCCGACCTGATGATCGTGGCCGGCCGGGTCAGCCAGAAGATGGCCCCGGTGGTGCGCCAGATCTATGACCAGATGGCCGAGCCGCGCTGGGTGATCGCGATGGGCGTCTGTGCCTCCTCGGGCGGCATGTTCAACAACTACGCCATCGTGCAGGGCGTCGATCACATCATTCCGGTCGACATGTACCTGCCCGGTTGCCCGCCGCGTCCGGAGATGCTGATCGACGCCATCCTCAAGCTGCACCACAAGATCTCCAACGAACCGCTGGGCCCCAAGCGCGCCGAAAAGCTCGCCGGCCAGAAGGTGGAACTGATCCCGTCCTCGCAGAGGTTCGCGAAATGACCGATCCGAGCGGCGAGCTCGAACTCGAGCGCGCCCAGGCGCACGGCGCGCTGCCGGCCGACCAGCAGCGTCCCGGCATGTTCGGTGTGACCGGCTCCGGTGACACCTCCGGCTTCTCCGGTCTCAAGCGCCAGCCCTGGGTGGAACTGCCGGCCCAGCGTCCGTTCGGCGGCTACTTCGACGAGGTCGTCGACGCCTTCATCGAGGCCTACCCCGCGCACACCGAGGCGATCCGGACGATCGTGGTGGATCGTGACGAGTTGACCATCCATATCGCGCGCGACCATATCGCCACGGTGTGCCAGACCTTCCGCGACGATCCGGCGCTGCGCTTCGAGCTGCTGTCCTCGATCTCCGGGGTGGACTACCTGGCCCGCGACGGGGCCGAGGGTGAGCGGCTACACGCGGTCTATCACCTGACTTCGATGACCTACCGGCGCCGGATCCGGCTCGAGGTGGGCCTGCGCACCGCCGACCCGCACGTCCCGTCGGTCACGGCGGTCTACCCGACCGCCGACTGGCAGGAGCGCGAGACCTGGGACATGTTCGGCATCATCTTCGACGGGCACCCGGCGCTGACCAGGATCCTGATGCCCGATGACTGGGACGGTTTCCCGCAGCGCAAGGACTACCCACTCGGGGGCGTGCCTGTCGAGTACAAGGGCGGCGCCAGCATCCCGCCGCCCGACGAGCGGCGGGTGTATCGATGAGCGCTTGCGCGAAGAGTCGGAGGTACGGCCGATGAGCGATTCCTACAGCCCGGCACGCGAGACCACCGAAGGCCGGGTCTACAACGTCTCCGGCGGCGGTGACTGGGACTCGGTGTTCGCCGGCGACCCGCTGCACGAAGAGCGGCTGGTCATCAACATGGGCCCGCAGCACCCGTCCACCCACGGTGTGCTGCGCCTGGTCCTGGAGCTGGAGGGCGAGACGGTCACCGACGCCCGCCTGGTCATCGGCTACCTGCACACCGGCATCGAGAAGAACATCGAGTTCCGCACCTGGACCCAGGGCAGCACCTTCGTGACCCGGTGCGATTACCTGGCCCCACTGTTCAACGAAACCGCCTACTGCATGGCGGTGGAGAAGCTGCTCGGCGCGGTCGTGCCCGAGCGGGCCAACCTGATCCGGCTGCTGATGATGGAGATCAACCGGATCTCATCGCATTGGGTGTGGCTGGCCACCGGCGGCATGGAACTGGGCGCGCTGACCGCGATGACCAACGGGTTCCGGGCCCGGGAGAAGTGCCTGGACATCCTGGAGATGATCACCGGCCTGCGGCTGAACCACGCCTACATCCGGGTCGGCGGTCTCGCCCAGGACCTGCCCGACGGTGCGGTGCCCGCGATCCGCAGTTGGATCTCGGAGATGGACAAGGAAGTCCACGGCGTGGACCGGCTGCTGCGCGGCCAGCCGATCTGGATCAACCGGCTCAAGGGCGTCGGCTGGATCGGCGTCGAGGGTTGCCTCGCGCTCGGCCTGACCGGCCCGATGCTGCGCGCCGCCGGCCTGCACTGGGACATGCGCAAGACCGAGCCGTATCTGGGCTATGAGACCTATGACTTCGACGTGCCGACCGATGATGGCGGCGACTGCTGGAGCCGGTTCGTGGTCAAGGTGGCCGAGATGCGCGAGAGCCTGCGGATCATCTCCCAGGTACTGGACCGGATCTCCCAGACGCCCGGCCCGGTGATGGTGGACGATCCGAAGATCGCCTGGCCGGCGCAGTTGTCCATCGGCTCGGACGGCATGGGCAACTCCGCGGCACATGTCAACAAGATCATGAACGGCTCGATGGAGTCGCTGATCCATCACTTCAAACTGGTCACCGAAGGCTTCCGGGTACCGACCGGGCAGGCCTACGTTGCCGTCGAGTCACCGCGCGGCGAGCTCGGCGCGCACGTGGTGTCCGACGGCGGGACCCGGCCCTATCGGGTGCACCTGCGCGAACCGTCCTTCATCAACCTGCAGGCAACCGCGACGATGGCGATCGGCGGCCAGATCGCCGACGTGATCGCCTCGGTAGCCTCGCTCGACCCGGTGATGGGCGGCTGTGACCGATGACTGTCTCGGTAGCGAACAGGAGTGGCGCGGCAGATGGCTAATACCCGACTGAGCCTCATCGACATCGAGCGTCCGGGCAATCCGGACGTCTTCGATGCCAGCGTCCGGGAGGCAGCGGCCGAGATCGTTTCTCGTTACCCGGCAGGGCAATCCCGATCGGCGTTGCTGCCGATGCTGCACCTGGTGCAGTCCGAGCAGGGCTACGTCTCGGCCGACGGCATCGCCTTCTGCGCCGACCTGCTCGACCTGGCCAAGGCGCAGGTGGCCGCGGTCGCCACCTTCTACACGATGTACAAGCGCACGCCGACCGGCGAGTACCTGGTGAGCGTGTGCACCAACACCCTGTGCGGGATGCTCGGCGGCGACGAGATCTACGCCTGCCTGTCCGAGCTGCTCGGCGTCGGTATGAACGAGACCGCGGGCAAGCCCGGTGAGGCCGGCTCCATCACGCTGGAACACGCCGAGTGCCTGGCGGCCTGCGACTACGCGCCGGTGGTCACCGTCAACTACGAGTTCTTCGACAACCAGACCACCGCCTCGGCCCAGCACCTGGTCGGCGAGTTGCGCAAGGGCAATCGCCCGCTGCCCGACCGGGGCGCGCCGCTGTGCAGTTTCAAGGAGATCTCCCGCCAGATCGCCGGCTTCGTCGACCGGCGGCCGGAGTCGCTGACGGCGACCGGCACCGGCGTGCCCACCGAGGTCGGTGTCAAGCTCGCCCAGCAACGCGATGAGCGGGCCCCCGGCTACGGTGCCGAGACCGATGCCGGCAGCTCACGGCCGGCCGGCGGTTCGGCCGACGCCAAGCGCAAGGCCGGCGGTTCGGCCGACGCCGAGCGCACGGCCGGCGCCAACACCGGTGCCAGCCAGCCGACCAGCGCCCACGACGCGCCGCTGTCGACCTCGGACAGCGACCCGGCCACCGACCAGAGCCCGACCGACCGCCCCGAGGGAGGCTGACGATGCCACTGACTCCCGTGCTGACCAAGCGGTTCGGCGCCAATGCGCCCTGGTTGCTGGACAACTACGAGCAGCTCGACGGCTATGCCGGCCTGCGCAAGGCGCTGGGCATGCAGCCGGACGAGCTGATCACGCTGGTGAAGGAATCCAACCTGCGCGGCCGCGGCGGCGCGGGCTTTCCGACCGGCATGAAATGGCAGTTCATCCCGCAGGCCAAGCCGGGTGAACCGGTCAGGCCGCACTACGTGGTGGTCAACGCCGACGAGGGCGAACCGGGCACCTGCCGGGACCTGCCGCTGATGATGAACGACCCGCATTCGATGATCGAAGGCATCATCATCGCCTGCTACGCGGTGCGTGCCCAGCACGCCTTCGTCTACATCCGGGGTGAGGCGGTGCACGCGATCCGCCGGGTCACCCAGGCCGTCAACCAGGCCTACGACAAAGGCTATCTCGGCGATGACGTGCTCGGCAGCGGGCTGCGTTTCGACATCACCGTGCACGCGGGTGCTGGCGCCTACATCTGCGGCGAGGAGACAGCCCTGCTGGACTCGCTGGAAGGCAAGCGCGGCCAGCCCCGGCTCAAGCCGCCGTTCCCGGCAACCAACGGCCTCTACGATGCGCCGACCGTGGTGAACAACGTCGGGACGCTGGCAAGCGTGCCCTACATCGTGCTGGGCGGCGCGGCCTGGCACAAGAAGATGGGTCCGGACGGCTCGCCCGGCACGTCCATCTTCTCGCTGTCCGGACGGGTGGCCAACCCCGGCCAGTACGAGGCGCCGATGGGCACCACGCTGCGTGAACTGCTCGAACTGGCCGGTGGCATGAGCCGGGGCAGGCCGCTGAAGTTCTGGACGCCGGGTGGCT
Organism: Jatrophihabitans sp.; assembly: GCA_050999655.1. GTDB lineage: Bacteria > Actinomycetota > Actinomycetes > Mycobacteriales > Jatrophihabitantaceae > Jatrophihabitans_A. The sequence goes on from JBPCPA010000130.1 coordinate 6,415, forward strand.
CGTCCACCCCGCTGTTCACCGACGCGCACCTGGACGTCGCGCTGGACTTCGACGCGGTGGCCAAAGCCAAGTCGATGAACGGGACGTCGGCCATCATGATCTTCGATGCCGATGACAGCGTGGTCCGCGCGGTGCTCAAGTGGACCCAGTTCTACGAGCACGAGTCATGTGGCAAGTGCACCCCGTGCCGCGAGGGCAACTACTGGACCGCCCAGATCCTGGAACGGATCTGGCAGGGCGAGGGCACCCCGGCCGACCTCGACACGCTGCTCGACGTCAGCGACAACATCCTCGGCAGGTCCTTCTGCGCGCTCGGCGACGGTGCGACCAGCTGCATCATGTCCTCGATCCAGTACTTCCGCGAGGACTACCTGGCACTGATGAAGCCGGGGCAGCGTGGCGCAGGCGAGCAGCAGCAGGCATTGACTGGAGCATCGGTATGACTGTGATACCCGGCGGCCTCCGCCGCTCCGCTCCGATGGCCAACTCGCTGCGCGCCTCGCTCGTTCCTCGCTCGATGCTCGCTCGCCAACACTCGCTGGCGCTCGCTGCGATGCTCACTCTGGAGTCCGCCTCATGACCGTGGCACCGAGCCGCCCCGAGCAGGCCGTGGAGCTGGTGAGCGTCACCATCGACGGCATCGACATCTCGGTCCCCAAGGGCACCCTGCTGATCCGGGCCGCCGAGCAGGTCGGCATCCAGATCCCGCGCTTCTGCGACCATCCGCTGCTGGACCCGGCCGGCGCCTGCCGCCAGTGCCTGGTCGAGGTCACCGACATGGGCAACGGCCGCGGCATGCCCAAGCCGGCGGCCTCCTGCACCACCACCGTGATGCCGGGCATGGTCATCAAGACCCAGCTGACCTCGCCGGTGGCCGACAAGGCCCAGCAGGGCGTGATGGAGCTGCTGCTGATCAACCACCCGCTGGACTGCCCGGTCTGCGACAAGGGCGGCGAGTGCCCGCTGCAGAACCAGGCGATGAGCAACGGCCGGGCCGACAGCCGCTTTCACGATCACAAGCGAACCTTCCCCAAGCCGATCGCGGTGTCGTCCCAGGTGCTGCTGGACCGGGAACGGTGCGTGCTCTGCCAGCGCTGCACCCGGTTCTCCGAGCAGATCGCCGGCGACCCCTTCATCGACCTGCTGGAGCGGGGCGCCCACCAGCAGGTCGGCACCGCCAGCGACACCCCGTTCCAGTCCTACTTCTCCGGCAACACTGTGCAAATCTGCCCGGTCGGCGCGCTGACCGGCGCCTCCTACCGTTTTCGGGCCAGGCCCTTCGACCTGATGTCGACGCCGAGCGTCTGTGAGCACTGCTCGTC
>JBPCPA010000133.1:0-6040 GCA_050999655.1 Jatrophihabitans sp.
GGACAACGCGGCGATCGAGACCGAGAAGGCCAACATGTGGACGACGATGGGCAAGCTGAGCGAGTACAACGAACTCGCCGGTGCCCTCGACGCCGCGGTCGAGCAGAAGGTCGCCCAGCTCGAAGCGGCCGCTCGGACCGAGGATGCCACCATCATGCGCTCGGACGCGCTGTTCCCGATCCGGCAGCGCCGGCAGGACCTGATGACGCAGATGGCGGTCAACGTGCAGGGCTACATGGCGCTGGACTTGATTCGCAAGAACAACATCGAGCTGATCAAGGGTGTCGATCGGGCGCAGACGACCACCATCGCGGCGCTGCGGATCGCGGTCATCGTCTCCCAGGCGCTGTCGCGGCAGAAGCTGGTGCTGGACCAGATCAACGCGCTGAACACGGTGACGTCCAACCTTATCGAATCGACCTCCGAACAGCTCAAGGTGCAGGGCGGCGCGATCAACGCCCAGGCCGCGTCGGCGACCATCGATGTCGCCAAGTTGCAAGCGGCCTTCGACAACGTCTTCGCCACCATGGACGCGGTCGACACCTTCCGGGCCCAGGCGGTCGACTCGATGGCGCAGACGGTCACCGCGCTGGAGGGTCAGATCGAGCGTGCCAAGCCGTATCTGGAGCGGACCCGCCGCGGCGAGCTGTCCGGCTGAGCTTGCAGGCATCGGCTGTGACCTGGTTTCGCCGTGGGCACGACAACGTGCCCGGAAGGCGTCCGGCCGAGCCCGAGCCGGACCTCAGCGACACCCCGGACGAGCTGCGCCGGACGCTCTTTCAGCTCGTCCGCTTCATCAACCAGAACTCCGGCCGGTTGCCGGGCCCGGCGGTCGTGGGCGCCCGCCGGCTCACCGACACGATGCGCGAGATCATCGACACCTCGGAGGTCCGCCCGCTGGATGTCTACGCCGTGGTGTCGGTCAAGGCGACGCTGCACGACTACCTGCCCACCACCCTGCGCAGCTACCTGGCCCTGGACGAAGAGCTGCTGCAGCTGCCCCGGCAGTCCGGCCGCACCCCGGTGCAGTCCTTGCTCGAACAGATCGAGGCGTTGCAGACCTCGGCTGACGCGGTGCTGGTGGCCGCGCAGAACCAGGACGTCGATGCCCTGCTGAGCCAGGGCAACTTTCTGCGGACGAAGTTCGCCGGCTCGGACCTGGACCTGTAGTGGCTGAGATGAAGCGCGGCTCGAACGTCGCCCTGACCCGCGAGATCCCGGCGTTACGCACCGTGCTGCTCGGCGTACGGTTCGCGGCGGGTGCCGAGAAGCCGCTGAGCGACAACCTGGTGGTGGCCACGATCCTGTGCAACGCGGCCAACAAGGCCCTGTCCGACGAGCACTTCGTGTTCTTCAACCAGCTGAGCTCGCCGGAGGAGTCGGTCAGCCAGCGCGATACCGCGCTCGGCGAGGACATCGAGCAGGTCGAGGTGCGGCTGGCCGACGTGCCGGTCGAGGTGGAGCGCATCGTGGTGGTGCTCTACCTCAACGAGGGCATCGCCCAGCGGCGCTCCCTGGGTCAGCTACGCGAGTGCCACATCCGGGTGCTGAACGCCGAGGGCAACACCGAGCTGGTCCGGTCAGAGAACCTTGCACCGGCCCTGACTTCAGAGACCGCGATGGCTCTCGGTGAGCTGTACCGGCATCAGGGCGGCTGGAAGTTCAAGGTCATCGGCGAAGGCTATGCCAAGGGCATCGTGGGGGTTGCCGCGGACTACGGCGTGACGCTGTGAGCATCGCCGATCCGAAGACCGCGCCGAAGCGGGCCGATCTGGCCTACCTGCGGCACCGATCCCGGCCGATCACCGCCGGCGACGCAGGCCGCGAATCGGTCGGTCCGGCGGCCGGCCACGGATCGGTCGGTCCGGCTGCCGACCACGGATCGGTCGGCCCGGTTGCCGGCAGCGGCGCGGCGCTGGCGGACTTCCTGCACGACCGAGGCCCCCGTCCGGACACGGCCCCGGCAGCCCCGGCAGCCCAGCCCACCCGGTCGGCGCCGGCAGCCCCGGCAGCCCCGACGACCCCAGCAGCCCCGGCAGCCAACCCCCTCGACCTATCCGCCCCGACAGCCCACCCCGGCCCATCGGCCCAGCCCACCCCGGCAGCTCCGCCCGCCCCGGCGATGCCACCAGCCGCACCAGCACGCCTGCTCCACCAGCCGCGGCGCGCCCGAGCCGGTGTGCCGAGCGTGCTGTCGCCGAAAGAGCCGACGGTGACTCTGACCCGGCTGCAGTCCGGCGTCGGCGTGCTGCAGATCGAGGCGGCCTGCTCGCCGGCAGTAGGCGATCTGCGTCTGGGCGCGGCCTACCAGTTGCGTACGGGGGTGTCCTCGGTGGTCCAACATGCCAGCGGAGTACGCACCGCGCCGCCGGCCTCGAGCCGTCCGGTGATCATCGGCGCGCGCGGGCAGTACGAGCAGCTCACCATCGACCTGGTGCAGGTTCGCGACCTCGACCGGCTGGTCATCTACGCCTTCTCCGAGAGCGGGGCGACGTTGAACTGGGGCGGCACGCTGGTGCTGAGCACCGTCGGGCAGGCCCGGGTCGATCTGCCACTGGACCGGCCCGCCTCCGCGCAGGTCAGCGTGCTGATGTCGCTCTACAACGTTGCCGGCGAACTCGTGATCCGGGCTGAGATGGAGGAGCTGGCGGGATCGGTGCGCGACGCGGTTTCGGCTTATGGCTTCGATCGAATCACCTGGCTGGACCCTCGTACTCCGCTGACCTGAGCTCAGCCGTGCCGCAGCAACTGGGCGGCCGGTTCGACGAGCGCCTTGACGGTACGTCCGTCGTGGTACTGCCCGAGCGCCCGCATCTCCCAGGTGCCCGCCGGCGTGCGAGACAGCACAGCCATCAGCACCGCGGTCTGCGGCTGGGAGTCCGACAGGTCATAGCGCACCAACTCGGCGCCGCTGGCCCCGTCCACCAGCCGGCAGAAGGCCCGGGCGACGTCGGTGAACCGGTGTCCCCGGAACGAGTTGATGGTGAAGACCAGATGCCTTACCTGGCCGGGCAGGCCGGCGAGGTCGACCCGGATCTGCTCGTCGTCGCCCTCGCCGCGGCCGGTCCGGTTGTCGCCGGCGTGGGTGAGCGCGCCGCCGAAAGCCTTGAGGTGACTGAACCACACGATCTCCAGCTTGCTGGCGTTCTGGTCGAAGGCGATGACCGAGGCATCCAGATCGATGCCACGTCGGCCCGGTACCGGATCCCAGCCCAGGCCCATCACCACCCTGGTCAGGTCCGGCGCGCCGGTCTTGACCAGGCTGACCCGCTCGTTCTTGCGCAGGCTCACTCGGCCGCCGTCCAGGGTGGCCGGTCCGGCGCCGGTGGCGCTCGGTTGCGCGCCGGACGGCGGCGCGAGCCATGGCGGGCTCATCTGGGCCGGCGCCGACGATCCGGCCGGCCTGCTGGCCGGCGTCGCGGGCGCGAACATCTGGGCTGGCGCGGACGCCGACTGCGGAGCGGCCGGCGCCCACGGGGTGGGCGACGATTGGGTGGACGGCGGCGGGATGGCCGGTGACACCGGCGGCCACCCCGGCGGGTTGGCAGACGGGACCGACGCTATTGCTGGCGCCGCTGCGGCCGCCGGCTCTGCCACGGTGATCCCGAAATCGGAGGCGAGCCCGGCCAGACCGGCGGCGTAGCCCTGCCCGATGGCACGGAACTTCCACTGCCCGCCGCGCCGGTACAGCTCGCCACCGACGAAAGCCGTTTCGGTCGAGGCGCTCATGGGAAAGTTCGCCAGCTCGGCGCCGGTGCCGGCATCGACCAGTCTCAGCAGCAGCCCCCGGACCTGCCCGAAGCTGCCGCCGTCGGCCGAGGCCGCGAGCACGATCCGATCCACGTCGGCCTCGATCCCGGACAGCTCGATTTCCACGGTGTCGGCACCTGGCAGCTTGCCGGCGTGCCGGACGGCCGAGCGCCCATGCCGGGGCTGGTTGTAGAAGACGAAGTCGGCGTCCGAGCGCACCCTGCCCTCGGCGGCCAGCAACAGCGCCGAGGCGTCGACATCGACGGTGTCGCTGGCCTGCCAGACCAGCACAGCCCGGACGACGGCAGCGGTGACCAGAATGTTGGCGCCCATGCCCATGGTCGTCATACCCGCCATAGTGCCCTAACGACATGCTGCGTTAACACCACCGATCTGGCGGGTTGTCCATCACACCGCATACTGGGGCGGATGCCGACGGCCGGGGGACCGCACGAGTCACCGCACTGGCCCGAGGCGGGGGGATACGGATGCGTCATTTCGACTTTCTGTCCGACGAGGAACTGGACCGGCTGTTCCACCGCCAGCCGCAGCCGGTCCTCGTCGGCGATGACCTGAACCTGCTCGCCGTCGCGTTGGGGGCCACGCTGTACAGCCCCGCCAGCCGGCCGACGCTGGCTCGCGACCTTGCCAGGCGGGCCGCGCACGGGGTGCTGAGCTCGGTGGTGTGCCTGGAGGATGCGGTCGCCGACGCCGACCTGGCCGACGCCGAACGCAATGTCATCGCCCAACTGCGCGACTACGCCCGCACCGAGGCCGGCAAGCCGCTGCTGTTCGTCCGGGTGCGTAACCCGGGCCAGATCACCAAGATCACCGCCGGCCTGGGCGAGCAACTGGCCGTCCTGACCGGGTTCGTCCTGCCCAAGTTCACCGAGGGCAACGGGGCGGCCTACCTCGACGCGATCACCGATGCCGCTGCGGTGACCGGCCGGCGGCTGCTCGCGATGCCGGTGCTCGAATCGCCGGAGATGGTGCACGCCGAACATCGCATCGACGAGCTGCTCGGAGTGCGCGAGCTGCTGGAGAAGTATCGGGGCACGGTGCTGGCCGTCCGGCTCGGTGCCACCGACCTGTCCGGCGCGTACGGCCTGCGGCGCTCGCGTGATCTGACCGTCTATGACGTCCGGGTGCTGGCCGACGTCATCTCCGACGTGGTCAACGTGTTCGGCCGAGCCGACGGCAGCGGGTACGTGGTGACCGGCACCGTGTGGGAGTACTTCTGCGGGGCCGAGCGGATGTTCAAGCCCCAGTTGCGCGAGTCGCCGTTCATCGAACATTCCGAACGCGCGCTGCGGGCCGAGCTGATCGCCAAGGACATGGACGGCCTGATTCGCGAGATCGCGCTGGACAAGGCCAACGGCCTCACCGGCAAGACGGTGATCCACCCGAGTCACGTGGCCGCGGTGCACGCCCTGTCGGTGGTGACCCACGAGGAGTACTGCGATGCCGGCGACATCCTGGGCACCCATGCTCGCGGTGGGGTGGCCGCTTCGGCGTACCGGAACAAGATGAACGAGTCGAAACCGCACACGGCCTGGGCGCGGCGGATCATGGACCGCGCGCACGTCTTCGGGGTCGCCCGCGAATCGGTGTCCTTCGTCGACCTGCTCGGCGCCGGGTTGCACCGGTGAGCCCAGCCTGGACCGGGCAGTGGGTGGCCGACCGGCTCGGCCTGCAACTGATCACCGACCGGACAGCTGACGCCTCACTCCGGCTGACCGACCTGGTTGGCCTGGCGTTGCGGCACAACCCGCGCCGGGTGCACCTGCTGGTGTCGACGGTGCTCGGCAAGCATCAGCCCACCGATCCGCTACTGGTTTACGGTGCTGGACGGTTGCTGGGCGCCCAGGTCGCAGACCGGCTGCTCGGCCGGGACTCGGGTATCGCCGGGGTCGGTGCCCGGCTGCTGGCGGCCGCGCTGGCCGGTCGGCCGGACGCAGCGGCCGAACTGGTGCGTTGTTGCGAGGGCCGGGCGTCCGAACTCGCGGTGCCCGCAGTGGTGCTCGGTTTCGCCGAGACCGCGACCGGCCTGGGGCACTCGGTCGCCGACAGCCTGGATGCCTGGTACCTGCACTCCACCCGCCGTCGCGATGCCGGTGGCGCGAGTCTGAGCTTTGAGGAAGAGCACTCGCACGCGACCGGGCACCTGCTGCTGCCCGCGGAGCCGGGCCTGCTCGACAGTGGCCAGCCGATGGTGCTGGTCGAAGCCGAGCTGTCCACCGGACAGACGGCAATGAACACGATCAGCGCGCTGCAGCAGGCCTATCCGAGC
>JBPCPA010000041.1:0-3988 GCA_050999655.1 Jatrophihabitans sp.
GCCGGCGCACCGCGGGCCGCGCCGGACCCTGCCGCGCGCGACCATGCCGTGCGCGACGGTCGGCACGGCGGGCGCACAGACCCAGCGCGCCGGCCAACGCCAGCCAGCCGAGACCAGTCACCGACCATGCCCCGGACGCCGCTCCATCATGCCGGCTGCCGGGTCAGGGCCAGGGTCCACCGCAACCCGGCCAGGTCGAGCAGCACGCCGACGCTGAGGGCGGCCAGCCCGCTCAGGCTGTGCAGCAGCACCCTGGCCGGATCAGCACCCATCGCGGCCCCCATCAGCAGCCCCACCACCGGCAGGCCGGCCAGCAACATCGCCGACGCGCGCGGACCAGCAACCGCCGCGGCCACCGCGCGCCTGGTCGCCTGGTCGGCTGTCAGGTCAGCGCGGACACCCTGCAGCAGCTCAGCCAGCGAGGCCCCGGTCCGGCCAACCAGGGCGCAGGCAAGGGCGAGCGGGGCCAGCGCCGCCGCTCCGGTGAGAGCCTGCGCCGGCTCATCGCCGTGGTCAACCAACGTCCAGGCCTCAGCCAGTGCGGTCTCGAACGAACCGCCGGCGGGCGCGCAGTTACCGAAGGCGACGCCGACCGTCGCACCCGCCGCGTACTCGCCGGCCAGCGCGCCGACGGCCGCCATCAGGGCCGTCCGGTCACGGTCGAGGCCGGCTTCGACGGCCAGCAGCTGCCGGCATCGAGCCACCGTCCAGCCGACCACGGCGCCCAGGCCGGCCGGCACCGGGCCGGCCAGCGCACCGAGCAGGCCACCGAACAACGCCGCCAGCAGCATCACCGCACGACCGTGCGACCGCGCGATCGGCAGTCGCTGCCACCAGCTCGTCGGCGTTGCCACCGGCCGGCCCAACCGAGCGGCGGCAAGCCAGCGCAGCCGGCCGCCGATCGGGTTGATGGCCGGCCAGAGCAGCAAGCCAGCCCCGGCAAGCACCAGGCCGGCGATCACGCTTGCACCAGCATCGTGGGCAGAGCCACCTCGGCGTCCTGCAGTCGGGTCAGCAGGCCGCCCGCGGCCGGCCCCAGCCCCGCTCTGCGCGTCCAGACCAGCTCCGGCGTCACCTGCTGGCTGCGCCTGGGCCACAGCCCGATCTGATCCAGCCGGCGCAGGCCGGACCGATCACGGCGAATATGGATCAACACGTCCAGCGCACTGGCTGCCTGGGCCGCGAGCGTCGTCGCGGACATGCCGCCCAGCGCTGCCAGCGCCACCAGCCGAGCCGGCACGTCGGCAACCGAGTTGGCGTGCACCGTGGCGGCCCCACCCGCATGACCGGTATTCAGGGCGGCCAGCAGTTCCACGATTTCGGCTCCCCGGAACTCTCCGACCACCAGCCGGTCCGCGCGCATTCGCAGCGCTTGGCGGACCAGCTCGGCCAGCCCGACCGCCCCGGCCAGCTCGACGTTCGCCGGCCTGGCCAGCAGCGCGACCACGTGCGGGTGTTCGATGCTCAGCTCGGCGGCGTCCTCGACGGTGACGATCCGATCGCTCGGCTCGGCAGTGCCCAGGAGCGCCGCGAGCAGCGAGGTCTTTCCGGTGCCGGTGCCGCCACTGATCAGCAGGCTCAACCGGGCTCGCACCACCGCCGCCAGCACCTCGGCAAGCCCCGGGCTCATCGCCTGCAGCGCCACCAAGTCGTTCAGGCCGAGCCGACGCCTGCCCAGCACCCGCAGCGAGATCGTCGGATGGGCCACCAGCGGCGGCAGGATGGCGTGCAACCTGGTGCCGTCCGGCAATGCCGCGTCGACGAACGGACACGCATCGTCCAGCCTGCGGCCGGCCTGCGCTGCCAGTCGGACGGCCAGCCGCCGCACCGCCAGGTCGGACTCGAACCGGACCTCGCTGCGTTCCAGGCCGTGACCGCGCTCCAGCCAGACCTGGTCGGCGGCGTTCACGAGCACGTCGGTCAGACCCGGCTCGCCCAGTAGCCGCTCCAGCGGGCCGGCGCCGAACAATTCGGCCCGCAGCTGCCCGGACAGCTCCGACAGCGCTCGGGAGTCCAGCAGCAGCGCGGATTCGCTGCCGGCCGCCTCGGCCAACCGCGCATCGACGGCGTCGTCGGCCGAAGCCGCCAACCGCAGCCGTACCCGGTCGACCAACGGGTCGCTCATCGGACGGCCAGCGCGCTCGGCTCGGACCGGGGAGCCGGTGGCGTGTCCTCAGCGCCGTCCGGCGCCGATTCGACCCGGCCTCGCTGGACGCTGTCCAACACCGAGTCCGCCACCCGCCGGGTCTGTCGCCGAATCCGCTGCAGTGCCAGGCCATCGGGCCGCAGGCTGGCCGGGTCGAAGGGCAGCTCGCCGAGCACCGGCAGTCCCAGGAACTCGCCGATCCGCCGGGCCGGCAGCGACCGGGACGAGCCCCGCACCACCAGCGAGGTCCGGGCCGGATCGAGCTCGAGTGCGACCAGCGCGCTGGCGGTCACCCCGCGCACCTCGGCCGGCGTCACCAGCACGATCCGATCGCAGCGTTGGACCGCAGCCGCCCGGACCGGCGAGTGCGCCCGGGGCAGGTCGAGCAGCACCGGGCTGGCCGAGGCCGCCGAGTCGATCACCTGCCCGACGGCGTGCGGATCCAGCGGGAGCGCGGTATCGGCCGCCAGCAATGACACGTCCTGCCAGCGCGGCAGGCTCTCGCGCAGCACCATCGGGTCGAGCGGGCCGCCTCGCAACCTGACCTGCGCCCAGCGGGGTCCCGGCAACTGCTCGCAGCCGAGCAGCACGTCGATGCCACCGCCGAGCGGATCGCAGTCGATGAGGAAGGCATGCCCACTACGCGCTGCCGAGCACCCGGCCAGTATCGAGGCGAACACGCTCGCCCCGGCGCCACCGCAGCCCGACAGCACGCCGATCACAGATTCAGCTCTCATGCCGTCCACCCTCGGCCCGTCCGACCGGCCGTGGCGACCAGGCCGGTGATCTGTGGACAGTCCGCCCAACTGTGGACAGCGCACCAGGACGCCTTACGCCAGCGAGGCCGCGCGAGCCTGACGCCGCCGAACTCGTCCGGCCGGCCGGCAGACTCGCCGCCGGCGTCGCGCGGCGGTCGGCCCGGCTGGCTATCCTCGCGACGTGGGCAGCTCAGCGGCGTTCTTCGACTTGGACAAGACCATCATCGCCAAGTCGTCCACGCTCGCGTTCGGACGGCCGTTCTACCAGGGCGGCCTGATCAACCGCCGCACCGTGCTGCGCAGCGCCTACGCCCAGTTCGTCTTCGCCCTCGCCGGTGCGGACGCCGACCAGATGGATCGGATGCGCGACTACCTGACCGCGATGTGTGCCGGTTGGGACGTCCAGCAGATTCGCGACATCGTCAACGAGACCCTGCACGAGATCATCGATCCGCTGGTCTACAACGAGGCGGTCGAGCTGATCGGTGAGCACAAGGCGCTGGGGCGCGACGTGGTGATCATCTCCTCCTCCGGCGACGAGGTGGTCCGCCCGATCGGTGAGATGGTCGGCGCCGACCATGTGATCGCCACCCGGATGGTGGTACAGGACGGCCACTACACCGGAGAGATCGAGTTCTACGCCTACGGCCCGCACAAGGCCGACGGTTTGCGGGCGCTCGCCGCCGAACGGGGTTATGACCTGGCCGACTGCTTTGCCTACTCCGACTCGATCACCGATCAGCCGATGCTGGAGGCGGTCGGACATCCGCACGCGGTCAACCCCGACCGGGCGCTGCGCAAGGTGGCTCTCGAACGCGGCTGGCCGGTGCTCGCCTTCACCAACGCGGTACCGCTGAGGCAGCGGCTGTCCGGGCTGAAGCCGCCGCAGCCGGCCGCCAGCGCCGCGGTGGTCGGCGCAGTGGCCGGGCTCGCGGTGCTGGCCTGGTACAGCCACTCGCGGCGGACCGGCCGCGGCTGAGCAGGCCGCTCAGTGGCTGTGAAGAAAGTCCGGAAGGCCCTTGCCATGTAAAGGCATTCAGGGGTACGAATGGCAGCACGGAAGCTTCAATTGGCTTTGGCGGTC
>JBPCPA010000109.1:0-16669 GCA_050999655.1 Jatrophihabitans sp.
CAGCGAGGACGGTGAGCCCGCCCCGCTCGAAGGAGCCGACCAGGATCGGCATCGCCACCAGGTAGGCCAGCAGACCCTGCAGGCCGTACACCAGCGCGATGGTCTGCAGTTGCCCCCGGTTGCGCAGCATCTGCTCGTAGCGGGGGTCCTCGCCCTTGCCGATGCTGCGCCGGCCGATGTGCACGGCCAGCCGCAGCCCCCACAGCAGCGTCAGCACCAGCAACAGCCAGCGCCGGGCCGGGTCGCCGTGACCGGCGGACGCGACGAAGGCCACCAGCGCCGCCGCGCAGTACAGCAGGCCCCAGGCGGTGTCGATCACGCTGTGCTTGCCGGCGATCCGGCTGACCAGGTACGTCAGCACCAGCACCAGCAGGATCGCCCCGGCCGCCGGCAGCAGCACGTCGGCGAAGGCGTCGGTGGCAAAGGCGTCGGTGGCAAAGCCCGGACCGTCCCCCGTCGCGGTCGCGAGCATCATCCGGTTCGTGCCCACTCCGGCACCGCGGGCATCGCCGACTCGCCGAGCACGGACGGCCGGACGGCCAGGACCTGATCCACGCCCATCCGCCCCTCGGCGAAGCTCAGGCCACCACCCACCAGGTAGAGCCGCCAGACCCGGGCCATCTCCTGGCCCACCATGGCCACCGCGTCGGAATAGTGGTTCTCGAAGGTGTCCAACCAGTCATCGACGGTCCGGACGTAATGCTCGCGCAGCGCCTGGACGTCGCGGACCTCGAAACCTGCCCGCTCGAGAAAGCCGAGCGTTTCGCTGAGCGGTCGCATGTGCATGTCGGGTGCGATGTAGTTCTCGATGAAGGCCCCGCCCCCCGGCGCGGCGTCCGAACGGCGCGACATCTGCTGCAGTAGCAGCCGGCCGGTCGGCTTGAGGTGACCGAACAGGGTGGCTGCGTAGACCGGGTAGTTGTGCTCGCCGACGTGCTCGCCCATCTCGATCGAGCTGACCGCGTCGAAGGCTGGTTCGGCGACCTCGCGGTAGTCCTGCACCCGCACCTGAACCCGGTCGGAGAGGTTGCGCTCGGCGATCTGCTTGCTGATGAACTCGTGCTGCTGGGCCGAGATGGTGACCCCCAGCACCCGCGCGCCATAGTGCTCGGCGGCGTGCAGGCTCAGCGAGCCCCAGCCGCAGCCGACATCGAGCAACCGCATGCCCGGCTGCAGGTCCAGCTTGCGACAGATCAGGTCGAGCTTGGCGCGCTGGGCCTGCACCAGGCTGAGTTCCGGGCTCTGGTAGTAGGCCGAGGAGTAGGCCATCGACGGGTCCAGGATCAGCGAGTAGAACTCGTTGGACAGGTCGTAGTGGTGCGCGATGGCGGCCCGATCGCGGGCCCGGGTGTGCAGCGTCCCGGTCAGCCTGGCCTGCGAGGACGGCACGGTGGGACGGCGGCCCAGCGCGCCCAACCGCAGCGCGAGCAGCGCCGCGGACAGCTTCTGCCGCGGCGTCAGGCTGATCGGACCGGCCTGGGTGGCGCGGGCCTGCTGCCACACCCGGCGCAGCCCGTCCGACAGCTGCCGTGCTCCGCCCGGCACGTCGATCTCGCCGGTGATATAGGCCTGGGCGATGCCGAGCTCATCGGGCTGCCACAGCAACCGGCGCAACGCCCGCCGCGTGGTGATGTGCAGCACCGGCGCGTCGCTCGGGCCGGCCTCACTACCGTCCCAGGCGCGAATCCGGACCGGCAGCTCGGCGCCCAGCAGCGGGCCGATCAGGGCGGACAGCTTGCTGGCGACCGTCATCAATGAGCTGCTTTCGTCAGGCCGAACTGGATCACGTCGAGGTAACGCGAGCGGAATCCTGCTTCGGAATAGGCAAGGTAGAGCGACCACATCCGCCGGAACGCGATGTCGAAGTCATCCGACAGCGCGCCGACCCGATCGGCGTTGGCCTCGAACACCTCGCGCCAGCGGCGCAGGGTCTCGGCGTAGTGCAACCCGAAGGTGAACTCCGAGGCGACGGTCAGCCCGGCCTCGGCGGCGGACTGGCGCACCGAGCTGACCGAGGGCAGTTGGCCGCCGGGGAAGATGTACTTCACGATCCAGGTGTAGGTGTTCATGCTTGCGATCATGCGGTCGTGCGGCATGGTGATCGCCTGCAGGCCGGCCCGGCCGCCCGGCTTGAGCAGCCGCTGGATCGCACCGAAGTACTCGTGCCAATGGTTGGCCCCGACCGCCTCGATCATCTCCACGCTGAGCAGCGCGTCATAGCTACCGCTGATCTCGCGGTAGTCCTGCAGCAGCACCTCGACCTGGTCGGTGACACCGGCCTCGGCGATTCGCTTGGTGGCCAGTTCGGCCTGCTCGGTGGAGATGGTCACCGTGGTAACCCGGGCCCCGCGCTGGGCGGCTCGGATGCTGAGCTCTCCCCAGCCGGTGCCGATCTCGATCACGGTGCTGCCGGCGCGCACGCCGGCGATGTCGAGCAGTCGGTCGATCTTGCGGTGCTGAGCCTGTGACAGCGACTCCGAGCTGTGCTCCGGGTCGGCCTCGAACACCGCCGAGGAGTAGGTCAGCGAGGGGTCCAGGAACAGCTCGAACAGGCTGTTGGACAGGTCGTAGTGCCGGTGGATGTTCTGCTTGGAACCGTCCACGGTGTTGTCCTGGCCCGCCGGCCGGGCATGCACGACCGCCGTCCGAAGCCGTTGCAACAGCGGTGGAATCAGCGTCGACATGCGTCCGGCCATGATGGTCAGCACGCCGGCCAGGTCCTCCGAGGTCCAGTCACCGGCCATGTAGGACTCGCCGAAACCGATCAGGCCGCCGGCGGCCAGCCGCTGGTAGAAATCGGTCGGCCGGATCAGGTGCAGGTCCGGGTCCCCGGTCCGGCCGGCTCCGAAGCGGCCGCCGTCAGCGGTGGTCACCCGGATGGGCAGCGAGCGGACGGCCCGCTTGACCAGTCGCTCGGCGATCTGGCCGCCGAGCCGCTTCTGGGGCACCGTGACCACGTCGGGCCAGCGTTCGGGGTCGATGGCGGCTTCTGCTGCCAGGGTGCTGCTGCTCATCTCGCCTCACTCAGTTGCGAAGGTTCGGTCTCGCCGGCCACCGGTCGCGGCTGGGGGCGAAGACCCTTGAGGTACAAGGTGATTCCGTGTCGCTTGATGCCGAACATGACCGCCCTGCTGGCCAGCGGGCTGCGCAGGACGGCCCACAGCGAGGGCTGGCCCGGCCGGCGGTGGCCGGACACCACTGCCACGAAGGGACGCTCGCCCGGCCGGTTCAGGCTCACGCTCACCGTCAGCTGTTGCCCCGGTTCGGGCAGCCGCATGGTGTACGTGCCGTCGACCGGGTAGAACGGCGAGACGTAGAAGGCCTTCGCGGTCTCGGCCCGGCCGGCTTCGTCGGTGCTGACCAGGTAGCTGTGCCGTCCGCCATAGGTGTTACGCACCTCGGCCACGGTGTGACTGAGCCGCAATTGCTCGTCGTAGCAATAGAAGACCGAGAGCGGGTTGAACACGTAGCCGAGCAGCCGCGGGTTGGCCAGCATCAGGATCCGGGCCGGTCGCTGGACGTGGTGCTCGGCCAGGAACCGGTCCAGGTTGGCACGCAGACTCGAGCCCGGATCGCCCAGGTGGTCCTGGCTGGCGAACTGGCACAGCCAGCCGAGGCCGCGGGGCAGTGCCGGCACCTGGTCCAGGTCGATCAGCCAACTGGTGCCGCGCTGGGTGAAGGCGTAGTCCAGCGGATCACGCCGCCGATGACTTATCCGGACGTCGTAGCGGGCCGGGGTCGCGGGTCCGGTCACCAGTTTGCTCCGAGGCTGCCGGCCGCCTGCACCCCGGAACGGCAGCCGTCCTCGTGAAAGCCCCAGCCGTGGTAGGCGCCGGCGAAGGCCAGCACCCCGTCGTTGAGTTCGGGCAGCCGGGCCTGCGCGGCGACCGATTCGGGGGTGAAGATCGGATGCTCATAGACCATCCGCTCGATCACCTGGTCCTCGGCCACGGTGCCCTGATCGTTCAGCGTCACCAGGTACCGAGTGCGAGAATCCAGCCGTTGCAGGCGATTCATGTCATAGGTCACGTGCACCCGGGCGGCGTCGGCCGAACAGTCGGCCAGCAGGTAGTTCCAGGACGACTGGGCGCGCGCCGCCCGCGGCAGCACCGAGGTGTCGGTGTGCAGCGAGGTCGGGTTGGTGGAATACCTGATCGCTGACAGCACCTCGCGCTCGGCGGGGCTGGGCTCGGCCAGCATGCGCAGGGCCTGGTCCGGGTGGGTGGCGATCACCGCCGCGTCGAACCGCTCGATGCCGCCGTCCTCCCGCCGCAGTTCGACGCCGCCGTCCTGCCGGCTGATGCCGGCCACCCCGGTCGAGGTGAGCACTGCCGTCAGTCCCTTGGCCGCCTGCTCGACGTAACGGGCCGAACCGCCGACCACGGTGCGCCACTGCGGCGAGCCGGTCACGCTCAACATGCCGTGATTGTCGAGGAATTCGAACAGGTATCGGGCGGGGTAACGTCCGGCCAGTTCCGGCGCGCAGGACCAGACGGCCGAGATCAGCGGGGTGGCGAAATGCGACCGGAAGTACTGACTGAACCGTCCGTCGGCCAGAAACTCCTCCATCGTCACCTGCGCAGCCTGCTGGTCGATCAGCAGCGCCCTGGCCCGCCGATGGAACCGGGTCACCTCGCTGAGCAGGTACAGGTAGCGCGGCCGGGCCAGGTTGGACAGCCGGGGGAACAGCCCGCCCAGCCCGCGGGCTCCGGCGTACTCCAGGCCGCAGCCCTGGCACCGGATGGACATGCTCATTTCCGACTCCTGGGTGGCGATATCCAGCTCGGCGAACAGTCGCAACAAGTGCGGGTAGGTCCGCTCGTTGTGCACGATGAAGCCGGTATCGACACCCACCGGACGACCGTCGAGGTCGAGCAGGTCGTGGGTGTGAGCATGCCCGCCCAGTCGGGAATCCGCTTCGAACAGAGTGACATCGGCCACTCGCTGCACCAGGTAGGCCGCGGTCAGGCCGGCCACGCCGCTGCCCACCACGGCAATCCGGCGTCGGCTCATGGCTGGACCTCTCTGCTCACGAATCTCAGTAGGTTATTCGACCGGGTGCGCTGGGGACCCGGTGTATGAAATTCGGAGCGTCAGCCCGGTCGGATGGCTGGTAGCCGGTCAGCACGGTGCTCAACACGAACTGCGCGGCGAGCTCATGCCACAGCCCGGCGCGGCGCAACATCGCGTGCCGGCCGCCATCGATCCGCGCCAGGCTCACGGTGCCACCGGCCTCTTCCAGCCGATCGGCAAAGCTGGCGCTGCCTCGCGGGTCGGTCATCCGGTCGGCAGTGCCGTGCATCAGCAGCACCTGGCGGCCCAGCAGTTGGCGCACCGGCTCGCCGGCCGGCAACCACGGGGCCAGGCCGACCACGCCCCGGACCTGCCGGTGGCCGCCGACCCGCAGGGCGGTGCGACCACCCATCGAATGCCCGACGATGCCGAACGGCAGCTCGCCGAACCGCTCGCTCAGCTGATCCAGCGCCCACTGCGCGTCGAGGACCGGTGCCGGAGTCGCGTCCCCGCCGGCATTCCAACCCCGGGTGCGGTAGCGCAACCTCGCCACCGCGACCCGTCCGTTGCCACGGTGGGCGATCCGGCGCGCGAACGGGATCAACCTGAGCACTGCCAGCTGGCGGGCGGACACCGGATCGGCGTTCACCTCCCGCCCACCGTGCAGCACCAGCACCACGGCCTCGGCAGGCCGCCGCCCGGTGTGCACGTGCAGATGTGGCTGGAGTTCGGTCATGGGCGTCACGGTACTGAGCCGGACTCACCAGTGCCGCCGACCTGTTCGGTTGCATAGTTAGCGGTGCATAGCGTTGCGCGCCACGACGCGGCGTATCGGGCCAGTCGGGCCGAGGCGATAGATTTCTCCCGTGGATTCCCGAACCGGACTGCCGGTGGTCGGCATGGTCGGCGCCGGCCAGCTCGCGCGGATGACCCACCAGGCGGCCATCGCGCTCGGCCAGTCGCTGCGGCTGCTGGCCGACTCGGCCGATGACGCAGCGGCGATGATCGCCCACGACGTTCAGCTGGGCGACTACCGGTCCCTGACCGATTTGCGAGCCTTCGCGGCCGGGTGCGACGTGCTCACCTTCGACCACGAGCACGTACCCGGCGAGCACCTGCGGGCGCTGGCGGCCGACGGCGTGGTGGTGTTACCCGGCCCGCAGGCGTTGCTGATGGCGCAGAACAAGGCCGCGATGCGTCGCCGGCTGGGCGAGCTGGGGGTGCCGGGCCCGGCCTGGCGGGACCTGTCGGTGGAGCCCGATCCGCGCGCGGCGCTGGTCGATTTCGGTCATTCGGTGGGCTGGCCGCTGGTGGTCAAGGCGATCACCGGCGGCTACGACGGCAAGGGCGTCTGGGTGCTGGACTCGATCGCCGACGCCGAGCCGTTGCTGGCCAGTGGCACCGCCCTGCTGGCCGAGGCCCGGGTCGACATCGACTTCGAGATCGCCGCGCTGGTGGCCCGGTCACCGTTCGGTCAGGGCGCGGCCTGGCCGGTGGTCGAGACGGTGCAGCAGGACGGTATCTGCGTCGAGGTGCTGGCGCCCGCGCCCCGGCTGGCCGCCGAGCAGGCCGAGGCGGCCACCGAGCTGGCGCTGCGGATCGCCGCCGAACTCGGGGTGGTGGGCGTGCTGGCCGTGGAGCTTTTCGTGGAACGGTCCGGACGGCTGCTGGTCAATGAGCTGGCGATGCGGCCGCACAATTGTGGGCACTGGACCATCGAGGGCGCGCGGACCTCGCAGTTCGAGCAGCACCTGCGGGCGGTGCTGGACTACCCGCTGGGTAGCACCGGCCAGCATGCCCCGGTGGTGGTGATGGCCAACGTGCTCGGCGGCCCGGACGCCACCACGCCCGCGCTGGACGAGCGCTTGCACCACCTGATGGCCCGCTGGCCACAGGCGAAGGTGCACCTGTACGGAAAGGGATTCCGGCCCGGCCGCAAGGTGGGTCACGTGACCGTGCTGGGCGACCGGCTGGCCGAGGTGCGCCAGCAGGCCCGGGCCGCGGCGGACTACCTGTCACTGGGCGATCGAGCGGAAGTGGACGCGCATGAGTGAGAACCCGTCGGATCGGCCAACCGTCGGCGTGACTCAACCGGCTGATCAGCCTCCTACCGTCGGCTTGACTCAACCGACTGATCAGCCTCCTACCGTCGGCGTGATTATGGGCAGCGATTCGGATTTCGCCGTCATGTCCGCGGCTGCCGAGGCACTGGCCGAGTTCGAAGTGGGTTTCGAGGTGCGGGTGATCTCGGCACACCGCACCCCCGAGGGCATGCTCGACTACGCGCGCTCGGCGGCCGCGCGGGGCCTTCGGGTGATCATCGCGGGGGCCGGCGGCGCCGCGCACCTGCCGGGCATGGTGGCCGCGCTGACCCCGCTGCCGGTGATCGGGGTGCCGGTGCCGCTCAAGCATCTCGACGGGATGGACTCGCTGCTCTCGATCGTGCAGATGCCGGCCGGGGTTCCGGTGGCGACGGTGTCCATCGGGGGCGCCCGCAATGCCGGCCTGCTCGCCGTCCGGATTCTGGGCAGCCACGACGAGGGTCTGCGAGCGAGGATGCAGCGGTTCCAGGACGAGCTTGCTGAGACCGCGCTCAGCAAGGACCGAGCCTTGGCCGCGCGGGTCCGTACGCTCGGCTGGTGAGCAACCGGCGGATCGCGGCCCTGGTCGCCGGCCGGTTGTTCGGTCGCCCGCCATCCCGGCGAAGGGTGCTGTCGGCCGCCGGCGTGCTGGTGCTGCTCGCGGTGCTGCTGACCGGCCTGGTGGGGCTCAACCGCAGCCCGGCGGTGCGCGCCTCGTCCCAGCTGGTCACGGTGACCCCGGAGGCTGGCGGCAGCCCGGTCCGGCTGGACACCGAGCTGTACCTGCCGGCCACGACACCCGCCCCGGCGATCCTGCTGGCGCACGGCTTCGGTGCGTCCAAGGATTCGCTGGCCGGCCAGGCCCGGTCACTGGCCGGTGCCGGTTACGTGGTTCTGGCCTACACCGCAAGGGGATTCGGTGCCTCGGGCGGCCTGATCCATCTCGACTCGGTGCATTACGAGGTGGCCGACGGTTCCCGGTTGCTGGACTACCTGCAGGCCCGGCCCGAGGTGCTCAAGACCGCCGGCCGGCCGGTTCTCGGGGTGGCTGGCTCGTCCTACGGTGGCGCGCTGGCGCTGATGCTGGGGGCCACCGACCACCGGATCGGGGCGGTCGCCGCCGACATCACCTGGAACGATCTGGGCCGCGCACTGTTTCCCAACGCCGCCGCCGGCCAGGCCGGGGTGTTCAAGAAGCTCTGGGCCGGCTACCTGTTCTCCAGCGGCTTCGACAGCCCGACCGCCGCCGGTTCGACCGGTGATCCGGCCGCCGCGGGTTCGATCGGCGTGCCGGCCAGCGGCTCGGTGGTGGCCGGTTGTGGCCGGTTCGCCCCGACGCTCTGCTCGCTCTACCAGCAGGCCGCGTCGGGCGGCCCGCTGGATGCCGGTGCGTTGGGCCTGCTCACCGATTCCAGTCCGGACAGCGTGCTGGGCGCGATGCGGGCCCCGACCCTGGTGAGCCAGGGCGAGCAGGATTCGCTGTTCCCGCTCAGCGAGGCCGATTCCAACGCCAGGCAGCTCGCGCAGGCCGGCGCCCCGCTGCAGGTCAGGTGGCGTTCCGGCGGCCACGATGCCCCCGGCGCGGGTGACGATGTTGCCGGTTGGCAAAAGCAATTCTTCAACGACGAGCTGCGCCGGCAGGCCGGTTCGAACCGGGGCTTTCTGCTCTCGCAGGCGGGCGCGGGCATCTCGGCCACCAATGGTCGCCGGGTCGATGCCACCCTGAGGGCCACCGGCTATCCCGGTGTGGCCGGCGCCGAGTTCGGCCATACCGACCTGGCACTCACCGGCGGCAGCCAGCAGGTGGTGGCGCCGGCTGGTGGCACGCCCGCTGCGGTGTCGAGCATTCCGGGCCTGGGCGATGTGCTCGGCGCGGCGGCCGGCCTGTCCGGGCTGACCGGCTCCAGCCAGCTCGGCGCGATCCCCGGCCAGACCGCCCGGTTCAGCACCGCGCCGCTGAGCGCGTCCGCGCTGGTGATCGGCTCGTCGCACGTCTCGCTGCAGGTGAGCGCCGGTCGCAGCGGTGACATCACGCTGTTCGCTGCCCTGCACGACCTGGGCCCGGACGGTTCGGACACGCTGCCGGCCCGGCTGGTCTCACCGATCCGGATCACCGGCACACCCGGCCAGCGGCACACCGTCGAGGTCGGATTGCCCTGGATCGTCGCGCAGATCCCGGCCGGCCACCGGATTGTCGTGGAGGTGTCCACCACCGACTTCAGCTACGCGCTGCCGAGCGCGCCGGCCACCTACCAGGTGTCACTGGCCGCGACCGGCGCCACCCTGGCGCTCTCGTCCCTGCCGACCCGCGAGGTGCGCAGTGGCAACGCCGAACGCTGGCTGATCGTCGCCGCGATCGTGGTGCTGGCCTGCGTCGGCTTCGGTGCCTGGCGGCTGCGCTCGCGCCGGCCGAAGCCGGCCGATCCGGACCTGGCCGGCGTCCCGATCGTGATCTCGCAGCTGGAGAAGGTCTATTCCGACGGCTACCGGGCGGTGGACGGGGTGAGCTTTCGGGTCGAGCGGGGCCAGGTGCTCGGCCTGCTCGGACCGAACGGTGCGGGCAAGACCACTACGTTGCGGGTGCTGATGGGCCTGATCCTGCCCACCGCCGGCACGATCCGGGTGTTCGGCGAGGAGGTGGTGCCCGGCGCCGCGGTGCTGTCCCGGCTCGGCGCGTTCGTCGAGGGCCCGGGATTCCTGCCGCACCTGAGCGGCAGGGAGAACCTGCGGCTGTTCTGGGCGGCGTCCGGCCGGCCGGTCGCGCAGGCCGAGCTGGACACCGTGCTCGAGATCGCCGGGTTGGGAACCTCCCTGGATCGCAAGGTAAAAACCTACAGCCACGGGATGCAGCAGCGGCTGGCGATCGCCCAGGCGATGCTCGGCCTGCCCGAAGTGCTGATTCTGGACGAGCCGACCAATGGCCTGGACCCGCCGCAGATCGCCGAGATGCGGGTGGTGCTCGGGCGCTACGCCGAGACCGGACGCACGGTGATCGTGTCCTCGCACCTGCTGGCCGAGGTCGAGCAGACCTGCACGCACGTGGTGGTGATGCATCGCGGCCGGCTGGTGGCGGTCGGCTCGGTCACCGAGGTGGCCGGTAGCGGCGGAACCCAGCTCGCGGTGGCCGACCCGGCCCGGGCGACCGAGGTGCTGGTGGCGGCGGGCATCTCGGTGCAGCCGGTGCCGGCGCGGCGCGCGCTGGAAGATGTCTTTCTCGACCTGATCGGAGAGCGCAATGACTGAGCCGGGGAGCGGGCCGCTGCCGGCGACCCGGTCAGCGGTCGCGGCCACCCGGCGCGGCGGCCACGACCGGCTCGGGCAGCTGCCTCGGCTGGATCAGCCGGGCCGGGTGTCGGACTACCGGGCCGGCCGGACGATGCCGCTGCGGGTGGAGTTCGCCCGCCAGCTCAAGCGCCGCCGGACCCAGCTGACCGGCCTGTTCCTGCTGGTGCTGCCGATCATCATGGCGCTGGCCTTCGAGATCGGCGGTTCGGGCAGTTCGAGTCAGGGCGGTGCGGCGCTGGTGGACCTGGCCACCGACGGTGCCGGCAACTTCGCGCTGTTCACCGAGTTCGCCTCGATCGGGTTCCTGCTGGTGGTGATCGTGGCGATGTTCTGCGGCGACACCATCGCCAGCGAGGCCAGTTGGTCCTCGTTGCGCTACCTGCTGGCGATGCCGAGCCCGCGCGCCCGGTTGCTGCGCCATAAGCTGGTGGTGGCGTTGAGCTTCAGCTTCGGGGTGAACCTGTTGCTGCCGGCTTGGGCTTATCTGGTAGGAGGAACCTTCTTCGGCTGGGCGCCGGCGAAGTCCCCGTTCGGTGGCAGTTTCTCCTACCACGAGACGATCTATCGGATGGTGGTCGTCGCGGTCTACGCCTCGGGCCAGGCGCTGCTGGTGGCCGCGCTGGCGTTTCTGCTGTCGGTGGTCACCGACGCGCCGCTAGCGGCGGTCGGCGGCGCGACCTTCCTGGTGGTGGTGTCCAACATCCTGGACTCGATCACCGCGCTGGACCCGTACCGGGTGGTGCTGCCGACGCACTTCCAGTACTCCTGGCTGGACGCGCTGACTCCGGTCATCAGCTGGGACGACATGATCCGCGGCAGCGCGCTGGCGGTGATCTACAGCGCGGTGTTCTTCACCGCCGCCTGGATCCGCTTCGCGCGCAAGGACATCACCAGCTAGCTGATGTCACGGCGACGGAACACGATCACCGAGACCAGCAGCACCACGCCGGAGTAGATCAGCAGCGCGATGCCGCCATGCAGGTTGGACACGTGGATCGGCCTGGCGGTGACGTATCCCTGTCGCTGATCGAAGACGGCCTTGCCGAAAACCGTCAGGCCACCGTTGCTGACCCAGGCCCCGACGTTGGTGGTGAGCAGGTAGGGCTGCCAGTCGGGGTTGATCGTCCGGATCAGGCTTTCCACGACGGCGAAGTAGACGAATCCGACGCCGAAGGCGGCGGCGGTGTTGCGGATCAGGTTCGCCATGCCGAAGCCCAGCAGGCTGGTCGGCAGCACCAGCAGGACGGCTCGCAGCTGGCTGTCGCGGACGTGCTGCCAGAAGTGCTTGGACTGCGCGCCGAGCGAGGAGACCGGCAGGCCGCGGTAGTGCAGCAGCAGGTGGGCGGCCGCGAACCAGGCGAGCTGGGCCAGCACCGCGACCGCCAGCGCAACCGAGAGCAGGGCAAGGAGCTTCGCTGCCATCAGCCGCAACCGTCGTGGCTCCCAGAACAGCCAGGAGACGAGGTTCTTGGTGGACCATTCCGCCCCGATGAAGGTGGCGCCCACGGCGAAACCGATCAGCGCGACCGCGACCCCGATGGCCAGCGCGTAGTCCGACACCTGGCGCGGTTCGAAGGGTCGACTGCGCAGGAACTGGTCCGGCGGAAAGTCCTGTGCGGTGGGAACCTGGCCGCACTGTTGCTGGGCCTGCTCGACCGCCAGGCCCTTGGAGCAGTCCTGCACCTGCTGGCTGATCTCGGCGATCACCTGGTCACGCTGCCGGGTCGCTGCCGCCAGGTCATCGGCGCTGATCCGGGAATGCTTGGCGTAGCTGGCCCCCACCGCGACGAAGAGGCCGAGCAGCGCCAGCGCGCCGGCGATCCAGATGAAACGGCGCGCGAAGAAGCGCTGGAACTCGATCCGAACCAGCCGGGCGAAGTCTGGCACCGAGGTCTGGCCGGTCTCGGAGAACAGCGCCGCGGTCACCGGGACAGCTCCACCGGGGCGGCCGCCGGTTCGTCGGCGGCCGTGAGGTCCAGAAAGATGCTTTCCAGGTCGGCGGCGATCGGACTGAGCTCGGTCAGGTAGTGGCCTGCCTCGCTCAGCACCCGGGTCACCTGGCCGGGGTCGCGCACACCGCTGACCTGCCAGGCATCTCCGAGCGGGGACACGCTGAAGCCGGCCTGTTCCAGAACTGCCCGGCCGGCCGCCGGGTCGGGCAGCCGGACGCGCACGTCCCCGGACGTGCGGGTGGCCAGCAGTTCGGCCACCGATCCGTCGGCGATGACCTGACCGTGCGACATGATGGCCACCCGGTCACAGACCTGCTGTACCTCACCGAGCTGGTGGCTGGACAGCAGGACGGTCACCCCGTTGGCGCCCAGATCGCGGATCAACTCCCGGACCTCTCGGATGCCGGCGGCATCCAGGCCGTTGCCGGGTTCGTCCAGGATCAGCAGGCGGGGACTCTTCAGCAGTGCCGCGGCAATGCCGAGCCGCTGCTTCATGCCGAGGGAGTAGCCCTTGACCCGGTCGCCGGCCCGCTCGGTCAGGTTGACGAAGTCCAGCATCTGATCGACCCGGCTGGCCGGGATGGCCGACGCCGTGGCCAGCAGGGCCAGGTTGCGCCGGCCGGTGAAGTTGGGAAAGAACAGGGGCGTCTCGACCAGGGCACCGACCTGCCCGAGCACCAGGGGCAGCTCGGCCGGCACCGTTCGACCGAGCAATCGAAGCTCGCCGGCATCAGCGGCCACCAGCCCGAGCAGCAGCCGGATGGTGGTCGTCTTGCCCGAGCCGTTGGGCCCCAGGAACCCGAACACCCCGCCGCTGTCGATGGTCAGGTTCAACCCGCGCACCGCGTGCTCGGCCGGCTTGCGCCACCGCCGGTAGGTCTTGTGGACGCCGCGCACCTCGACAACAGCAGTCATGGCAGAACTATGACCGTTGCAACCCCTGGCCGCGGGGATATCGGGGCATCTGGAGATCGGTCCAGTTACGGCTTACGGCCGGCCCAGTGCCCGGTAGTGCCAGTCGGCTGCCCGCCACCGCACCGGGTCGAGCACGTTGCGCCCGTCCACCAGGTTGCGCCTGGCCACCAGCTTGCCGATGGTGTCGGGGTCCATCGTCTGGAACTGCTGCCATTCGGTCAGCAGCATCACCAGGTCCACCCCGTCCACCGCGTCCTCGAGCGAGTCGGCATAGCTCAGCTCCGGGTGCAGCCGGCGGGCGCTGTCGTTGGCCTCGGGGTCAAACACCTGCACCATGGCGCCACGCCGGCCGACGCCGGCGGCGACGTCCAGGGCGGGCGAGTCGCGCACGTCGTCGGAGTTCGGCTTGAACGCCGCGCCCAGCACCGCGACCTTGGTGCCGCGGTAGCTGCCGTCCAGCAGGTCCAGGCCGAGTTCGACGGTGCGGGCCCGCCGCCGCAGGTTGATCTCGTCCACGTCGCGCAGGAACGACACCGCCTGGTCGACCCCCAGCTCGCCGGCCCGGGCGATGAACGCGCGAATGTCCTTGGGCAGGCAGCCGCCGCCGAAGCCGAGGCCGGCATTGAGGAACTTGCGCCCGATCCGGGCATCATGCCCGATCGCGTCGGCCAGCTGGGTGACATCGGCGCCGGTGGCCTCGCACACCTCGGCCATCGCGTTGATGAAGCTGATCTTGGTCGCCAGGAACGAGTTCGCGGCCACCTTCACCAGCTCGGCGGTGGCGAAATCGGTCACGATCACCGGGGTGCCGGCCTCGATCACCGGCGCGAAGGCCGAGCGTAGGGTCTGTTCGGCCCAATCGCTGTGCACCCCGAACACCAGCCGGTCCGGCCGCAGGGTGTCCTCGACGGCGAAGCCCTCACGCAGGAACTCCGGGTTCCAGGCCAGCTCGACGTCCTTGTTAGGGGCCAGCTCGGCGAGCACCTTGGCCATCCGCGCCGCGGTGCCGGCCGGCACGGTAGACTTGCCGACCACCAGCGCCCGCCTGCTGAGGTGCGGGGCGAGCGAGCGGAACGCGGCCGCCACGAAGGTCAGGTCGGCGGCGTACTGGCCCTTCTTCTGCGGCGTTCCGACGCAGATGAAGTGGACGTCGGCGAACTCGGCGACCTCGGTGTAGTCGGTGGTGAAGCGCAGCCTGCCGGAGTCGATGTGCTTGGCCAGCAGCTCGGGCAGGCCGGGCTCGAAGAACGGGATGGTGCCGGCGCGCAACGAGTCGATCTTGGCCTGATCGACGTCCAGGCCGATCACCTCGAAACCGAGCTCGACCATGCAGACCGCGTGGGTCGCGCCGAGATAGCCGGTGCCGATCACCGAGAGGCGAGGGCGCTGCGTCATAGAGGTGTTCTCCCACAGATCGGGTCGCTGACCGGGCGCTGGCAGTGCCGCTGGGCACCCAGAGAGATTAGCCTGTGCCGGGCCGCGGACCGATTCGCGACTCCTCCGGCATGCGGAGATGCGTGACGATCGGCGCAGATCGTTGCGCCTTGCGATACCGATGGGTAACCCTTATACACATGGCGCTGAACCCTGACTTCGAGACCTACCGGCTGGCCGACGAGCACGTCATGCTCCGGGAAGCAGTCCGCTCACTGGCCGAGGACAAGATCGCGCCGCGGGCCGCTGAGATAGACGAGACGGCTGAATTTCCCTACGACGTGCTCGCCGCGCTCACCCGGGCCGGCTTTCACGCCACCCACATTCCGGAGGAGTACGGCGGTGCCGGCGCAGACTCGCTGGCCACCGCGATCGTGATCGAGGAGATCGCCCGGGTCTGCGCGTCCTCGTCGTTGATCCCGGCAGTCAACAAGCTGGGCACCATGCCGGTGCTGCTGTCCGGCTCCGAGGAGCTGAAGAAGCAGGTGCTGCCGCCGGTGGCCGCCGGCGAGGCGATGTTCTCCTATGCGCTGTCCGAACGTGAGGCCGGCTCGGACGCCGCGGCGATGCGGACCCGGGCGACGCTGGAGGGCGACAGCTGGGTGCTCAACGGGACGAAGTGCTGGATCTCCAACGCCGGCGTGTCGACCTACTACACGGTGATGGCGGTGACCGATCCCGGGCAGGGCGCTCGCGGCATCTCGGCGTTCGTGGTGCACAAGGACGATCCGGGCTTCTCGGTCGGTACCCACGAGCGCAAGCTCGGCATCAAGGGCTCGCCGACCTGTGAGATCCACTTCGACAACTGTGTCATCCCGGCCGACCGGATCATCGGCGAGCCGGGTACCGGGTTCAAGACGGCGCTAACCACCCTGGATCACACCCGGCTGACCATCGGCGCCCAGGCGCTCGGGATCGCCCAGGGCGCCATCGACGCCTCGATCGCCTACATGAAACAGCGCAACCAGTTCGGCAGGCCGATCGCGGACTTTCAGGGCCTGCAGTTCATGCTTGCCGACATGGTCATGCAGACCGAAGCGGCCAGGCAGCTGATCTACGCCGCGGCGGCCAAGGCCGAGCGCGGCGAACCCGGCCTGACCTGGTACTCGGCCTCGGCCAAGGCCTTCGCCTCCGACGTGGCCATGAAGGTGACCACCGACGCCGTCCAGCTGTTCGGCGGCGCCGGTTACACCCGGGACTTTCCGGTAGAGCGGATGATGCGCGACGCCAAGATCACCCAGATCTATGAGGGCACCAACCAGATCAACCGGATGGTCATCGCCCGTCAGATCCTGAAATAGAGTACCCGATATAGGCATTATGGCTAGTTTCGTCGCAGGTAAGCCAGGCTGCCAGCCACGCGAGACAGGCGAGATAGGCGAGATAGGCGAGCATCAGAGTGGGCTGAGGCGTGCCCTGAGCAGGCAGAATTCATTGCCTTCGGGATCGGCCAGGACGTGCCATCGCTCCTGCCCCGTCTGGCCGATATCGGCCGGGCGCGCCCCGAGCCTCAGCAGGCGTTCGAGTTCGGCGTCCTGATCTCGGTCGGTGGCGTTGACGTCGATGTGCAGCCGGGATTTTCCATGCTCCGGCTCGTCCCTGCTACTGAGGATGATCGTCGGCTGCGGACCGCCGAACCCTTCAGGCGGCCCGATCTCCACCGTGCCGTCGTCCTCGCGATCGAGCACCACGAAGTCCAGGACCTCACACCAGAACCGCGCCAGCACCTCAGGGTCACGGCAACCGAGCACGAGTTCACTGATACGACATGCCATCGAGAAACCGCCCTCAGTTGGGGAACTGCCGGGGACACGCCCGCGAACCTGTGTGGGCTGCCAGCAGTCCAACAATCCCGCGAACGTACCTGCAGGAGGCGCGCCCGGCGAACTGACTTCAGAGCAGACCGGGTGTCAGGCGTCGCCTCGTCCGGGCCCGACCCGGGCGCGACGCCCCAGAGCCGAGGGTAGGGTGCGGGACACCCTCCAAGCA
>JBPCPA010000124.1:0-3917 GCA_050999655.1 Jatrophihabitans sp.
CGGGATGGCCGAGGTGTTCGAGGCGAGCACCGCGCCGGGCCGGCAGATCTGGTCAAGCGCGCCGAACAGTTCCCGCTTGACCTCGAGGTCCTCGAAGACCGCCTCAACCACCACGTCCGCTTCCCCGGCAGCGTCCAGGTCGGTGCTCACGCTCACCCGGGCAAGCGCGGCCTCGACCTCCTCGTCGCTGATCCGGCCCTTGCTGGCGAAGCGTGCCAGCGACTTCTCGATCGCGTCCCGGCCCCGGTGCAGGGCCACGTCGGTGACATCGCGCATGGTCACCTCCAGCCCGGCGACCGCCGAGACCTGGGCAATGCCCGATCCCATCAAGCCCGCGCCGATGACCATTACCCGTTGTGCCATGGTGGTTGTCTCCGTCGTGTTCGGGTGCCGTCAGGTCGCTGGAGCGCGGCTTGGTGGTCCGGGCGCCCCTCGGGCACGATAGCCCTTCGGGAGCCGGCACGACCCAGGGAGGTGGACCGATGGGATTCGACCTCGGTGTGCTGGTCTGGGCGGCCGGTGTGCTGGCGGTACTGATGCTGGTCATGCGCTGGGTCTTCACGCCGTCCCGACCGCGGACCGGGCGGCCGGAGTACGGCCCGCAGGCCAACCTGGGCCTGCTGACACCGGTACTGCCGGCGACCTCACGTAGCGAGGCGTTGCGGATGAAGAACCTGCTGTCCCAGCGCGGCGTCCGGTGTTCGGTATCGCGGCTGGAAACCGACAGCTACGACGTGCTGGTCTTTCGCCGTGACGCCGAGCAGGCCAGGCAGATTCTGGCTGAATGAGCTGACTCACCGGCTCAGAACCGGGGTGCGGAAGCCTCCAGCCAGGACAGGAATCCGGTCACGCCGTTGTCCGGAAAGCCCAGGCTCAGATCATCACCGTGCAGCCGGCACTCCACGATCGTCAGGTTGGGCCGCAGCGCCATGTCCCGGCTGGGATTCCACGGCCGGGACGAGACCACGCTCAGGTCGGCCCGCGGCAGTCGCATCGCGGCAGTCGGCGAGAACGACAGCGTCCGGTACCAGATGAACTCATCGCCGGCGTAGCGGCCGACCCCGTTGGCCCAGCGCTGCTCATCGCGCTTGAGCGCCACCGGCAGGCCCCCGGCAGCGCTGACCATCCGTCGTTGATGGGCCAGCACCAGCAACCAGGCGGTCACGCCGCCGACGATGACCAGGCACGCGACGAGCAGGCCGACGTTCTCGACCAGCGTCGTCACTGCCGCCTCCGTGATCAGTCGGCCCGCCGTGGCGAGCGGTGTTGCTGCTAGACCTGCTCCCCCGCCGCGCGCAGCCGAGCCAACGCCCGGTTGCGTGCCGCCACCGACTCATCGTCCATCTCATCGCCGGCTCGGGCGAGCGCGTCGCGGGCCCGGGCAATGTCGATCTCGTCGGCGGTCTCGGCCATCTCAGCGAGCACCGACACCCCGTCACTGCGTACCGACAGGAACCCGCCGTGCACGGCGACCCGCTGCTCGACCCCGTCGGTCTGCTGGATCCGAACCAACCAACCCGGCTCCAACGCGCCGAGCAGCGGTGAATGGCCGGGCAGGATGCCGATCTCGCCCTCGGTGGTGCGGGCATACACCGCGGTGGCCTCGCCGGACCAGAGCCGCCGCTCGACGGAAACCAGCTCTACCTGCATTTCAGCCATTCGCTGCGCTCCTCACTCGCCGGGGCTCGCTGCGATGCTCGCTCACCGAGTCAGCCATTCGCTGCGCTCCCCTTATCCTTCGTACCTGGCATCCACGGCCCGCTCAGGCGTTCTTCAGCTCGTTGGCCTTCTTCTCGAGGTCCTCGATGCCACCGCACATGAAGAATGCCTGCTCAGGGTAGCTGTCGAAGTCACCGGCACACAGGCGCTTGAAGGCGTCGATGGTCTCCTCGACCGGGACGAACGAGCCCGGAATGCCGGTGAACTGCTCGGCAACGAAGGTGTTCTGCGACAGGAAGCGCTCGATCCGCCGGGCCCGACCGACGATGACCTTGTCCTCTTCGGACAGCTCGTCGATACCGAGGATGGCGATGATGTCCTGCAACTCCTTGTAGCGCTGCAGGATCTGCTTGGTGCGCTGGGCGACGTCGTAGTGCTCCTGGCCGATGTACTGGGCATCCAGGATGCGCGAGGTCGAGTCCAGCGGGTCGACGGCGGGGTAGATGCCCTTCTCCGAGATCGGCCGGGACAGCACCGTGGTGGCGTCCAGGTGGGCGAAGGTGGTGTGCGGGGCCGGGTCGGTGATGTCATCGGCCGGCACGTAGATCGCCTGCATCGAGGTGATCGAGTGGCCGCGGGTAGAGGTGATCCGCTCCTGCAACTGGCCCATCTCGTCAGCCAGCGTGGGCTGGTACCCGACCGCCGACGGCATCCGGCCGAGCAACGTCGACACCTCCGAGCCCGCCTGGGTGAACCGGAAGATGTTGTCGATGAACAGCAGCACGTCCTGCTTCTGCACGTCCCGGAAGTATTCGGCCATGGTGAGCGCGGACAGCGCCACGCGCAGCCGGGTACCCGGCGGCTCGTCCATCTGGCCGAAGACCAGCGCGGTCTTCTCCAGCACGCCGGACTCGGTCATCTCGGTGATCAGGTCGTTGCCCTCACGGGTGCGCTCGCCGACCCCGGCGAACACCGACACGCCACCGAAGTTCTCCGCGACCCGGTAGATCATCTCCTGGATGAGCACCGTCTTGCCGACGCCGGCACCACCGAACAGGCCGATCTTTCCGCCCACCACGTAGGGCGTCAGCAGGTCGATGACCTTGATGCCGGTCGCGAACATCTCGGTCTTGCTCTCGAGCTGGTCGAAGGCCGGCGGCTGGCGGTGGATCGACCAGCGCTCCTTGATGTCCAACTCGTCGGCCGAGACGTCCAGCGGCTGGCCGAGGGTGTTGAACACATGGCCCAGGGTCACGTTGCCGACCGGCACCGTGATCGGCGAGCCGGAGTCGACAACCTGGACGCCGCGGACCAGGCCGTCGGTCGGCTGCAGCGCGATGGCCCGCACCATGTCGTCGCCGATGTGCTGGGCGACCTCGAGGGTGAGCGTCTTGGACAGCGCTCCGAGGGAGATCTCGGTGGTCAGCGCGTTGAACAGCTCCGGGATCGAGTTGCGCCCGAACTCGACGTCCACGACCGGTCCGATCACCCGGACGACGCGGCCGCTGGCGCGACTCGCCGCGGTGGTGTCGGCTTCACTGTCGAACAGAGTTGTCATCCTTGTGCCCTCATTCTCATCGCGTAACCGCTCATCGACCTGTTCATCGAGCCGCTACCAGCTCGACGGTGCTTGCTCACTCGTCACGTCCGACCGAGGCGAGCGCGTCGGCACCGCCGACGATCTCGCTGATTTCCTGGGTGATCTCAGCCTGGCGGGCCTGGTTGGCCAGCCGGGTGTAGGTCCTGATCAATTCAGTGGCATTGTCACTGGCCGACTTCATCGCGCGCCGGCGAGCGGCGGACTCCGAGGCGGCGGACTCCAGCAGCGCGGAGAATATCCGGGCGCTGATGTAGCGCGGGACCAGCGCACCGATCAGCTCCTCCGGCTCCGGCTCGAACTCATACGATGCCTGCAGGCCGCGATCAGCCGGCTGGTCGCCGTCATCAGAACCTGCCTCGTCCTCGATGCTGCTGACCGGAGAGACCTGCACCGCGACCGGGGTCTGGGTCACCGAGTTCTGAAACCGGGTGTAGACCACGTGCAACTCATCGATGCCCGGCCGGTCGCCGGCCTGCTCGGCCGAGGTGGCTTCGAGCGCTGCCACTACCGCTTCGGTCGCCGCGCGCGCGTCGACGAAGTTCGGCTGCTCGGAGAAGCCGGTCCAGCTGTCGGCCGTCGGGATCTGGCGGAAGCGGTAGTACCCGACACCCTTGCGGCCGATGACGTACAGCACCGGCTCCTTGCCCTCGGCACGTAG
>JBPCPA010000242.1:0-12304 GCA_050999655.1 Jatrophihabitans sp.
TGTACCAACTCTGTAGACGGTGGCCGCCGCCGACATCCTGCGCACGCACCTGCCCGAGTTGAAGGTGCGGGTGGTCAATGTGGTCGATCTGATGCGGCTGGAACCGGAAACCGAGCACCCGCACGGCCTGTCCGATCGCGACTTCGACGCGCTGTTCACCCCGGACAAGCCGGTCGTGTTCGCCTTTCACGGCTACCCGTCGGTCATCCACCGGCTCACCTACCGGCGCGCCAACCATCACAACATCCACGTTCGCGGCTACAAGGAGGAGGGCACCACCACCACGCCCTTCGACATGGTGATGCTCAACGACCTCGACCGGTTCCACCTGGTGATGGACGTGATCGACCGGGTCGGCTCGCTCGGCAGCCGCGCCGCGACCCTGCGGCAGCAGATGTCTGACGCCCGGCTCAGTGCCCGCGCCTACACCCGCGCGCACGGCGAGGACGACCCGGCGATCACCGACTGGACCTGGCCGACACCCGGACAGGTCTGAGCCGGTGCGGGTGCTGGTCGTCAACGCCGGCTCGTCGAGCCTCAAGCTGAGCCTGCTCGATCCGGCCGGGACCGTCGAGCGCAGCGCCGAACTGGCCGTGGATGCAAGTGGAATCCCGGTCGCGGGCCTGACCGAGGCGATCGCCGGCTGGCCCGGCCCGGACGCGGTCGGGCACCGGATCGTGCACGGCGGCAACCTGTTCAGCGGTGCCGTCCGGATCACCGACCGGGTGCGCGAGCAACTGGCCGGCCTGACCGAGTTGGCGCCGCTGCACCAGCCGGCATCGCTGGCCGCCCTGGCCGCGGTGAGCGAGCAGCTACCCGAGGTGGTCGCGGTGGCCTGCTTCGACACGGCCTTTCACACCAGCATCCCGGCCGCCGCCGCGACCTATGCGATACCGCGCGAGTGGCGCGAGCGCTACGGGATCCGGCGGTACGGCTTTCATGGCCTGTCGCACGCCTACTGCGCGCGGCGGGCGGCCGAACTGCTCGACCGGACGCCGGCCGGGCTCCGGATCGTCAGCTGCCACCTCGGCGCCGGTGCGTCGCTGTGCGCGGTGCGCGACGGGCGAAGCCTCGACACCACCATGGGATTCACCCCGCTGGAGGGCCTGGTGATGGCCACCCGGTCGGGCAGTGTCGACCCCGGCCTGCTGCTCTGGCTGGAGGAGCACGAGCAGCTCGCGCCGCACGAGGTCGCGGTCGCGCTGGAGCAGCGCTCCGGCCTGCTCGCGCTGGCAGGTACCGCGGACATGCGCGAGATCGAGGCCGCCGACGCTCGTGGCGAGCCGGCGGCCCGACTGGCCATCGAGGTCTACCTCCACCGCCTGGTGGCCGGCATCGCGTCGATGTGCGCGGCCCTCGGAGGCCTGGACGTGCTGGCATTCACCGGCGGCGTCGGGCAGAACTCGGTCGGGGTGCGCCAGCGGGCGGCGGCCGCGCTGGGGTTTCTGGGGGTGGTCCTCGACGAGGCCGGCAATGCCGCGGCCCGGCCGGACTGCGCCGTGACCGCGGCCGGCGCGGCGGTACACACCCTGGTGATCGCCGCTCGGGAGGATCTGCAGATTGCCCGCGAGACGCGCCGGCTATTGACCGCCGGCTAGGCACGCCCGGTCGGCGGCCGCCGCTGCCAGTCGAAGTCCACGGCTCGCTCGGGACCTTGTGCCCTGCCGCCCGCGGCGTCCGGTGACGAGGATGAAGCCATGACCGATAACAGCGCAACCACCGTCCTGCCCGTGGCCGACACCGAGCAGGAGCCGGCCGGCAACCCCACCGGACGTATCGTCGTCGGCGTCGACGGTTCGGCGTCCTCGATCGAGGCGCTGCGGTGGGCGGCCCGGTTCGCCACCACGAACGGGGCCGGCATCGATGCGATCTTCACCTGGAACTATCCGACCAACGTGGGTTACCCGATGCTGGACTGGAACCCGGCCCAGGACGTGGAGAAGGCGCTGACCGCAGCGGTCGACGAGGCCTACGGCAGCGACCGGCCAGCCGATGTGCGATTGCTGGTCAAGCAGGGCGGCGCTGCCCGGGTGCTACTGGAAGAGAGCCGGCAAGCGCAGTTGCTGGTGGTGGGCAGCCGCGGCCTGGGTGGCTTCACCGGCCTGCTGCTCGGCTCGGTCAGCTCCAACTGCGCAGAGCACGCGCACTGCCCGGTACTGGTCGTCCATGGCACAGCGGGCCGTCCGAGCTGACCGCGCGCCAGCGGGTCGGCGCGGGCTTCAGTCGAGCCGGCCGACCCGCCGCCGGACGGCCATCGGCAGGATCAACCACAGCAACGCGATCACGCCGAACGTGGCGCCGGCAGCTAGCCAACCTGCGGTCCGCCCGCGCACCACGTCGAAGATCAGCAGGGCGACTCCGGCGATGGCGACGCTGAGCAGCAGCAGGCCGGTCAACGCCAGCAGGTGTCCGGCCCGGACCAGCACCCGTCGGGCATGCCTGCGAAACAGCAACCGGTGCAGGCTCACCGGTGCGATCAGCAGGCCGGTAGCGCCGATCGAGCAGGCAACGGTCACCAGGTAGGCGTTCTGCTGGAACCGGCCCAAGCCGGAGAAGCGGGCCTGGAACGGCAGCGTGAGCAAGAAACCGGTCAGCAACTGCACGCCGGTCTGGACCACCCGCAACTCCTGCAGCAAGTCGGCCCAGTTGCGGTCCAGCCGCTCCGTCGGGGTCTCGCCGCGGGCCCGCTCGTCCCACTCGCTGTCCACCCGGGCGTCGCGATCCTCACCTGGTGCTGCCATGGCTCAGAGGCTAGCCCGGTCGCGTCGCCATGCCGATTCACCGATCGCGACCGCCAGCTTTAGGACGTCAGGGCTTCAGGGCTGTACTGCATCCAGGACGTAAGGACGTCAGGGCTTCCAAGGGGGGCGACCGGCCGGTTGGCTGGGCCGCTCGGTCAGTGCGACGAGGACGGGCACCTCCAGCTCCAGTGCGACGCCGGCCTGCAGGGTGTGTGGCTGACCGTGGTGCAGGATCTCCAGCTGGGTGTCGGCGCCGTCCTCGATCAGGTAGCGCACCCGGTCCCGGCCTGCCGACACGCGCACCTTGCACCCGCGCCAGCGCACCGCGAAGCTCAGCCGGGACAGCGTGCTGGGCAGTCGCGGCGCGAAGCTGAGCCGGCCGTCGTGGTCGCGCAGGCCACCGAAACCGCACACCAGGCCGAGCCAGGCACCGGCCAACTACGCGACGTGCACGCCGTCGGCGGTGTTGTGCTCCAGATCCTGCAGGTCCATCATCGCCGCCTCCCGCACGTAGTCGTGCGCGAGTTCCAGATGGCCGACCTCGGCGGCCAGCACCGCCTGCGAGCAAGCCGACAGCGACGAGTCACGGACGGTGATCTGCTCGTAGTAGGCGAAGGCTTTCGCCTTGTCGGGCAAGCTGAACGAGTCCCCGCACCAGTGCATTGCCAGTACCAGGTCGGCCTGCTTGGCGACCTGCTTGCGGTAGATGTCGAAGTACGGCGCGTGCAGCAGCAACGGGTAGCCGCCGGCCCGCTCGGTGGCCTCGAAGTCCCAGCGTTGCAGCCGGGTCGAATCGCGGAACTGCTCGGGCATCGCCCGCTCGCTGTCGTAGGGCACCGCGATCGCGGCGGCGGCGGCCTGCCAGTGCTCGGCGTCGTCGTCGCTGACCCCGAGCGCGCCGGCCTGGTCGGGCCAGCGTTGCACCGTCAGCGAGGCATAGTGCAGGTTGCGGGCGGCCACCAGGTTGGTGTAGGTGTTGTCATCGACCAGCGCGCTGTACTCGTCCGGGCCGGTGACCCCGTCGATGTGGAACCGGCCGTCGGCGCCGAAGTAACCGAGGGAGTACCACAGCCGCGCGGTCTCGACCAGCAACGGCAGCGCGCAGCCGCTGTCGAAGTCCTCATCGCCGGTCCACTGCACGTGCCGCACCGCGGCCAGCGCGATGTCGGCGTTGACGTGAAAGGCCGCGGTCCCGGCGGGCCAGTACGCGCTGCACTCCTGACCGCGAATGGTCCGCCAGGGAAAGGCCGCGCCCTGTTGGTTGAGGGTGCCGGCCCGCTGCACGGCGAGGTCGATGGTGCTGTGCCGCCAGCGCAACGCGTCGGCGGCCGCCCGCGGCGCGGTCGCGGTGAGCACCGGCAGCACGAAGGTCTCGGTGTCCCAGAAGGCATGCCCGTCATAGCCCGGCCCGGTCAGGCCCTTGGCCGCGATCGCGCGGCCCTCGGCCCGGGCGCCGGCCTGCAGCACGTGGAACAGGCCGAACCGGACGGCCTGCTGCACGGCCGGGTCGCCGTCCAGCTCGACGTCCGCGCCGTCCCAGAACTCCTCCAGGTAGCCGCGCTGCTCGGCGACCAGGCCGTCCCAGCCGGTGTGCAACACCGCCGACAGCGCTGCGTCCACCTGATCGCGCAGCGCCGGCACGGTGCGCTGGCCGGACCAGCCGTAGGCGACGAACTTGGTCAGCGACAGCCGCTCGCCGGGTTCCAGGCGGGTGCCGACGGTGGTGCGTGACCAGTCCGGTTCGACGAAGGTGTGCGAACTCGGGTCGCTGTCACCGGCGATGAGGTGGTCGGTGGCCGCGGCCAGCCACAGCTTGCTGCGTCGGGTGCGGTGGATCAGCACGCTGCGGTTGCCGTCGGCCAGGTGCTCCACGGCCTCCAGCGGATGCTCCAGCGCCGCGGCCACCCGGGGGTCAGATGAGGCGGCCGGTACCGTCTCGTTGGCCACCAGCTCGGACTGCAGCACCACCCGGGCGGCGTCACCGACCGCCTCGACCTCGTAGTGGATGGCCAGGATCGCCCGTTGGGTGAAGGACACCAGCCGGGTGGAACGAACCCGGATCACCTGCCCGGCGGGGGAGGCCCACTCGACCACCCGGCGCAGCAGGCCGGCCCGCAGATCCAGGATCCGCTCGTGATGCAGCACCCGCCCGTAGCGCAGGTCGAAGGGTTCGTCGTCGACCAGCAGCCGGATCAGCTTGCCGTTGGTGACATTGACGATCGTCTGACCGGACTCCGGGTAGCCGTAGCCCGACTCGGCGTAGGGCAGTGGACGGGCCTCGTAGAACGAGTTCAGGTAACTGCCGGGCAGGCCGTTCGGCTCACCCTCGTCAAGGTTGCCGCGCACCCCGATGTGCCCGTTGGACAAGGCGAAAACCGATTCGCTCTGGGCGAGCATCTCCAGGTTCAGGCCGAGCTCGCGGACATGCCAGGCCTCCACCGGAAACCGCGAGTCCTCGATCACGCGCCGGCCTCGAACAGGTCGCTGAGATCGGTGACCACCACGTCGGCGCCGTGCGCCCGCAGCTGATCGGCCTGGCCCACCCGATCGACGCCGATCACGTAGCCGAAGTTGCCCGCCCGGCCGGCGGCCACCCCGGCGAGGGCGTCCTCGAACACCGCAGCCTGGGCCGGCGCCACCCCGGCCAGCTCCGCACCGGCCAGGTAGGAGTCCGGCTTCGGCTTGCCGGCGATGTGGCGCTGCGTGAGGGTGACGCCATCGATCCGGCCCTCGATGTAGCGGTCCAGTCCGGTGGTCTTCAGCACCAGGCCGGTGTTGGCGCTGGAGGACACCACGAACCTGCCCAGACCGGCCCGCTGGGCGGCCTGCAGGTAGCGCACCGAGCCGTCGAACACCCGCACCCCGTCGCGCTCGATCCGCCTTGTCAGATCGGCGTTCTTCCGGTTGCCCAGCCCGTAGATGCTCTCGACGTCCGGACCATCCTGCGGGCTGCCCTCGGGCAGCGTGATGTTGCGCGAAGCCAGAAAGTCGCGCACACCGTCCTCGCGCGGCTTGCCGTCGACGTAGTCGTCGTAGTCCTGGTGAGGGTCGAAGGGGGTGAAGCCCTCGCCGTCGCGCTGGCGCAGGTACTCGTCGAAGGTCTGTTTCCAGGCCGCGGCGTGTACCGCGGCGGTATCGGTCAACACCCCGTCCAGGTCGAACAGGCACACTCGAACGGCAGCGGGCAGCCCTAACGCCATCTGGTCCTCACTTCGCTCGCGCAACGCCTCGTGCGGGCCGACCCCGCCCGATCACGCTAACCGGTACACCGACACATGCTTGGCACTGGCCGCCTCGAAGGGCCGCCGGTCCCAGTCGCCGTAGCGGTGTTCCAGTCGCAGGCCGGCTCGTTCGGCCATCCGGTCGAGCTCGTCCGGCCAGCTGTAGCGCAGCGCGAGCGGTCCGAGTCGGATGCCGTCGGCGTCGATGGTGAGGATCTGGGTGGTGATGCGCTGCGCGACGGGGTCGTGCCGCGACAGCTCCACGCTCACCGAGTCCTCTGACACGGCCAGCACGTGCGGACGCTGACCGCGGTCAAAGCGGGCCGGATCCGGCACGAAGCACTCCAGCACGAACCGGCCGCCGTCGGCCAGCAGCGTCGCGACGTGGGCGAAGCAGGCCGCCTGCTTGGCCTCGTCGAGCAGGCAGAACAGGGTGTTGAACACCAGGTAGACCAGGCCGAACCGGCCGGTCGCCGGGGTGTCCACCAGGTCTCCGATGCTCACCGGAATCCGGTCGCCGCCGGGTTTGGCGCGCAGCTTGGCCACGATTGCCGCCGAGGCGTCCACCCCGGCCACGTCCACGCCGCGATCGGCCAGCACCAGCGCCACCCGGCCGGTGCCGATGCCCAGTTCGAGGGCGGGCGCCCGGCCGGCCAGCTCGACCAGCAACCGCGCTGCGGGCTCCGGATCCAGGTCGAGGTGCAACTCGTCATACACCGCTGCCCAGCGGTCACCGTAGAACTGAGGATCCTCGAATCCGGTCACGGATGCCAGCCAATCACATCTCGGCCCGGTGCCGGCCGCCGCCGTTGTCGACCGGCTGGCTGATCGGCTCCGGATCGGCCCGGAACTGCCGCACCACCGGCAGGGCCAGCACCGCCAGGGTGCTCACGACCTGCCAGCCGGCACCGGTCAACAACACGCTGGTGGTACCGATCTGCTGCGACACGGCGGCGGCCAGCACCAGCCCCACCGGCGCCAGGGCATAGGAGAACAGGAAGTCCAGCGAGTTGACCCGGGCCATCAGCTCGGTCGGCACGTTGCGCTGCAGGGTGGTAGTCCAGATCGCATTGAAGCTGGCTGAGCCGAGGCCGGCGAAGAACGCCGCCACGGCGATGACCGGAACCGGCAGCAGCAGGGCCAGGCACAGCACCGGTAGCGCCCAGGCCAGTTGCACCACGGTGATGACCGCCAGTGGCCGGGCTGGTCGCCACCTGATGATCAGCGGACCGGCGACCACCGAACCGACGCCCTGGGCGGCCAGGATCAGGCCCCAGCTGCCGCTACCACCGAGATGGTGCTTGGCGACCACGGGGCCGAGCACCAGGTATGGGGCGAGAACCACTGCGTTGAACAGGGCGAACTTGACGCTGGTAACCCAGATCCAGCGCTGGGCCCGCCAGGCGCCCCAGCCGTCCCTGAGGTCACCGAGTAGCGACCGGCCGGTCTGCCTGGAGTAGGCCGGGATGCGCAGCGAGGCCAGCGAGGCGACGCTGATCGCGTAGGTGCCGGCATCGATGGCCAGCACCACGCCCGGGCTGCTCGCGGCAACCAGCAGGCCGGCGATCGCCGGGCCGAACACCCGGCCGACGTCGCGAGCCAGGCCGTTGAGCACGTTGGCCTGGTGCAGGTCTTCGGCCGAGACGATGTCGGGTGTCAGGCCCAGCAGCGCCGGGGTGAAGAAGCCGGTGCCGGTGTACTGCAGGGCGTAGAGCAGGAACAACGTCCAGATGGCCGGATGACCGAACAGCACCAGGCCGGCGAAACCGGCCTCGGCCAGGCATCGCACGGTGTCGCTGACCAGCATCACCACCCGCCTGCCGAAGCGGTCGGCCACCACCCCGCCCGCGGCCAGGCACAGCACGTTGGCCACCACCCCGCCGGTCAGCACGAAGCCCAGGTCGGCCGCCGAACCGCCGGTCGCGAGCACCGCGAACGCCACCCCGATCGGCTCCATCCCGGTGCCGAACAGCGAGGTGCTGTAGCCGAGGTAGAAGCGTCGGAAGTTTCGCTGGCGCAGCACCCCGGCCTGACCGCTCGCGGGGACCACCGCCACGCTTACCGACCCGCCGGCGACCGGTCCGGCGCGTCCAGCCGTCCGCTGATCGCGTCCCGGACGGCCTGCCGGTCGATCTTGCCCTGGTTGCCGGTGGCCGGCAGGGTGCCGTGCTCGACCAGCCGTCTGGGCACCATGTGCATCGGCAGTTCGGCTTTCAGGTACTGCCGAAAGGCGGCCTCGTCCACACCGTCGGGAGCGGTGTAGACCAGCACGATGTCCTCACCGATCTCGATGTTGGCAACCCCGATCGCGACGCAGGCCTCGACGCCGGCGAACCGGACGGCCACCTCCTCGACCTCGGTCGGGCTGACCCGAAAGCCATGGGTCTTGATCATCGCGTCCCGCCGGCCGACGAAGTAGAGGTAGCCATCCTCGTCCCGGGTGACGATGTCGCCGCTGAACACCAGCGTCTCGCCGGGAAACCGGTCCAGCGTGCGGAATCGCTTGGCGGTCTCGGCCGGGGCGTTCCAGTAGCCCTTGCCGACGCAGCCGCCCCGGTGGACGAGTTCGCCGCGCTCGCCCGGCGCCACTTCGCGCAACTCGTCGTCGAGCACCAGCAGCTCGACGTCCGGGATGGCCCGGCCGATCGAGTTGGGCCGGTGGGGCAGCTGCTCGGGTTCGAGGTAGCTGGACCGGAACGCCTCGGTGAGCCCGTACATCAGAAAGATCCCGGCTGCCGGGAACGCACTGGTCAGCTGGTCGATCATCCGCGCCGACACCGCGCCGCCAGAGCTGCTGAGGTAGCGCACCGCCGACAGGTCCTGCTCGGGCCAGTGCCTGAGCAGCCGCGGGTCGAACATCCGGGTGATGACCACCGGCATCAGCGGCAGCACGGTGATCTGCTCCGCGGCCAGGAACGCGAACAGGTCGGCCGGAAAGATCAGCTCGTGCAGGCACAGCCGGGCGCCGGTGAGCAGCGCCTGCCAGAGCTGGTTGAGGCCGTAGTCGAAGTTCAGCGACAGCACGCAACCGATCCGGTCCGCGCGCCTGGTGCCCAGGTAACTCGCGGTGATCCGGGCACCGTCACAGATGTTGCGGTGGCTGACCATGATGCCCTTGGGCCGTCCGGTCGAGCCCGATGAGTAGATGATCGCGGCCAGATCCTCGCCGATGGCCAGCTGTGGCAGCTGTGCATCGGCCATCGCAGTCCGCGTTCGGGGCGCCACGGTGACCGGCCGGACCGATGCGTGCCCGGTGGCGGCACCGAAGAGCAGTCGCAGCTCGGGCGCGGACGCGCGCAACTCGCCCGCGCGCAACTCGTCGGTGATCGCCACCCGCAGGCCGGCGTCGGCGACGATGTGGCCGATATTGTCAGCCTTCAGGCCGGGCAGGATCGGCACGATCACCGCGTCGGCCAGCAGCACCGCGAGGATCGCCACCGCCTGGTCGACCGACTTCGCCATGCAGATACCGACCCGGTCGCCCCGCTGGACGCCCTCGGCCCGCAGCACCGCGGCGGTGGCCAGCGAGGCCTCGGCCAACTCGGTGAAGCTCAGCGAGGCGACGGCGTCGCTGATCGCGAGGTCGGCGCCGAAACTGGCCGTCGCGCGCCGCACCAAACCATGCACGGTGAACAATTGGTGCATCGTCATCGTGCCAGGCTACCGTCGCGGCCGGCCGGCGATGGTGCGGTACCACCGGTCGCGGGACGGCCGCCCGCGGCTGCACAGGTAGCCGGTTCGGTCGGGGACAAGGCGGCCGCCGCGCTCCAAACCGGACGGTGGCTACCGTAGGATCTGGCAGATGGTCTCAGCCGAAAACGGGAAGTACCTGCTGGTCTTCGGGGCAACCATGCCGCTACGGGAACGGGCGATAGTCGCGGCCGTCCGGGTGTTCGACGGTCCCATCGCGACCGTCTCGCCCACCGCGCGCACCCGGTCGGGCAAGTTCTTCGACCACATCCTGACCGGTGATCCCAGCAATCCCGACTCTGCCCTGCAGGCGGTGCTGAACTTCGAACAGCGGACCGGGCTCACCCCGGCCGCGGTGGTGCCGTTCATCGATGGCAGCCTGATGGCCGGCCGGGCGATCGCTGACCACTACCGGCTGCCCTACCTAAGCCGGCAGTCGATCGAGGACTCCTCGATCAACAAGAACCGGATGAAGGACCGGCTGCTGGCCGCCGGTCTGGCCACCCCCCGCTATCGGCAGGTCGGCGGCGTCGCCGAACTCGATGCCGCGATCGACGAGTTCGGCCTGCCCTGCGTGATCAAGCCGTCGGCCTTCGGCGGCAGCCTGGGGGTGCGGCTGATCACCGACCGGGCCGAGGCGGCCGAGGCCTACCGCTATGTCCGCACCATCATCGACGACAACGCGGCCACCTTCTCGGTGAAGAATCGTGCGGTTCAGGTGGAGGAATTCTGCGTCCTGGCCGGCGAGGTGTCGGTGGAGGTGCTCAACCACCACGACCGGCGCTCGGTGCTGGCGGTGGTGGACAAGTCACTCGGCCCGAAGCCGTACTTCGCCGAGGTCGGGCACCGGTTGCCCAGCGTGCACTCGGCGCGTCAGGACGTACGAGAGCTCGCGGTCGACGCCTGTGCCGCGGTCGGGCTGGAATTCGGCCTGGCCCATGTCGAGATCAGGCTGGAGGGCGATCAGCAACCCCAGATCATCGAGGTGGGCGCCCGGACGGCCGGCGGCGGCATTCTGGACCTGGTCGAGCGGGCCTACGGCGTGGCCCCGTACGAGCTGCACGTGCGGTCCTACCTCGATCGGCTGGACGGGCTGCCACCGGCGACCGCCGCGGCCGGGGTGGCCGCCATCGCGGTACTCAAGGCGCCGGCCGGCCAGATCGCCGAGCTGCGGACGCCCGATGCTGTCGATGCCGCGGTGGACAGCTACGAGGTGCTGGCCCCGGTCGGCGCGCTGTCGGCGGCGGTGCCGGCCAACTACCTGACCCGCGAAGGCTATGTCGAGTGCTTCTGGCCGGACGCGGACCCGGCGACGCTACCGGCCGACGCCCACCTGCGGATCGCTGGCGAGCTGGCCGGCCAGATCTTTCGGACCATCGATCCGGTGAGCTAGCCACATCACGACGAGCCGGCGGCCGCCAGCCCCAGATCTCGGTAGGCCGCCCGCACCAGGGCCCGCCGTCGGGTGACCGCCCCGACGTCGGACAGTCGCCGGTTCCAGTAGATAGCCAGCACCAGGCCGGCCACCGGATCGACCAGCAGGGTGGAGTTGTTGCCACCGGCGTGGCCATAGGTGCGAAACGAACAGTCCCTGCCATAGAGCTGCGGCAGGGTCATGAAGCCCATGCCGTAGGGAAAGTCCGAGGTCGACAGCACCCGCCGCGAGGTGCCCGGCCAGTGCGTGGCGGTCATCGCCTCCAGGGTGGCCGGCCGGGCCAGCACGCTGCCATCGGCCGCCACCCCGCTCAGCAACGCCTGTCCCACGGCTCGCAGGTCAGCCATCGTTCCCCACACACCGGTGCCCGGCAGCGGCAACTCGGCGGCCACCAGCAGTCGCCGCAGGTTGCCGGCCTCGTCCGGACCGGACACCACCTGAGCCCGGCGGGGGCCGGTTGACGTGTCTGGGCCGGTCGATGGCGCGGGGCCGG
Source organism: Jatrophihabitans sp. (assembly GCA_050999655.1). GTDB lineage: Bacteria > Actinomycetota > Actinomycetes > Mycobacteriales > Jatrophihabitantaceae > Jatrophihabitans_A. The sequence goes on from JBPCPA010000242.1 coordinate 11,581, forward strand.
TCGATGGCGCGGGGCTGGCGGACAGGCCGAGGCTGGCGGACAGGCCGAGGTCGGTGAACACCGAGCGGTAGCTGTCGCCGGGACGGGAGCCGTCCAGGCCGGTCAACACCCGATCCAGGGTGAACCAGTTCGCGATCGGGTTGTAGTTCATCCAACGTCCGGCCGGTTGCTCGCGCTCGGCCGCGCAGATCACCAGCCAGATCATCGGGTCGATCTCGTCCCACGGCGGCAGCTCGGCGCCCTGGGTATCGAGGTTCACGATGGGGTCAGACACCCCGGTGGTGTGGGTCAGCAGGTCTCTCAGCCGGACGGTGTCCTTGCCGCCGGCCGCGTACTCGGGCAGGTGGTCGGCGACCAGGTCGTCCGGACTGAGCCGGCCGGCGTCCCACGCCCTGGCGAAGGCGATCGCGCCGAGCGGCTTGGACGAGCACGTCCATGCCACGATCGTGGCGGCGGCCATCGCAGCGCCCCGGCCGTCCTGGCCGGCCACCAGGTCGTGGCAGGTGCCGGCGTGGCCGATCGACAGCTGCACACCGCAGTCGGGCCCGTTGGCCAGCTCGGCCGCCAGCGCCGCGCGCAGTGCCGGGAATCCGCCGTCCTGCTCAGTCATCGTCGCCCACCCTCGGTCCAGCCGGCGAACGTCCGCATCGCGGCGAACCAGTCCGACTTGGCGTTGGCCGCCTTGGCCAGCTCCGCTGGCACCGTCGGCGGGCAGGGCCGGCCG
>JBPCPA010000156.1:0-9493 GCA_050999655.1 Jatrophihabitans sp.
GTACACGACATCCTTGATCTGGGCGACATCTTCCCCGCCGAGCGTGACAACCGGGCGTTTAGTCACCTCCGAGGTCCGCATCAACCGACTCATCGCTGACCTCGCCGTCCGCGGGTCCGCGGCGACCGGGCCGGGTCCACGATCACCCCGCCCCGGCGACGACGCATCTGGACCGCCAACACCCCGACCACCACCACCACGGCCACCACCACGATCACGATCAACCACACCCACCAGCTCACGACGGCCCTCCAACCGACTCTGCACACCCGGAGCTGGGCGGTCGAGGAGAGTCCTCACGCTCGACCCAATCGGCCGGAGCCGATCTCGATAATCAACCTTAGCCGCGGCCCGGTTCCCCAGCCAGTATCAGCCGGCACGTCTCAGCCGCCACCTCGCTGGAACCAGGCACCTTCCCCGTCGACCGCGGCAACGCCGGCTGATCCAGATCGGTTCGGTAGCCGGGCCGGATTCTGCGATCCCGCCGGCGGCACTGCGCGCAACCAACCTGCAGATCATCGGCTCCGGTCAAGGGTCGGTGCCGGCATGGGACTAGCGCAAAGAAAGTCGCCGCTAGCCACGGAAATCCACCAGGGCGTTTCGACACCCGGCCGCGCAGGTCAGCCAGATCCTAACGGTCGTGAACGGCCTCAGGCCTTCCGGCCTATCGGGTACCGCAACCAGCCTCCCACGGTCACCTGCTTCGCCCAGAAGGATGTGGACACGCCGAGGTGGGACTGTCCGGCGAACGGCACCTCTCTGTCGCCGGCCGCTTTGACACAGAGAGGTGCCGTTTACGCGATAGACCCCCAGCGGCGTTCGGTAGCAGACCGGACGAGGCTGCCGCACGCGGCCAGCCGGGCCTGTTCGGTGGCGTCGAAGTCCTGGGCCGCGGCGGTCACCTCCAGGCGGGCAAGCTGGGCAAGGATGACGTCGCCTTGATCAGGAGGCGCGGACCAGGCGAGCTGGCGAAGCAGCACATAGATCTGGGCGAGCACGGTCGGGTCGTGCGCTCCGTAGCGGCGGGGTTGACTGATGGCCAGATCGAGAAGGTCGGCTAGGTCCGGGCGGCGTAACACCACGCGGATGACCTGGTCGGTGTCGGTCATCACCCGTGGCCCGAGCGCGCGGCCGGCGATCTCGCACAGCAACGCGGCGGAGTGCCCGAGAGCGTGGATAGCGGTTGTGGGGTCGTTGATGCCAGGCGAGAGGGCCTTACACGCGACGTCGGTCAACTGCCGCAGCCCGAGGCCGATGTCTTGGGTCGGGGTCCGCTCGAAGCCCACCATGACCGCCGCGCGGAGGCAGGCTTCCAGTTGAGCGCTCTGCTCGGGGTCGAAGTTGCTGCCTTGTCGGGGCCAGATCCAGGCGATGGGCGTGCCCTCGACCATCGAGTCGCCCGGGTGGGCGTCGAGCACGATGATCGCGTCAGCGTCGACCGCGGCGGTGAGCAGGGCTGGCTCGTTTACCCTGACCAAGAACCCTGATCCGGGCGCGGTCACGGCACGTGCCGTCGCCGGCGGGGTCGGTAGGGGTGACTGCGCACCGATCGGCTCCGCCTTCTCCAGGACCCGGTTCGCGATGTCGCTGGCGTCGGCGTGAACGTTGCGAAGCATCGTCTCGACCCTGATCTGACGGGCCAGGTGGGCCAGGAACAGCACCAGCCCCAGCACGCTGGCTATGGCCAGCACGAACCCGAAGGTCACCGAAAGTCGGGGCACGAACAGCGCCTGGCCATCGCTGGCGGTACGGACGGTGCGCAGCACGGTCAGCGCGTAGGTGAACGTGGCCACGAACAAGGCCAAGGTGGCCTGAACGAACAGGTCGCGGGTGAAGGTTCGTAACAGTCGGGGTGAAAACTGCCCGCTGGCCAATTGCAAGGTCACCACGGTCAGGGAGAACGTCAGGGAGGTGACCGTTATGAGCGAGCCGGCTACTGCGTCGAGCACCGTGCGGGCCGCATCGGCGTCGCCACCGAACAGGTACTGCCCCGACCAGGCCGGCAGATGACCGTCGACGTCGCCGTCGAGTCGCGGCAGACCCACCCCGATCGCCACCGCAGCCACGACGCCGATCGCCGGCAGCGGCCACAGCTGAGTGCGCACCGCCTCCCTAGCCGTACCGAACCCGTTACGCAACCCGGACACAGGCCAACCTTCCGATTGTGCGCGCGGCGCCGCGTCCCCACCTACGCCATGCGCCATTCCCCCGCAAGATCTCGTAGTCCAGGAAGCCCCCGACGATACCGATGGCGCCGGTCATCGGTATCGAGATGTCCTGCCTTGCGTGAATTATCAACCGGGGAAACGTGCACGCGATGACGCCGATTACGATCATGCTGATGACTAAGCCGAGCACGGCGTGGCTCCTGTCTTGGGCAAGAACGATACGGGGTGCAGCGACGGCTTAGCAGTGGGAGATGACCCGGAGAACCGGGTCAGAGGATTGCGCCAGCCTGCGCACTGCCCCACCATCCCACGGAGCAGAGCGGCGTCGGTGGCTGGCACTCGCCGACGCGGCCGTCATGATCGGCGGCCCAGTGACGCAGGCCCGGCGCTGGTCAAGATGATCGTCGCTCCCGGCGACGAGCGAGGTGCGGTGCTGCGTCGAGGGTGCAGAGGCCGTAGCGCCCACCAGGTTCTCCACCGGCTTCGCACGCGTTCCGCGCGGTCGCACAATTGCATTCGGCCGCTGGGTAGGGCTCAACGAGAGCCTAAGCCAACGGAGGCTACCCGCAAGCCCTGCTGGCTAACGGGACCCTAGGTGTTTCGCGCGGTGTCACCGGCGTCGGCAGTGCTTGCCCGACGAGGTCAGGTGGGTAGCCCACGCCGCCGTGTTCCTCGGGGCTGCGTTGTTGTTCGTGGATGAGGGCGCGGTGGACCCGCCGGTCATGCCGCTTGCCGGTCGAGAACCGGGCATGGCCGGCTTGCACGTGCTGCGCCGGCAACGATTCGACGGGCAACCCCGCATCGAGCTACGGGCCGGGCGTTGCGCCCGTGCCGCGACGTCTACGCTCGCGCCTGATGAACGACGAGCACGCGCAGCCGGGATCGGCGCCGTTCCCGGACGGTCCGGCCCTGCCTGCGGAGTACTGGGTCGAGCCGACCCGCTGGCACCGGTACCCGTTCGTGCCTTACCGGCCGCCGCTGATCGATGCCGTGGAGGGCGAGCGCCGCGGCGAGGCGTTCTGCGATTTCCTTGAGACCAGGCGCAGCGTGCGCTATTTCAGCGACGCTGCTGTCCCTCAAGCGATGATCGAGGTCGCGGTGCACGCCGCGAACACTGCACCCTCCGGCGCGCACCTGCAGCCGTGGACCTTCGTCGCGACCAGTGACCCGGCGACCAAACACGCGATCCGGCAGGCCGCCGAGCGTGAGGAACGCGCCTTCTACCGCGAGCGGGAGGTGTCGGCCTGGCGCGAGGCACTGGAGCGTCTAGAGACCGATGAGGACAAGAGCTACCTCGACGTGGCGCCGTGGATCGTGGTCGCCTTCGCGCAGAAACACACCCCGCTGCCCGATGGAACGCTGCGCAAGAACTACTACGTCAACGAGAGCGTCGGCATCGCTTGCGGTCTGTTCATCGCCGCCCTGCACGCCATGGGCCTTTCCACCCTGACCCACACCCCGAACCCGATGACCTTCCTCAACGAACTCCTGCACCGGCCCTCGCACGAGCGCGCCTACATCCTGTTCCCGATCGGCTATCCGGCCCGCGACGCCGAGGTGCCCGACCTGAACCGCAAGACAGTCAGCGAGACCCTCATCATCTACCCGGCGGCGCCGACAGCCGACCCGGAAAGGCCCTGACCGACGCGGGTGGCGATCACGTTCACCGCACTGTAAGGGCCCGTCCCGGTCGCTGCGCCGACACTGGGGTCAGGTGGTGGAAGCGACGGAGGGATGCCATGAGCGCGGTGGTCGCTGCAGCCGGTCATGTCGGCGGGCGGTGGGCCCCGGCGCGTCGCCTGCGGGTGTGGGCAGGTCGAGTTCGCGAGCTGCGGGCCCGACGTCCGCCGCTGGCCGGCGGTGAGCGGGTGTGCTGGCGCGGACGCAGCGGCACTGGGCAGCTTCTTGTCGCCTCACCACGGGCGCTCTACCTCCGCGAGGCAGGATCTCAGGCAGCGGCATGGTCACGGCTGGGGTGGGAGCAGGTGGCCGACGTAGGATGGTCCGGCTTGACGGGGGTGCTGCAGCTATCGGTGTGGCCAGACACCGACGCGAGCCCGGTGCTGGTCTGCCTTACTCACCGGTCCCGGCTACCGGCGTTCGCATCCGAGCAGATGGCCGCAAGCCGCATCCTGGTCCAACGCGTCACAGCACCTGGTGGCCGCGGCGCCACCATAGTCGCCCGCCGCCCGCCGGGTACCGAGGAGGTGAGCTGGCTGATCCAGCTCGACCCGTCCCGCCACCCCGATGACCCTGACGATCAGGCCCTCCGGGCAGCAGTCACCGAGACATTGCCGGCACTACGCGCCCACTGCGGGTTCTGACGTGGCCGCCCCCGGATCGGTATATACACGTCGTTGCGCAATCATTGTCGCTAACGACCGATCGAGGACGGTTATTTGCACCCTGAGCCTTCGTGTATCAATACCTCCGCTGCGCTACCGCCGTCGGCCCAGCTCTCTGAGCCGTCGATGCCGATTGCCACTCCTCGGTAGGACCTTGCGGCTGGGGACAGCAGCATCACCAACACGCCGTGCCGGGCGCCGACGGGCGTCTCGGCGGGTTTCTTGCACTGCGGGCTTGCAACCTCTGCGGGCTTGGGTGTGATGGGGTGGGTTTGTGGTTACGGCGGTCTTTTGCGGGCACTGCATCGCGTCGTATGTCACGGTCGAGGTGGCAGGTGTTCGCGGCCGGAACGCGGCGTGGAGGTATCGCCATCCGTCTCCGCCAGCTCGGCCGATTACGGATCACCTCGCCTTGTGAGGTGCGGTCGCGGTGTCGGATGTGGAGACGCGCGAGGCACGTGAGGGTGCTGGGGTGGCTACGCGGTGTGGAGTTCGCTACTCGCCCGGTGCACCCGGCGACGGCCGTGGCATTGCGCCGGCGGTGGGCCGAGCTGCCCGAGCATGTCCGCACCCGGGCCCAGACGCTGGGTCAGCATGCCGTCGGCTGCGAGGGCACGCATGGCGTATTCCCGCGCTGCGATCTCGCGTGCTCGCCGTGCTATCACTCCCGTGACGCCAACCGGGTGCGTACCGACGGCGCGCACACCGTGGCCCAGGTCGAGGCGCAGCTGCGCACGCTGCGGCGGCTGCGCGGGCCGCGCGCGCACGCCCAGTTGATCGGCGGTGAGGTCAGCCTGCTGCCGCCGGATGATCACTACGCGGCGTTGCAGGCGATGCGGGCACATGGCCGCGAGCCGATGAGCATGTCGCACGGCGATTTCGACTATGACTACCTGCGGGCGGTGGCCGTCGACGCGCAGGGCCGCCCTCGGCTGGCTCGTGTTTCGTTCGCCGGGCACTTCGACATGGGCATGTTCGGCCGCCGCGGGATCGAGCGCCCGCTGGACGAGGCGTCGCTGAACCCGTACCGTCGCCGCTTCGTCGAGATGTTCACCCGGCTGCGGCGCGAGCACGGGGTGCGGCACTTCCTGGCCCACACGATGACGGTGACCCCACGCAACCTGGACCAGGTCGCCGCAGTGATCGCCGAGTGCCGCGACTACGGCTTCGGCATGTTCTCCTTCCAGCCCGCCGCCTTCGTCGGCGACGAACGGCGCTGGCACGAGGACTACGCCGAGGTCACCGGCAATGCCGTGTGGGCGCAGATCGAACGCGGCGCGGGTGCCCGGCTGCCGTTTCGGGCCCTGCAGACCGGCGACGAACGCTGCAACCGCACCACCCATGGTTTCTTCGTCGGCGACCTGTACGTGCCGATCCTGGACGACGAGTGCCCGGCCGACCTGCGGGTGCGCGACGTCTTCTTCCGCCACCTCGGCGGCGTCGACTTCGCCGGTACCCCGGTACCGGTGCTGGTGGCCAAGCTCACCCGCCTCGTCGCCCGCCATCCGGTCGTCGCCTTGGTCTTCGGGCGCTGGCTGCTGCGCACCGCGCGCCGGGCCGGCCCGTTGCGGCTGCTGCATCATCGGCGGATCCGTCCGGTCACCTTCGTGATGCACCCGTTCATGGACGCGGCGGACGTGGCCCCGGCCTGGGCGGCCATGCAACGGGGCGAGACCGCGACCGAACCGCGGGTCGCAGCGGCCCAGCAGCGCCTACGGGCCTGCTCGTACGCGATGGCGCACCCGGAGACCGGCGAGGTGGTGCCGGCCTGCGTCCAGCACGCGGTCCTCGACCCGGCCGAGAACGTCGCGTTGCGCGCCCTCCTGCCGTTGCCGATGGTCCGCCGCGGTGCTTGACACCCGGTTCCGGCGCGCCCTCATGCCGGTCGCGGACGCCGTCGGGGCGCGCCTCGCGCAGTCCGGCCTGCCGCCGATCGCTCTTACCTGCGCCGGCTGGCTGTGCGGGGTCGGGGCTTGTGTCTGCGCCGGGTTCGGCATCTGGCCGGCCGCCCTCGGGCTCTGGCTGGCCAACCGGATCCTGGACGGGCTGGACGGACCGCTCGCCCGGCAGCGCGGCGCCACCGAACTCGGCGGCTTCCTCGACATCGTCGCCGACTTCAGCATCTACGCCGGCTTCGTCGTCGGCATCGCAGTCGACCGGCCGGAAGCGCGGCTCGCCTGCCTCGCGCTACTCACCGCGTACTACGTCTCCGGCACCGCGTTCCTGGCCCTGTCCTCGCTGCTCGAGAAGCGCGGTTCGACCTTCGACGACGGGCGATCCTTGCGCTTCGTCGGCGGCCTGGCCGAGGGCAGCGAGACCGTGATCGTGTACGTCCTGTTCTGCCTGCTGCCCACGCACGCAGAGCTGATCGCTTGGCTGTTCACCGTCGCCGTCGCGATCACCGCGCTCCAGCGGGTCGTGATCGGTGCCACGCTGTTGCGCCGCAGCCCTGTCGGCCCCCCTGAGGAGACCCGGTGATCACGCCGCGGTGGCTGCTGGCCCCGCTCGCAGCCGCCGTCCTGGCTTTGGCCGCGTGCTCGTCACCCGGTGGCGGCGGTGCGGCGTCGCGACTCGACGCCTCGGACTGGAACGCGGTGCTAGCGGCGGCCAAGGGGCAGACCGTCAACTGGTACATGTACGGCGGCGACGACACGCTCAACTCATTCGTGAACGGCTACCTGAGCGAGCAGTTGAAGCGGGACGGCGTCAGCCTGCACCAGGTCAAGGTGGCCGACACCGGGGACGCGGTGAACACGGTGCTAGGCCAGAAGCAGGCCGGCAAGGCCTCCGGTGGTGCGGTCGACGCCATCTGGATCAACGGCGAGAATTTCGCGACCGGCGTCCAGGCCAAGCTCTGGTACTGCGGCTGGGTCCGCGACCTGCCCAACAGCAAGTACGTCGACCCCACCGATCCGGCCGTGACCAGCGACTTTGGGGTGCCGGTGAACGGATGCGAGTCGGGGTGGCAGCAGGCCGACTCCGCCCTGGTCTATAACAGTGCGGACCTGACTAAGGCAGACGTCGCCTCGGTGTCGTCGCTGTTCAGCTGGGCCGGGGCGCACCCAGGAAAGTTCAACTACCCGGCCCTGCCCGACTTCACCGGCTCGATAGCCGTGCGGACCATCCTGTACGACACGATCGGTGGACCGCGGGGCCTGTCCGGTGCGTTCGACGAGACGAAGTACGCGGCTGCGGCCAAGGCCCTATTCGCTCGGCTCAATGCGATCGCGCCCGCGCTGTGGCGCGGCGGCAACACTTATCCCCAGTCCGAGGACGCGGTCGAGAAGCTCTACACCGACGGCGTGATCAGCGTCTACTTCACCTACGGGCCCGGTGCTGTGGGCGATCTGGTCAAGAAGGGCCAGTACCCGGCGTCGACGCGTGAGGCGGTGCTGTCGGTCGGCAACATCGGCAATGTCAGCAACCTCGCGATCCCGGCCGACGCTGCGCACCGCGCCGGGGCGCTCGTGTTGGCCAACCTGCTGCAGGACCCGGCCACGCAGCTCGCCCTGTACCGGGCCGAGGGCAGCTACCCGGGCATCGACCTCGACAGGACGAGCACGGCGACGCAGCGGGCGTTCGCGGCTGTGCCGCTCAGCCCGTCGGTGCTCCCGCTCGCCACGCTGCTGGGCAACGCTCAACCCGAACTGGCCAGCGCCTACGTCACCCGGATCGAGAAGGATTGGAAGAGTGACGTCCTGCAGAAGTAGCGGCCGGCCGCGCGGGTGGCGCATCGCGCTGCTGCTGAGCCCGGCGGCCGTGGTGATCGGCGTCTTCTTCGTCGGCGGCGTCGCCCAGGCCGTGGCCCAGAGCTTGGGCTATCAGCCGTTCCTGCCCGGATACCACTGGTCGGCCGATGCCTACCGCGCGATCTGGCGCGACCCGGCCGTGCGGGCGTCGCTGCTGATCACGCTGCGGGTGTCGGTGCTGTCCACGACGCTCGCGGCCGGGTTGGGGGTCGCCGCGGCGCTGGCGATCCGCCGGCTGGGCCGATCGCGCGGGTGGGTCACTGGCCTGTTCCAGGTCAACCTCGCCGTGCCGCACCTGGTGGGGGCGCTGGGCATCCTGCTGCTACTCGGACAGTCCGGCGCGATCGCGCGGGTGGCGCACTCGGCCGGGCTGGCTGGCTCGCCGTCCGCGTTCCCCGAGCTGACCGGTGACCGGTGGGGTTGGGGGATCATCGTCGAGTACGTGTGGAAGGAGACCCCGTTCGTCGGCATCATCGCGCTCGCCGCGCTGAGCCGTGGTGTGAGCGAACTCGAGGACGCGGCCCGCACGCTCGGTGCTTCCACCTGGCAGCGGCTGTGCCACGTGACGCTGCCCTTGCTCGCGGCGCCGGTCGCGGCCGCGTCGGTGCTGGTGTTCGCGTTCACCGCCGGCTCCTACGAGGTGCCGTACCTGCTCGGCCGGCCCTACCCGGCGACGTTGCCCGTGGTCGCGCTGCAGGACTTTCGCGACACTGATCTGACCGTGCGGCCCCAGGCGATGGCTGTGGCCGTGGTGATCACGGTGTTCACCGTGGTATTGGTCGCGGCGTATCTCGCCGTCGCCCGCCGGCTCTCAGGCCGATCGCTGTGATCGTGTTGCGGCGTCCGCTGCTCGGCCTACTCATTGCCGGGCTGCTGCTCCCGATAGTGCCTCTGCTGGTGTGGGCGGTGAGCGCGCGCTGGCGCTACCCGGCGCTCGTCCCGCAGCAGGCCACCAGCCGCGGGCTGCGCCTTGTCACCGACCCGCGCACCCAGGTGCTGCACGGGTTGCTCGTCTCGACCTTGATCGGGGTGTCCGTCGCCGCGCTGGCCTGCGCGATCGGGCTGCCGGCCGGCCGCGCGATCGGTGTCTACCGCTTCCGTGGCCGGCGGCTCGTTCAGTTCCTGCTGCTCGCACCGGTGATCGTGCCGGGGCTCGCGGTCACCCTCGGCATCCAGGTGTTCTTCGTCCGCTATGGGCTGTCCGCCTCGACGCTGGGCGTCATCCTCGTGC
>JBPCPA010000180.1:0-7296 GCA_050999655.1 Jatrophihabitans sp.
TGCTTGGACAGGTCGTCGAAGACGATGAGGACGTGCTTGCCCTGGTACATCCAGTGCTGGCCGATGGCCGAGCCGGTGTAGGGGGCGAGGTACTTGAAGCCCGCCGAGTCCGAGGCGGGCGCCGCGACGATGGTGGTGTACTCCATCGCGCCGGCCTCTTCGAGGGTGTCGCGGGAGGCAGCGATCGTCGAGCCCTTCTGACCGATCGCGACATAGATGCAGCGAACCTGCTTGTCGGCGTCGCCGCTCTTCCAGTTGTCGCGCTGGTTGATGATCGCGTCCAGGGCCACCGTGGTCTTGCCGGTCTGCCGGTCGCCGATGATCAGCTGGCGCTGGCCACGGCCGATCGCGGTCATCGCGTCGATGGCCTTGATGCCGGTCAGCAGCGGTTCGCGGACCTCCTTGCGCTGTACCACCGACGGGGCCTGCAGCTCCAGGGCGCGCCGCTCGGAGGACTCGATCTCGCCGCGGCCGTCGATCGGCTGGCCGAGCGGGTCGACCACCCGGCCGAGGTAGGCGTCGCCGACCGGGACGGAGAGGATGTCGCCGGTGCGGCGGGCCTCCTGGCCCTCTTCGATCTTGGACGCGTCACCGAGGATGACCACGCCGATGTCGCGGACGTCGAGGTCCAGCGCGATCCCGAGCGTGCCGCCCTCGAACTCGATCAGCTCGTTGGCCATCGCGCTGGGCAGGCCCTCGACCCGGGCGATGCCGTCACCGGTCTCGGCCACCACGCCGACCTCTTCGCGCGAGGCCTCGGGCGTGTAGGACGAAACGTAGCTCTCGATCGCGCTCCGGATCTCGTCTGCGGAGATCGTCAGCTCTGCCATCACAGTGTCCCTTTGTCTCAGTCGGTCTCAGTCGGTCTTCTGGTTGTGGAACTCAGCCCGCGAGGGCGCTGCGTGCTTGGGTGAGGCGGGCAGCCACGCTGCCGTCGATGACCTCGTCACCGATGTGCACCACGAGCCCGCCGCGCACCATCGGGTCCAGCGCGATGCGCACGCTGATCGGGCGGTGATAGAGCTCGGTGAGAGCGGCGGTGAGCCGGCTCTGCTGCTCAGTCGTCAGCTCGACCGCCGAGACCACCCGGGCCACCGACCGGTTGCGGCGCCGGGAGGCGGCCTCCAGCAGTTCGTCGATGGCGAAGCTCACGGTGTGCTTGCGCCGGCTGGACACCGCGTGGCTCAGCAGCTGCCGAGTGATCGGGTGCACCTTGTCGCCGAGCACCGAGTCCAGCAGCGCCACCCGGCGATCGGCGGTCGCGCTGGCCTCGTCGAGCAGCACGGTCAGCTCGGACTGGGCGTCCAGGATCCGCTCGAACCGGAACAGCTCGTCCTCGATCCGGTCGGCAATGCCGTCCTGCTCGGCGGCGCTGAACAACGCCTCGTCGGCGATCAGTTCGAGCGAGTCGACCAGATCCCAGGAGGCCGACCAGCGCAGTGACACCGCCTCGCGCACGATCTGCAGCGCGCTGGCGCCCACCTTGCCTTCCAGCAACCGACCGGCCAGGTCGGCTCGACCGGTGGCCGAGGTAGAGGGGTCAGCCAGCGCCCGGCGCAGCCGCGGCTGGCCGTTGAGCACCTCGGCGACCGCGTACAGCTCCTGGGACAGGCCGGAGAGGCCGTCTGAGGTGCTGAAGCGGCCGGTCACGGCCTCGAGGCGCTCGCGCAGAGCGGTGAGTGCCTCGCGGCTGGCTGCGTGCATCACGACTGGCTACCCGCCTGGGCCTCGTCCTGGGCCTCGAGCCCGGCCAGGAACGCATCGACGGTGGCTGAAACCTGGGCATCGTCGGACAGTCGCTGGTCGACGATCTTCTCCGACAGCTCGATCGCGAGCGTGCCGATCTCGCTGCGCAACTCGCGCACAATGGCACCCCGCTGGCGTTCCAACTGCTCCTCGCCACGGGCCACGATCCGGGCGGACTCCTCCTGGCCCTGCGCCTTCAGATCATCGACCGTGCGCTGGGCCTCGGCCCGCGCCCGTTCGCGGATCTTGGCCGCCTCGGTCCGCGCCTCGGTCAGCGCGCGCTGGTACTCGGCCTGGGCTTCGGCGAGCTGCTTCTTCGCCTCGGCGCTGTCCTTGACCTGCTGGTCGATCATCGCCTGCCGGTCCTGCATCGCCTTCTGCACCGGAGGCAGGATGTACTTGCCGAGGATCGCCAGGATGAGCAGGAAGGCGACGAACTCCGCGATGAACGTGGCGTTGGGCACCAGAAAGTTGCTGCTCGCCAGCACCGTTTGCGGCTGTGCCATGAAGGGTGACTCCTCTTACTTCGCGAGAACGAAGACGAACAGCACTGCGAAGGCGAGGTTGATGAAGTACATCGCCTCGACCAGGCCGACGGTGAGGAAGAACAGCGTCTGCAGGCGGCTCTGGGCCTCGGGCTGGCGTGCCACGCCGGCGATCAGCGAGCTACCCGCGAGCCCGTCACCGATCGCCGCGCCGACGGCGCCGCCGCCGAGGGCGAGCCCGCCGCCGACGAAGGCGCCGGCCAGCTCGATTGACTTGGTCGTTACATCGACTGCCATTTCTCTCCTCAATTCGATGAGCGCATGTTTCGACGGATTGCCCGTCAGGTTAAGCGATTGCGAGCGAGCCTCAGTGCGCGGCCTCCGCCCCTTCCTCGGCGGGACGGACGGAGCTGAAGTACAGGATGGTCAGCAGCGCGAAGATAAAGGCCTGGATCAGGCCGATGAACATATCGAACAGCTTCCAGATGATGTCGGGTGCCCACAGGATGTAGGCCGGGAACAGCGCGATCAGCGACACCATGATCACGCCGGAGAAGATGTTGCCGAACAACCGCAGCGCCAGCGTCACCGGCCGGACCAGTTCCTCGATGAGGTTGATCGGGAACATGATCCAGTGCGGGGTGAACAGGTGGTGGTAGTAGCCGCGAAAGCCCTTCTTGCGGATACCGGTCACGTGCATGGTGATGATCACCAGCAGTGCGAGCGCGTAGGCCAGGTTGGCGTCTGACGCCGGCGGCGGCGCGTACTCGGGGTGGTGGCCGGTCGGCACGATCGCGATCCAGTTGGCGATCAGGATGAACAGGAACAGCGCGGTCGCCAGCGGCACCACGAACGGCGCGGTGCGCACCCCCATGGTGGACTCGACCTGCTCCTCGACCTGGCTGGTCACCGTCTCGAAGAACAGCTGCACGCCGGTGGGCTTGGTGGTGCTCAGCTTGGCGCGCATGTAGAGGCCGAGGCCGACGATCACCGCGCCGGCGATCAGGGTGCCCAGGATGGTGTCGACGTTCCAGGTCAGTCCGAAGACGTTCCATTCGATGTGGCCGCCGACCTCGATGTCGAGTGCGACAGGGTGCGAGCTCATGACGTTCGCCTATCTCTTCGCGGGGGGACGGAGGCTGCGGAAGACCGGCACTGCCGCGCCCACCAGCATCAGCACCTGGAAGACCGCCAGGCCGACGAAGACCCCGAGGCCGTCCGGACGGGTCAGCAGGGCACAACCGAAAGCGATCACCGTGATCAGGCCGAGGCGGGCGAACACCTTGCGCGAGAACGGACCCTTGCGGATCGTCTCTTCCTCGGCATAGCGAAGCACCGACTGCTGCAGCATCCGGTTGTTGAATGCGCCCAGCGCCAGCCCGATGCATCCGAACATGCCCATCAGGGGGTGGCCGGCGAACGCCAGCACCACCAGGCTCAGCACGCCCAGCCCGGCGCTCACGAACATCGACCGGCGCAGGTTCGCGACCGCATCGACCGGTGGGGTCAGTGCAGGCTGCACAGTTGCCATCTAGTCACTCTTTCAGGAAGCTGCGAATCCGGACGAAGGTGTAGCTGACCGCGCCGGCGACTCCGAGCGCGATGCCCACCAGGACCATAATCGGAAATGTGTGTAACAGCCCGTCGGCCCACCAGCCGAGGCCGAAGCCTGCGACCACTGTGAGTGCTGAGACGATCCCGAGGCTGAGCAGGCTCGACCAGGTGAGGCCCTGCGGCTCGTCGGCCACCCGCCGGCTATAGCGCCGGGGAGCCCTGGCGGCCCAGGAAGCTCTGAAGGCTGGGCAGGCCGGGTTGAGTCACAGGCAACTCCTTTGGGTCGAGAGCAACATGGTTGCTGTCAGCTCGTCAGGTCGCACAACGCCCAGGACACTGGTCCTCAGCCGTCCTAGGCGCTGCGGCAAATCTATCACAGCGCAACTCCCACTCTTGACGCCTGCCCGGTTGTCTGATTGGCCCCGGACGGCGTCACGCGGCGCCCTGTCAGCGGACCGGACGGCTCACAACCGGGCCGCTCGCAACCGCGGCACGGCCGCCGCCAACACCCCGACCGCGAATAGCGCCGCGACCACCGCCAGCACCAACCAGGGGCCCTTGCTGACCGACATCGCGACCGCGCCGAAGGCGACCACCGCCGACCAGAAGTACAGCAGCAGGACGGCCCGGCGGTGGCTGTGTCCCAGGTCCATCAGCCGGTGGTGCAGGTGCTCCTTGTCCGGTGCGAACGGTGACTGGCCGCGGCGCAGCCGGCGGATCACCGCCAGCGCCAGGTCTCCCAGCGGCAGGGCCAGCACCGCCAGCGGCAGGATCAGTGGTAGGTACAGCGGCAGGGCGCCCTTGATGCCCATGCCCAGGGACTGCGGATCGGCCTGCGAGGACGCCGTGGTGGCGGCCGCCGACAGCAGCAACCCGACCAGCATCGAGCCGGAATCTCCCATGAAGATCCGGGCATTGGCGAAGTTGTGCGGCAGGAACCCGACGCACACCCCGACCAGGCCGGCGCAGATCAACGTCGGCGCCAGCGCGATGTCGGTGTTCCCCACCACCGCCAGGTGATAGCTGTAGCCGAAGAACGCCAGGCCCTGGATCGCGGTCACCCCGGCGGCCAGGCCGTCCAGGCCGTCGATGAAGTTGATCGCGTTGATCGTCAGCACGGTCAGCAGGATGGTCAGCTCGACGCTGGCGTCGCGATCCAGCGGGATGGTCCCGACATTTCCCCACGGGACGTAGACGTAGAGCAGCTGGATGCCGCCGACGATCGACATCACCGCGGCGGTGGTGACCTGGCCGGCGAACTTGGTCAGCGAATCGAGCTCGTAGCGGTCATCGAGCACTCCGAGCGCGCAGATGATCAGTCCACCCCAGAGCACCCCGCTGATCTCGCTGCCGTTCCTGAACGTCGCGTGCAGGGTGGGCAGGGCGTGCGCGATGAGCATCGCCAGGCCGAACCCGGCCAGCAGCGCCATGCCGCCCAGCCGGGGGGTGTCCACCGCGTGCACGTCGCGATCCCGCGGCCTGGCCACCGCTCCCCAGCGCGTCGCCAGCAGCCTGGCCAGTGGCGTGCACAGGTAGCAGCCAATGGCGGCGATCAGGCCGACCAGCGCGTATTCGAGGGACGGATGCACCAGCTACGGCTGTCGTCTCAGCTGTGCGGATAGGCCGGGTGCGCGGCGACCAGCTCGCCGACTTCGGCCTGGATGCCCCGGTGGACCTCGGGATCGTCGCTGCCGACGGCACGGCCGATCAGCCCCGCGATCTGGCGCATCTGCGGCTCCGCCATGCCCTGAGTGGTGACCGAGGGGCTGCCGACCCGGATGCCCGAGGCGATCGACGGCGGGGCCGGGTCGTTGGGAATAGCGTTCTTGTTCAACACGATTCCGGACGCGTCACAGCGCGCCTCGGCATCCTTGCCGCTCACCCCGATGCCGGTGAGATCCAACAGCGCCAGGTGGGTGTCGGTGCCGCCGGTCACCGGCCGCATGCCCGCCTCGGCCAGCCCGGCGGTCAGCGCCTGGGCGTTGAGGATCACCTGCTTGGCGTAGGCCTGGTACTGCACGGTGGCGCACTCGGCCAGGTTGACCGCCTTGGCCGCGATGGCGTGCATCAGCGGGCCGCCCTGCATCATCGGGAACACCGCCTTGTCCAGCTTGGCGGCATGCTCGGCCTTACACACCAGCGCGCCGCCGCGGGGCCCGCGCAACACCTTGTGGGTGGTGAAGGTGACCACGTCGGCGTAGGGCACCGGGGACGGGATCGCCTTGCCGGCCACCAGGCCGATGAAGTGCGCCGCGTCCACCATCAGGATCGCGCCGACCTCGTCGGCGATCTCGCGGAAGGCCGCGAAGTCGATCAGCCGCGGGATGGCCGAGCCGCCGCAGATGATCATCTTAGGCCGGTGCTCGGTGGCCAGCGAACGCACCTGGTCGTAGTCGATGTTCTCCGACTGCGGCTCGACGCCATAGCTGATCGCGTTGAACCACTTGCCCGAGAAGCTGACCTTGGTGCCGTGGGTGAGGTGGCCGCCGTGCGGCAGTGACATCGCCAGCACCGAGTCACCCGGCTGTAGGAAGGCGCCGTAGACCGCCAGGTTGGTGCTGGCACCGGAGTGCGGCTGCAGGTTGGCATGGTCGGCCTCGAACAGCGACTTGGCGCGCTCGATGCCGATCGACTCGGCCCGGTCCACCACTTCGCAACCACCGTAGTAGCGCTTGCCCGGGTAGCCCTCGGCGTACTTGTTGCTCAGCGTGCTGCCGAGCGCGGCCAGCACAGCGGGCGAGGTGAAGTTCTCGCTCGCGATCAGCTGCAGCCCACCCCGCAGCCGGTCCAGCTCGTCCAGCACCACCCCGGCGATCTCGGGATCGAGCTTTGCCAACGCTGCGAAATCAGGTCCCCAGTACTGGTCAGACATCGAGTGACGCACTCCCCAAGCAGACATCGGCGGCTATGGCGGACATCCGGCGGCTCGAACGTCAGCACGGGCCGGTTCCACACCCAGATTAGCCGACCGGCCGGCCTTCGACGGTCGCGACCACCTCGCGCAATGCAGCCAGTCCGATCGCGCCCTCCCGCAGCACCCTCGGGACCTCGCCGGTCAGATCCACGATGGTCGAGGCCAGCCCCAGCGGCACCTCGCCACCGTCGAGGTAGACCGACACCGACTCGCCGAGCTGTTCGTAGGCCTGCTGGACGGTGACCGCCGGCGGCTGGCCGCTGACGTTGGCGCTGGACACCGCCAGCGGGCCGGTCACGGCCAGCAGGTCCAGCGCTATCGGGTGCAGCGGCATCCGGATCGCAACGGTGCCCCGGGCGTCACCGAGGTCCCAGGCCAGGGACGGGGCGTGCTCGACCACCAGGGTCAGCCCGCCCGGCCAGAACGCCTCGACCAGCTCACGCATCGGAGCGGACACCGCGTTCACCAGGCCGTCGATGGTGGTCCAGGACCCGACCAGCACCGGCACCGGAAGGTCCCGGCCCCGGCCCTTGGCGGCCAGCACGCTGCTGACCGCGCTCGGGTTGAAGGCATCGGCGCCAATGCCGTCGAGGGTGT
>JBPCPA010000189.1:0-18947 GCA_050999655.1 Jatrophihabitans sp.
ATTCGAGCGGCAGCGACCGGATTGATTCGAGCGGCAGCGACCGGATTGATTCGAGCGGCAGCGACCGGATTGATTCGAGCGGCAGCGACCGGATTGATTTGTGCGGCAGCGACCGGATTGATTTGTGCGGCAGCGACCGGATTGATTCGTGCGGCAGCGACCGGATCGGCCCGATCAGCCAGCGCTGTCAGCGCATGCTTGATGCCCAGGTCCGAACCCAGATATACGTCCGGATCGCCGATGGCGCGCATCAGCAAGTAGTCGGCGGTCCACGGCCCGACGCCGCGGATGGCCAGCAACGCCTGCCTGGCCTCCGCACGCTCGGATCCGGCGCCCAGCGTCAGCCGCCCGCTGGCCATCGCCGTGGCCAGTGCGACGACCGTGGCGCCGCGGGCGCTGGGCATCGGCAGCGAGGCCGGGTCCGCTTCCGCCAGCGCGGCCGGTTCGGGGAACAATCGCCATTCCGGGTTGCCAGCAAAGGCAATGGTCCCGTACTCGCTAGTTATTCGGCCCAGCACCGTACCGGCCCCGGCCACCGAGATCTGCTGGCCGACGACGGCCCGTACCGCCATCTCGAAGCCGTCGACGGCGCCGGGAGAACGCAGACCCGGCCGGCTGCCTACCAATTCGGCCAGCCCGACCAGTCCGATCAACCCGGCCTGGGCCGAGAGCACCTCATCGACCGCGAGCGGGTCGGCGTCCAGACCGAACAGCCGCCGGATGCGCGCCACCGCCGCGGCCAGGTCGCGGTGCTCGGCCAACCGCAACCGGACGCTGACGTGGCCGTCGGCCGGCGTCAGCCAGACCTGGCCCGGCCCGTGCGGCAGCCGCAGGGTTCGCTGGTAGGTCGTGCCGTCGTAGTGCTCGACACCGGCGATGGCGCGGCGGGCCAAGTACTGCAGGGTGCTCGACAACCGCATCGGTGCCCGGTAGGACAGCCTCAAGGCAATGGTGCCGGCCTCGTCCTGGCCGGTCTCGTAACGGCCGGCCTCGGAACAGCGGAGCCGGGTCGGCGTGCTGGCGTACACCTGCCGGATTGTCTCGTTGAACTGCCGGATGCTGGAGAAACCGGCCGCGAACGCGATGTCGGCGGCCGGCAGGTTGGTGTTCTCCAGCAGCAGCCGCGCGGTCTGGGCGCGCTGGGCCCTGGCCAACGCCAGCGGCGGGGCACCCAGCTGCGATACCAGCGCCCGGCCGACCTGGCGTTCGGAGTAACCGAGCTGGCCGGCCAGGCCGCTCACCCCGTCCCGGTCGATCACCCCGTCGGCGATCAACCGGACCGCGCGGCCGGCCAGATCGGCCCGGACGTTCCAGTCCGCGGAGCCCGGGGTGGCCTCCGGCCGGCATCTCTTGCAGGCGCGCAGACCGGCCCGCTGGGCGGCCGCGGCGCTGGGATAGAACTCGACATTGCGCCGCTGCGGGGTACGGGCCGGGCAGGACGGCCGGCAATAGATGCCGGTGGTGCGCACGCCGGTGAAGAACGTCCCGTCAAAGCGCGCATCCCGGCTTCGCACGGCGCGGTAGGCGGCTTCGGGATCGATCGGCACGACACCCAGTCTGCCCTGCCCGGCGCGGTCGGGCTGGCGGTTTTCGGACAGATAGGCTGGCGCCGGTCAGCAGGTGTTGCGCAGGCCGGCGGCCACCCCGTTCATGGTCAGCAGCAGCGCCCGCCGCAGGTCGTGCTGGCCGGCCTCGTCGGCGGTGTCGGCCCCGTCCAGCTCGCGTTGCCGGACCCGCGAGAGCAGATCCACCTGGGCGTAGGAGATCGGGTCCAGGTAGGCGTCGCGCACGCTCAATGTTCTTTGCAACAGGGGCTGATTGTCCAGCAGGAACTGCTCACCGCTGACTCGGAGCACCTCGTCGACGGTCAGCTCGTGCTCGGCCTTGACCAGCTCGAACAGCCGGCGCAGCGGTGGCGGAACCAGGCTGGAGACGTAGTGCCCGGCGATCTCCAGGTCGGTCTTGGACAGCGTCATCTCGACGTTGGAGATGAACGTCCGGAAGAAGTGCCATTGGCCGTGCATCTCGGCCAGTGCCGATTCCAGGCCGGCCTCCCGCGCCGCCTTCAGCCCGGAGCCGACGCCGAACCAGCCCGGCACGATCTGACGAGACTGGGTCCAGCCGAACACCCAGGGAATCGCGCGCAATCCGGAGATGCCGCCGCCGGAATCGGGCCGCCGGCTGGGCCGCGAGCCGATGTTGAGCGAGCCGAGTTGCTCCACCGGGGTCGAGGCCAGGAAGTACTCGGGCAGTCCCGGGTCATCGATGAACCGCCGGTAGGCCTTGAACGCGGCGTCGCTGACCAGCTCCATGGTGTGGTCCCAGGTACGCAGCTGCTCCGGAGGCTGGCGCGGGGCGACGTGCAGGCTGGACGCGCGCAGCACCGCCGCTACCGTCAGCTCGAGGTTCTCCCTTGCCAGCTCGGGCAATGCGTACTTGTCGCTGATCACCTCGCCCTGCTCGGTGAACTTGATCTCGCCGGCCAGGACCCCCCACGGCTGGGCCAGGATCGAGTCGTAGGTCGGGCCGCCGCCCCGGCCGACGGTGCCACCGCGGCCGTGGAACAGCCGCAACCGGACGCCGTGGCGTGCCGCCACATCGCGCAGCGTGCGCTGGGTCTTGTGGATCTCCCACTGGGACGTGGTGATGCCGGCATCCTTGTTCGAGTCGGAGTAGCCGAGCATCACTTCCTGGACGTCACCACGCAGCCGGACGATCAACCGGTAGGTGGGGTCTGACAGCAGGTCGTCGAGCACCTCGCCGCTGCGACGCAGCTCGGCGACGGTTTCCAGCAGCGGGACGAAGCCGATCCGCGCCATCGGACGCGCCGGGCCGGCCGAGCCGTTGCCGTGCACGTCCACCAGGCCGGCCTCGCGGGCCAGCACCACCGCGGCGAGCACGTCATCGGCGCCCATCGTCATCGAGATCACGTAGCTCTCGATAACATCGACGCCGTAGGTGTCCAGGGCCTGGCGGATCTCGCTGAACACCGCGAATGTCTTGGCACCGGCCGGATCCATCGGCGGCGGGGTCTGGGCCAGCGGCCGGCGCGAGGCCAGCTCCTTGGACAGCAACCGGGTCCGGTAGTCCCGCGGCAGGTCGGCGTAGAGCCAGTGCTCTTCTTTCAGCCGGTCGATGAGCTGGCCGACAGCGTGGTGATGCGCCTCGGCGTGCTCGCGAATGTCCAGCGTGGCCAGGTGCAGGCCGAAGATCGAGATGGTGCGCTGCACCCTGGCCAGCAGGCCGTCGGCGATCAGCGCGCCGGCGTTGGCGCGCAGTGACTCGCCGAGCAGTTCGAGTTCGGCCAGCAGCTCGGCACGACCGAGGTAGTCCCGGCCGCTGCGATGCGCGGTGCCTGCGGCGACCCGGTCGCGGGTGTTGATGATCTTCTGCCGGATGCACGACAGCTTCAGGCGATAGGGCTCGGTCTCGTTCACCGTCAGGATTCGGGGGTCGAGCTCGGGCAGGTTGGCCAGGTCGGCCTCGATAGAGGCGGCCAGCTGCGCCGACGTCGCGACGATGGTGGAAGAGGAGGACAGCTCGGCGATCAGCGCGTCGATGCTCTGCAGGGCCGAGCGGGCCGCAACCTGGTGCTGCAACCGCAACACCTCGCGGGTGACCTGCGCGGTGACGTTCGGGTTGCCGTCCCGGTCGCCGCCGATCCACGAGCCGAAACTGAGCGGACGGGCCTCGGCAGCCAGCGTCGCACCGTGCCGGGTCAGCTCGGCGGCCAGGTCCACGGTGAGCCCCGGCAGCGTCTCGTCGATGAGTTCCTGCAGGTAGTACACGGCGTTGCGGGCCTCGTCCACCGGGGTGGGCCGGTGCCGGCGCAACTCGTCGGTCTGCCAGATCAGGTCGATGATCTCGGCCAGGCTGCGATCCTGCCGGCTGCGTGCCGAGCTGCCCGGCTCGGTCGGCGTGGCCAGCACGTCGGCAAGCCGGCGCAGCTTGCTCAGGATCGACCGGCGGCTGGCCTCGGTGGGATGGGCGGTGAAGACCGGCCGGACGGCGAGATCAGCGACAGCCCGTGTCAATCCCTCAGCGCCGGCCTGGGCGGCGACCGCCGCCACCGAGCTGGCCAGCCAGCCGTCATCGGCCGGCCGCTCCCGCAGGCTGCGCACCCGATGCACCTGCTCGGCGACGTTGGCCAGGTGGAAGTAGGCCGAGAACGCCCTCACCAGGGCTGCGGCGAGATCGGTCGGCAGCTGCGCCAGCAGTGCCCGCACCTCGTCCCGGGCGGCGTTGCGGTCCTCGACCCGGTGCGCCTCCTTGCTCAGCTTGGTGAGGGCGCGGACCTGCTCGACCAGATCGAGCAGGTGCTGACCGTGCTGGCGGACCAGCGACTCGCCGAGCAGGTCACCCACCCGGCGGACGTCGCGCCGCAACGCGCTGTCGTCCTCGTCCGATTGAGGCTCGATGAGTGGGTCGTCAGAAAATGTGCGCACCATCACTTCTCAATCCTTGCTTACTTGATTTTGGTTACAACATCGGGCTATTTGGCCGCCACAACGCTGTTTTGGTAACTCTCCGAGACGACGCGATCACCATGTGGCGCACAGGTATGGGCAGCCCAAAAAATACCTTGATAACAAAGAAATTTAGCGCTTCCCAAACATGTAGCTCACCGGCTATAAACGTGTGGTCGCAGTGTCGTTTCGGGGAATCGTCGGTCAGCCGACGGGGTTTGTCCGAGCGGCACTGATCGGGGGGAGCGTCGTCGAGGTCCAGTCTATCCAGGCTGCGGCGGAGGACGGCACGGCAGGACTGCGGACCAGGCGGCACGGGTTCACATGGTCCACGCGGGGGAATTGATGTTGACTCAAGGCGTCGACGTCGTCAATGACGTGAGTACTGAGGTGTCCAAGTTCGCAGAGGAGGTCGGCGTGGCCGCGGGAGTCGACGCGCACGCCGGCTTGCCGGAAACGACTAGCCGGTCGGTGCAGCCGGCCAGCACCGGCGCACAGTTCAAGCCGACCGCGGTCGCCAGCAGCACCGGTCTGCGGACCATCGCCCGAGTGCCGGTCCAGCTGCCCGCAGCTGCCGCCCAGCAGGCTCGTGGCCGCTCGACCTGGCTGCGCCGTTACCGGCGCGGGCTGGTGGTGATCGATCTGGTCACCGCGATGGCCGCGCTGGCCATCTCCTACCTCGGCCGGTTCGGCCCGGCGGTGTCCGGGGACCGCTTCGACGGTCTGCTGGTCGTGTTGCTGCCGCTGGCCTGGGTCGCGGTGATTGCGCTCAACCACGGCTACGAGGCCCGCTTCGTCGGGGTCGGGGCCGCTGAGTTCCAGCGAATCTTCCACTCGTTCCTGCACCTGACCGCCCTGGTGGCCTTCGCCTCCTTCGTGACCCGGGCCGAGCTGGCCCGCGGCTTCGTCCTGGTGGCGCTGCCGCTGGCGCTGTGCCTGGATCTGGTCGGCCGCTACGCCGCGCGCAAGTGGCTACACCGCCAGCGCGCGTCCGGCCGGGCGATGAAGTCGGTGCTGATCGTCGGTGACGCCGACGCCATTCAGAGCTTCACCACCGTGCTGCTGCGCGACCGGCACGCCGGCATGCGAGTGGTCGGTGCCTGCGTCCCGTCCGAGGTGGTCGCCGACACCCACACAGTCGAGACCCTGAGCACGGTCGATGTGCCGCTGCTCGGAGACGTGGACTCGGTGGTCAGCGCGGTCTCCTACAGCGGCGCCGACACCGTCGCGGTGGTGTCCTCGGGCCGGATCGGCCCGGAGAAGCTGCGCTGGATCTCCTGGCAGCTGGAGGGCAGCGAGACCGAACTGGTCGTCTCGCCGGGCCTGATCGAGGTTGCCGGGCCGCGGCTGCACATCCAGCCGGTGGCCGGTCTGCCGCTGCTGCACGTCGAAGAGCCCGAACTCACCGGCTTCCGCCGGGTGCTCAAGGGCCTGTTCGACCGGGGCGTCGCGGCCAGCGCGCTGCTGGCGCTCTCGCCGCTGTTCATCGGCCTGCTGCTGGCCGTGCGGTTCACCAGCTCGGGACCGGCGCTGTTCCGCCAGGTCCGGGTCGGTCGGGACGGCCGAACGTTCACGATGCTGAAGTTCCGCTCGATGTACACCGACGCCGAGCAGCGGCTGGCCGCGATCGAGAGCCAGAACGACCACGGCGAGGGCGTGCTGTTCAAGATGCGCAACGACCCGCGGGTGACCTCGGTCGGCCGGTGGCTGCGCAAGTTCTCCCTCGATGAGTTGCCGCAGCTGATCAACGTGGTGAACGGCTCGATGTCACTCGTCGGTCCGCGGCCACCGCTGCCCAGTGAGGTGGCGCGCTACGAGGACCACGTGCACCGGCGGTTCCTGGTCAAGCCCGGCGTGACCGGGTTGTGGCAGGTCAGCGGTCGCAGCAACCTGGCCTGGGACGAGTCGGTGCGCCTGGACCTGCGCTACGTCGAGAACTGGTCGATAGCCGGCGACCTGCAGATCCTGTGGAAGACCGTGTTCGCCGTGGTCCGGGGGACCGGGGCGTACTGAGTCTGTCGGCTTGGCCCGCGCGTTCGGCCGGTGCCGGTGGCACCGATTGCGCGGCGGGTCGGCCGAGCTCTCCAACTTACTTACTTCACAGCTTCGTTACTGCCCGTGACGAGCTACAAACAGCGCGTATACAACGGCGGTTCGCGTTTCGATATAAGGCAAAAGTCGTCTGCCAATAGCGCCATTTCGAGTTGGCGCGGTGTTGGAAACTTGTTAAGCTAACCGCACGCCGGAAGCCCTGGGCGTGCACCCAACGGGGGAAATCACGATGTCACAGCCAGCGCTGACCAGCCGACGTCTCGTCGTCACCCGCTCCGGCGCGCCCCGGCGACAGCTGGCGGTCCTGGTCGTCCTGGCGCTGCTGGCCGTCCTGCTGGACCTCGGGTGGGCAATGCCGGCCCGGGCCGACGCCGGCTCGTCCTGCGGCGCGAACATCAACCCGATCGCCTGTGAGAACTCCAAGACCGGCAACCCCGAGTCCGAGTGGCAGATCGACGACGCCGGCGACTCCACCCTGCAGGGCTTCAGCACCGACACCAGCGTCAACGTCGGCGGCACCATCAGCTTCAAGATCAAGTCGAGCTCGGCCTACAAGATCGACTTCTACCGGCTCGGTTACTACCATGGCGACGGCGCCCGCAAGCAGAACAGCACGTCGATCACGGTCAGCAACCCGGCCAGCCAGCCGACCTGCCTGTCCGATGCGGCCACCCAGAACTACGACTGCGGCAACTGGTCGGTCTCGGCGTCCTGGAACGTGCCGAGCACCTCGGTCTCGGGCGTCTACCTCGCCGTGCTGACCCGCACCAGCACCGGCGGCCAGAGCCACATCCCGTTCGTGGTGCGCGATGACTCCAGCCACTCCGACGTCATCTACCAGACCTCGGACCTCACCTGGCAGGCCTACAACCTCTACGGCGGCTCGGACTTCTACCAGGGCAACCAGCAGCTGACCGAGACCCAGGCGCGGGCGTTCAAGATCAGCTTCAACCGGCCCTACATCACCCGGGGCACTGCCTCGGGCCGTGACTTCCTGTTCAGCAACGAGTACCCGATGATCCGGTTCATGGAGCAGAACGGTTACGACGTCAGCTACCAGTCCGGTGTCGACACCGACCGCTACGGCCCGCTGCTGAAGAACCACAAGGTGTTCCTGTCCATCGGTCACGACGAGTACTGGTCCCTGCCGCAGCGCCTGAACGTCGAGGCCGCCCGCGACGCCGGGGTCAACCTGATGTTCCTGTCCGGCAACGAGGTGTACTGGCACGTCCGGTACGAGCCGAGCATCGACGGTTCCAACACGCCCTATCGAACAATCGTGGACTACAAGGACACCTGGGAGAACGCGCCGTTCGACCCGGCCGCCGAACAGACGGCCACCTTCCGCGACCCGCGCTTCGCCGCGGCGCCGGGCGGTAGCAACCCGGAGAACGGCTTGACCGGCACCATGTACATGGTCAACACCGCCGCCTCGCCGATCACGGTCACCCAGGCCCAGGGCAAGCTGCGGATCTGGCGCAACACGGCTCTGGCGAACATGTCCGGCTCGTCCACCGCGCTGGCCCCCAACACGGTGGGCTACGAGTCCGACGAGGACATCGACAACGGCTTCCGGCCGGCTGGCCTGATCGACATGTCGACCACCACCTTCCAGACCGACTCCTACCTGCAGGACTTCGGCACCGTGGTCGCCCCTGGCACCAGCACCCACCACATCACGCTGTACCGGGCCGCCAGCGGCGCGCTGGTCTTCGGCGCCGGCACCATCCAGTGGGCATGGGGCCTGGACTCCGACCACGACGGCATCCAGTCCGCGGCCGACCCGCGGCTGCAGCAGGCGACCATCAACCTGCTGGCCGACATGAGCGCCCAGCCGAGCACCCTGATGGCCGGCGTGGTCGCGGCGAGCAAGTCCAGCGACACCCAGGCGCCGACCACCGTCATCACCAGCCCGGCCGCCGGCAGCATCGTCGGTAACAGCACCACCATCACGGTCACCGGCACCTCCACCGACAACGGTGGCGGCGTGGTCGGCGGCGTCGAGGTGTCGCTGGACGGCGGGGTCACCTGGCACCCGGCCACCGGCAACGCCTCGTGGACCTACACCGGCGTGGCGCACGGCGCCGGCGCCTGGAACGTAGAGGCCCGCGCCTCTGACGACAGCGGCAACCTGGCCGCGCCGACCAAGGTCGCGGTCACCACCTCGTGCCCGTGCACCCTGTTCGGCAACGCCACCCCGAAGCAGGCCGACGGTGGCGACACCTCGGCGGTCGAGCTCGGGGTTCGGTTCGCCAGCGCGGCCGACGGCTACATCTCCGGCGTCCGGTTCTACAAGGCGACCGGCAACACCGGCACCCACACCGGCTCGCTGTGGACCACCACCGGTTCGCTGCTGGCCACCGGGACCTTCACCAACGAGTCGGCCAGCGGGTGGCAGACCCTGGTGTTCAGCTCGCCGGTTGCGGTCACCGCCGACACCACCTACTTAGCCAGCTACTTCGCCCCCAACGGGCACTACTCGGCCGACCTGAACAGCTTCTACTACAAGGACTACTCCGCGACCCCGTTGAGTGCCCAGCTGACGTCCGGCGATGGGACGAAGGTGAACGGCGTCTACAACGTCGGCCACGGCTTCCCGACCAGCTCGTTCCGGGCCTCGAACTACTACGTGGACGTGATGTTCACCGGCAGCACCTCGGTGCCGCCGTCGGTGACCGGCCAGACGCCGACGCCGAGTTCGTCCAGCATCGCCACCACCGTCGCGCCGACGGTGACCTTCTCCAAGGCGATGAACCCGTCCAGCATCGCCTTCACCCTCACCGACACCTCGGGCACCGCGGTGGCGGCCACGCTGAGCTACGACAGCGCCAGCAAGACCGAGACGCTCACCCCGAACGCCGAGCTGGCGGCCGGCACGCTCTACACCGCGACCGCCAACGGCTCGGACACCAACGGCAATCCACTGCCGGCGCCGGTCACCTGGAACTTCCGCACCGCCTACGCCGGCCAGGTCGGCGGCGCCTGCCCGTGCACCATCTTCAGTGACCTGAGCTCGCCGGCCACCGAGATCGCCGATCCCGGGTCGGTGGAACTCGGCGTCAAGTTCAGCTCGGACGCTGACGGCATCGTGACCGGGGTCCGGTTCTACAAGAACGCCGACAACACCGGCATCCACACCGGCTCGCTGTGGACGGCCGCCGGCGTCCTGCTGGCCAACGCCACCTTCAGCAACGAGTCGTCCAGCGGCTGGCAGACGGTGACGTTCTCCAGCCCGGTCACGATCACCGCCGGCACCACCTACGTCGCGTCCTACCACGCCCCGAACGGGCATTACCAGGCCACCTCCGGTGCGTTCGCCAACGCCGGGGTGGACAACTTCCCGCTGCACGTGCCGGCCAACGGTTCGCTGTATGACTACGCGACCGGGTTCCCGCACACCGCCGCGACGGCCGACTACGGCGTGGACGTGGTGTTCACGGTGCCCGCCTCGACGGTGCCCACGGTGACCTCGACTGTGCCGGCGGCCAATGCCACCAACGTCTCGGTCGGTTCGACGATCACCACCAGCTTCAACACCACTCTGATCGCCGGCACCGCCACGGTGTCGGTGACCGGGCCGAACAGCAGCACGGTGGCCGGCAGCACCACGATGGACACCGCGCAGAAGGTGTTCACCTTCACCCCGTCCGCCCCGCTGACCAGCGGCAGCCAGTACACCGTCACCGTCAGCGGTGGCCGCAGCCTGGCCGGCACCCCCCAGTCCGGCCCGTACACCTTCACCTTCACCGCTCGGGGCAATGTCAACTGCCCGTGCGGGCTGTTCGACGCCACCGCGGCACCGGCCGCACCGGACGCCGGGGACAGTAGCAGCGTCGCCCTGGGGGTCAAGTTCATCCCGAACGCGACCGGCTACATCAGTGGCGTGCGCTTCTACAAGAGCGCCGGCAACACCGGGACGCACACCGGCAGCCTGTGGAGTGCCGGCGGCGCCCGGCTGGCCACGGGTATCTTCACCGGTGAGACCGCGACGGGCTGGCAGACCCTGACCTTCGCCAACCCGGTGCCACTGACCACCGGCAGTACCTACGTGGTCAGCTACTACGCGCCGAACGGGCACTACGCAGCCGACGGGCACTTCTTCGACACCGCGGTAGCGGCCGACCCGCTCACCGGTGTCGGCGGCAACAACGGCGTGTACTCGTACTCCGGCGACATATTCCCGACCAGTAGCTATGCCAACACCAACTACTGGGTGGATCCGATCTTCAACCTCGGCACGGTGCCGGACACCACGCCGCCGGCGATCGAGAGCTACACGCCGGCCAACACCGCATCGAGCCTGCCGACCTCGACGATCGCCACCGCGACGTTCTCCAAGAAGATCGACGGTTCCACACTGGTGTTCACCGTCAAGGACGGCTCGGGCACTGCGGTGGCCGGCAGCGCCACGCTGGACGCGGCCGGCACGAAGGCCAGCTTCACGCCGACCGCGGCACTGGCACGTGGGGTCACCTACACCGCCGCGATCTCGGCCAGCGACACCCTCGGCAATGCGATGACCGCCCCGTTCACCTGGACGTTCACCACGATGCAACCGGACCCGACCCCGGGCAGTTGCCCGTGCTCGGTCTGGAAGGACAGCTCGGTGCCCAACGTCACCGCCTCCGGTGACACCTCCTCGGTCGAGGTCGGCACCAAGTTCAGCTCGGACTGGAGCGGCACGATCACTGGCGTGCGCTACTACAAGGCCGCTGCCAACACCGGCCAGCACGTCGTCTCGCTGTGGACCACCGCAGGCACCCAACTGGCCACCGCGATCGCGACCGGTGAGACCGTGAGCGGCTGGCAGACCGTGTCCTTCGCCAGCCCGGTGGCGATCACCGCCGGCACCACCTACCTCGTCTCCTACCACACCAACACCGGTAACTACTCCTACGACAACGGGGCATTCGCCACCGCCGGGGCTGACACGGTACCGCTGCACGTGCCGGTGCACGGCGGCTCCTACGTCTACGGCCAGGGCTTCCCGGCCGGCAACTCGGACGCGAACTACTGGGTTGACCCGGTGCTGAGCGCCACCGCCCCGCCGGCGCCGACGATCAGCGCGGTGGCCGCGTCCGGCTCGGGCAGTTCGGCGACGGTGACCTGGACCACGAGCACCGCCACCACCAGTCGGGTGGACTACGGCACCTCGGCCAGCACGCTCAACCTCAACGCCAGCTCGGCCAGCTCGGTGACCAGCCACTCGCTGGCGCTCACCGGCCTGACCCCGAACACCCGCTACTACTACCGGGTCACCTCGGTGGACGGGCTGAACCGCTCGGTGACCTCACCGGCCTCGCCGGCCGCACCGGCGACCTACATCCCGACCACCGCGCCGATCGCCGACGCGGCCCCGGCCGACTTCAACGCCGGAACCGTGTCGGGCAACTACGTCGCCGGCAACCCCGACGGGCAGGTGGTGCTCACGCCCACCCTGGCCACCGAGTTCACCGGCACCACGGTGCCGAGCACCTGGACGGCAGCTGCCAACGTCAGCGGCGGCAAGGCCACCGTGGCCGGTGGCTCGGTGGCGCTGTCCGGTGAGTACCTGGCCACGAGCGCCACCTACTCCAGCGGCAAGTCGCTGGAAGTGCTGGCGACGGTAGGCCCGAATCAGCTGCTCGGCTGGTACACCACCTCGAACTCCAGCACCCGGATCCAGTTCTCGGTGAACACCGCCAACCAGCTGATCGCCAGCGAGAACGACGGCTTCAACGGCACGGTGTCCAGCACCGTCGCCACCAACTGGGTGCCGGCGCCGCACAGGTTCCGGGTCGAGTGGAACTCCACCACCGTCGCCTACTACCTCGACGACGCTCAGGTCTACACCCACTCGTTCACCAGCTACTACTCCAACCTGCGGGCGTTCCTGTCCGACGCGGCCACCACCGACACCGCACTGAGCGTGGACTGGGCACGGGTCGGGCCCTACGCCACCACCGGCACCTTCACGTCCCGGCTGATCGACGCGAGCGCCTCGGTCAACTGGACCAGCCTGAACTGGGTCGCCAGCGTCCCGACCGGGACCACCCTGGTGGTCAAGGTGCGCACCGGTAACTCCACCACCCCGGGTGGCACCGGCTGGACCGGTTGGGTGAGCGTCCCGGCCAGCGGCGGCTCGATCGGTGCCAACTCGCGGTACCTGCAGTACCAGGTGACGATGACCTCGACCGGCACCCGTTACGTCACCCCGGCCCTTCGGTCGGTGACGCTCAACTACACCGTCTGATGGGTCAGCCGTACCGGAGCCGGATCGGCCTGTCTGTGCCGGTAGTGGCTGGCCGGACTCCGGCCGCGTATGCAACACTTAACGCAGCCGTTATGCCTGGACGAGAGCGGTCGCGCTGCGGCGCTGCGATGTCCCACATCGGCGGGGGAGAAACGATGCGTGCTCATGCTGCGCTGCCCCCGGCGGTACCCAGCGAGCCCCCCGCTCGCGCAACTGGACCGCGATGACCCAGCAACTCCAACGTCTGACCGGTGGTGGCCGGCATCGGGCCGACGGCTCCGGGCCCCGGCAGGTGCCGGCAATGCGTAAGCCGGCCTTAGATCCGATCGCACCGATCGCGCCGGTCTCGGATCGGGCCTTTGAACCGATCGCACCGATCACGCCGACCTCGGATCAGGCCTTCGAACCGATCGCGCCGATCGCCGCGCCGACCCCTGCCCCCGGCAGCCCGCAGGCCGAGCCTGAACTGTCCAGCCAGGTCCGCTCCGGCCTGGGCTGGAGCCTGCTCAACAGCATGATCTCGCGGGTCGCCAACGTGGCCCTGGGCATCCTGCTGGCGCGGCTGCTGGTGCCCCAGGACTACGGGGTGTTCGCGGTCGGCCTGGTGTTCATGGTCGGCCTGGGCAGCATGAACGAGTTGGGCACCAGCGTGGCCATCGTTCGTTGGCGTGGCGACGTGGAGCGAGCGGCCCGCACCGCCGTCACCCTGAGCGTGGCGACCAGCGTGGTGCTCTACCTCGGGTGCTTCCTGCTGGCGCCGGCCCTGGCCTCGACCCTGAACGCGCCGGCAGCCACCGCGCTGCTGCGGCTGATGGCGCTGGGCGTGGTGATCGACGGCTGCTCGTCCATTCCGAACGCCCTGTTGACTCGGAACTTCCTGCAGGGCAAGCGGATGATCGCCGACCTGGCCGGCTTCGCGGTCAGCGCCACCATCACCGTCAGCCTGGCCGCCACCGGGCACGGCGCCACCAGCCTGGCGCTGGGCATCCTGTCGTCCAACCTCACCGCGACCGTGCTGATCCTGCTGATGGCACCGTCGCGGCCCCGGCCCGGCTGGCACCGCGAGGACGCCCGGGAACTGCTGAAGTTCGGGTTGCCACTGGCCGCTACCAGCCTGCTCTGGTTCGCCATCCAGAACGTCGACTACATCATCGTCGGGCACCTCAGCAACTCCACCCAGTTGGGCCTGTACATGCTGGCCTTCAACGTCGCCAGCTGGCCGTCCAACCTGCTGACCTTCGCTATCCGCCGGGTCGCGATCCCGGGCTTCGCCCGGCTGCAGGGCGACCGGGAGGCATTCAGCAACGCCTTCGCGACCGCGATGGGCGCGCTGGTCAGCCTGATCCTGCTGCCCTGCCTGTTGCTGACCATGCTGGCCAAGCCGCTGGTGCTGTTCCTCTACGGCCCCGAGTGGCTGCCGGCGGCAGCGGCGTTGACCTGGCTCGGTCTGGTCGGCAGCGCCCGGGTACTGCTGGACCTGTGCTACGACGCTCTGGTGGGCGACGACCGGCCGCTGGCGCTGTTCGGGCTGCAGGTGCTCTGGCTGGTGACCCTGATTCCGGCCCTGACCATCGGCACCGAAATGGCCGGCATCCGGGGCACCGCGCTCGGGCACGTGGCGATCACCTTCGGGGTGGCCGCGGTCTCCTACCTGTTCATGATGCATCGCGGCGGGGTGCGGCTGCGGCCGCTGGCGATGGCGGTACGCCGGCCGGCGCTGGCCGGGGCGGCCATGATGACGGTGCTGGTGCTGGGCCGCGACCGGTTCAGCTCGCCACTGCTGACCCTGGTGCTGGTCGGTGGCGTGGCCTCGGTGGTCTACGTCGCGCTGGCGGTTCCGGCGCAGCTGCGGCGTCGGGTGCTGGCCAAGGTGCGCGATCGCTCGAGCGCTGCCGGCCACATCCACACCTCGTCGGCCGCCTGACCTGCGCATGGTCGACGGCAGCGGCAGCGGCGCCGGGCGGGACCTGGTTCGCCAGTACGACGAGTTCGGCGCGATCCTGGGCCAGGCCCGGCACGAGCTGGCCGGCGGACGGCGCTCGGCGGCAGCCACCTGGTGCCAGATTGCGGCCGACTACGCCTGGCTGAACCACACCGGCCTGTTCGCCAGCCTGGAGCTGGAGGATGTGCTCGCCGAACTCGCCCGCCACGTCGCAGGGCCAGGCCGGCCGGCCGCGCCATCGGTCGAGCGCCACGAGACGCCCCGGCAGGTGTTGCACGTGGCCACCCAGGCCTACCGCGTCGGCGGGCATACCCAGATGCTCTCGCGCTGGATCGCCCAGGACGACCGGCGCACACACCGGGTGCTGTTGACCCGGCAGGGCACGACGCCGTTTCCGGCCAAGCTGTCGGACCTGCTGCGCGGGCCGGACGAGCTGGCCAGCCTGGATCACCGGCGCGGTGACCTGCTGCGTCACGCCAGGGCGCTGCGGTCGGCGGCCCGCTCCGCGGATGTGGTGCTGCTGCACATCCACCCCTACGACGTGATACCCAGCCTGGCCTTCGGCGTGCCGGACGGGATGCCGCCGGTCATCACCGTCAACCATTCCGACCATGCCTTCTGGGTCGGCACCCGAGTGACCGACGTGCTGCTCAACCTGCGCGACAGCGGCCGGGATCTTGCCGTTAGCAGAAGGGGAATCGAGCCCGGGCGGGCGGCCGTCCTGGCCCGTCCGCTCGGCCTGCTGACCGAGCGGACGCTGACCCGTGAGCAGGCCAAGCAGCGGTTCGGGGTGCGTGCTGATCAGGTGCTGATCGTGACCGCGGCGGCCGGAACGAAATACGAGCCGCTCGCGCCGCCCAGCCTGCTGGAGCTGATCGTGCCGGTACTGCAAGCCAACCCGGCCGCGATGCTGCTGGCTGCCGGGCCGGAGCCAGACGGGCAGTGGGCCGAGGCTGCCCGGGCCACCGGCGGCCGGGTTCGCGCGCTGGGCCGGCTGGCCGACGTCACCGAACTGCACCAGGCCGCCGACGGCTACCTCGACTCGTTCCCGTTCGCATCGCTCACCTCGATGATCGAGTCGGGCAGTTTCGGCAACCCGTTGCTGACCTATCGCGGTCACCCGGCCGATTGCGCGGTGCTGGGCGCCGACACCCGGGGGCTGGACGAGTTGCTGTTGCGCCCGAACAACCCGGCCGAGCTGCGCGCCGACCTCACCCTGCTGATCACCGACGCCGGCTGGCGGGCCCGGCGCGGCGAGCAGACCCGCGCCGCCATCGTCGACTCGCACCTCGGTGCCGGCTGGCAAGCGGGGGTGGACCGGTTGTATGCCCAGGCCGCCGGGTTGCCGGTGCCGCCGGCACCTACCGCACCGGTGCGCGGCGACGGCCCGCTGGACCGGCTGGTGGACCTGGTGCAGTCCCAGACCGGCTACAGCACCGGACGGGCCGGCGCGGAACGCGAGAACCTGGGGCTGCTACCGACCTGGCAGCGGCTGGGTTGCTGGTGGCGGCTGGCTCGGACCGGTTCGCGTCCGGCGGTGAAGTCGCTGGCCCCGGAGTGGCTTCTGGTGCCGCTGTCGCGCTGGCGTTCCAGGCTGCGCTGAACGGACCGGCCACAGCCGACGCGGCTGTGCGCCCCGGCTCGGTTCATCCGGCCACAGCCGCTGCCTCGCACCCGGCCTCAGCCCGCCCCGGCCTCAGGCTCAGCCGAGCGCAGCCCCAAGCGCGCGCATCCCGAACGGCGTGGCGCGGGCCGATCGCCAGCCAGCGGCCGGGTTGGCGGTGGCGGGTCCGAGTAACAGCCAGCAGCCGATGCCCTCGTGGTAGCCGGCGATCCGCTGCGCCGGCTCGATCAGCTGGCCGATGAGCGTGAAATCGTCGGAGACCAGATTGGTGATCAGTAGCGATTGCACGGCCGAGCGCGAACCCAGCAATTGGGCGAGGCCAGCTCGCCGGACAGAGCTGACCTCGATCGGCTGGTTGCGCCGGCGTAACGCCAGGGGCTGGTGATGGTCCTCCTCGAACGCGCTCGGATCGTCCTCGACGTTGACGATCGTGAGCGGCTCCGGTCGGTCGCGGATGACCTCGTCGATATCGCGGCGGATGTCGCTGAGCAGAAAGGTGCCACCTCCGGCGGCCCGGCGCGCCCGGTGCGCGATGCGGGACTCCTTGAGCCACGGGTAACGCCAGCGATGGCCTTGCAGGAACGTGGAATGGGCCGATCCGGAGCGCGCCGAGGTGATGGTGCCGCAGGTGGTGCGCACCGGCAGCGTGTCCGGGTAGCGGCTACCCACCTCGGCGTGCGCGACGTCCAGCTTGGCCAGGTTGATGGTCAGGCTGTTGTGGGTGATCGCGAGGTTCATCGCGGCCACCCGGCGGCCCTGGCCGCGTACCCGCAGGCCGTACTCGACGCCGTAGGCATGCCAGGCCAGTTCGGCAACCTCGGCCAGCGGCTCGGCCAGCAGGTTGGCCCGGGGGATCACGAACAGCACCTCGTCCACGCTGTCCACCTCGACCGGCACCGGCTCGGACTCGCCCAGCAGCACCACCCGATCCCGGATCCGCCCGTGCAGCCGGCCGTCGGCGGCGATCCCGATCGCACCGAGCAGGCCGAGGGACGGGTCGTCGGCCAGCAGCCCGGCGGCCTGCTCCAGGGCCGGCAGCGAATGCAGGTAGACGTCCTGGTGGGCGAACACCAGGTAGTCGTTGCGGGCCAGCCGCGCCCCGTGATTGAGCGCCGCCCCGGCGCTGGCGAACGCCGAGCCGACGTTGTCGATGGGCAGGTAGTCCACGTCGAGGGCCTCGGCCCGGTGCGCGTCGATGGAACGGTCCAGGCAGTCGCGGCGAACGTCGGCGTCGTTGAACACGCAGATGATCGACACCGGTTCCCGCCGTAACCCCATACTCACAAGCGTAAAGCACCGGTCGGCCAGGACGTGGCCGAATCGGCCTCAGCCGTCGCGCCGGCTGCTCTCGTCCCGCAACCAGGTGTCGTAGTCGCCGCGCCTGATCCGGCGCCGGGCCGCCAGCCGTGATGCCACCGCGACGGCCAGGAACACCAGAACTCCGGGCAGGTTGGCGGGGTTCCGGCGCACCATCGCGGCCAGTTCGGCCGGCGAGGTCCGGGCTTCGGCGCTGCGTGGCGCGTGCTGGTCCAACTGGGCGTTGCCGGTGTTGACCCGGATCCGGCGGCGCATCAGGTCGCGCAGCGTGCGCGGTGGCCGGATCAGCACCGAGGCCGAGTCCAGCACCCGCCGCTCGTCGACCGAGAACGCCTCCGAGATGGCCAGATCGTCCGACATTGCCGGTGGTAGCTGTCGGATTCGTTCATAGCCCGGTCCGGACAACGCGATGACTCCGCGGCCGAACAGACCACTGCGCACTCCCGGCAGCTGCTCCCAGATGCCGTAATAGGCCCGGACCGGCCAGCTGAGACCGGTCCGTGGCAGCAGCCGGCTCGGTCCGACCGCCAGCACGCCGGGCTCGGCCAGCGCCTGGATCAGCTTGCGGATGTCGGTGGCGCCGATCTCGAGGTCAGCGTCGAGGTAGATGCGCGGCAGGTAGCGGGCCTGGGCGTCACCCCGGGCCAGCGCGGCCCGCTTGGACGGCTGCTCGATCTCGATGACGACCACGTCCGGGCTGATGCTGCCCGCGATCGTGGCGGTCTGGTCGGTGCAGCCGTTGCACACCACCAGCACCTCGAACTCCTGCTCACCGGCCCCGGCCAGCAGCCCG
The DNA here is from genome assembly GCA_050999655.1 of Jatrophihabitans sp. Classification (GTDB taxonomy): domain Bacteria; phylum Actinomycetota; class Actinomycetes; order Mycobacteriales; family Jatrophihabitantaceae; genus Jatrophihabitans_A. The sequence continues at coordinate 18,427 of JBPCPA010000189.1, forward strand.
GTCAGCAGGCGGGCAATACCACCGGCCTCGTTGTGGGCGGGCACCACGATGCTGGCGGTTGCCCGCCGCGTCCCGCCGCCCTGCTCAGCCACCGGACAATCCTTGCACGCCCGCCCGTCGCCGATCCTGAACGGCGTGCCTGTCAAGGGCAGGTGTGGCACGCTGGAGGAAGCTGCGGGAAGGGGGAACCGGTGCTGACCGATCTGCGCGCCGAGCCGGAACGCGCTGCGCGCCGACCAGGTCGCCGGCCGGTGATCGCCGGTTGGTCGGCGGTCGCCGTGGTGCTGCTAGTGCTGCTGGTCGGCTTCGCCGTCGCCCGGACGCGCCATTCGGAATCGCCCGTCGCGCCGCTGCCGTTGCCGGCCGCAGCCCCGATCGTCGACCCGGCGCTGCGCAACTGTGTGGTGTCGCCGTCTGGGTGTGGGTATCCGGATGCGACCGATACCGGGGTGCCGGCCTCGATCGTGCTCAAAGCAGTGCCCTCCCAGGTGTCGGCCGGACCGGGCTGGCACTGGGACTCC
>JBPCPA010000207.1:0-8758 GCA_050999655.1 Jatrophihabitans sp.
CACGAGATGGAAGCGGTCGAGGTCGTTGAGCATGACCATGTCAAACGGCGTGGTCGTCGTGCCCTCCTCCTTGTAACCACGCACATGGATGTTGTGGTGGTTGGTCCGGCGGTAGGTCAGGCGGTGGATCAGCCATGGGTAGCCGTGGTAGGCGAAGATCACTGGCTGAGCCCGGGTGAACAACGCGTCGAACTCGCGATCGGGCAATCCGTGCGGATGCTCGGAATCCGGCTCCAGCCGCATCAGGTCGACGACGTTGACAACGCGGACCTTCAGGTCGGGCAGGTGCTCGCGCAGCAGCGCGGTGGCCGCCAGCACCTCGAGGGTGGGCACGTCACAGGCACAGCCCAGCGCGACATCCGGCTCCTCACACTCCCCGCTGCCGGCCCACTCCCAGCTGCCGATCCCGCGCGCACAATGCGCGATGGCGCCATCCATCGTGAGGTAGTTCAGGGCGGGCTGCTTGCCCGCGACGATGACGTTGACGTAGCCGCGCGAACGCAGGCAGTGGTCGGCGACGGATAGCAGGCAGTTGGCGTCCGGCGGCAGGTAGACGCGAACGATCTCAGCCTTCTTGTTGATCACGTGATCTATGGAACCCTGATCCTGGTGGGAGAAGCCGTTGTTGTCCTGGCGCCAGACGTGCGAGGACAGCAGGTAGTTCAGCGACGCGATGGGCGCGCGCCAGGCGATGGAACGGGTGGTCTTGAGCCATTTGGCGTGCTGGTTGAACATCGAGTCGACGATGTGGATGAATGCCTCGTAGCAGTTGAACAGGCCATGCCGGCCGGTGAGCAGGTAGCCCTCCAGCCAGCCCTGGCACAGGTGCTCGGACAGCACCTCCATCACCCGGCCGTCCGGTGCCAGGTGGTCATCGCCGGCCAGGACGGCGGCATCCCAGGCCCGCCCGGTCTGCTCGAACACCGCCGAGAGGCGGTTGGACGCGGTCTCGTCCGGGCCCATCAGCCGGAACCGGTCCGGGTTGGCGACGATGATGTCGCGCAGGAACTCCCCCAGCACCCGGGTGGCCTCGCTGGTCCGACTCGCCGGTCGGTCCACCGCGACGGCGTAGTCACCGAAGGGCGGCATCACCAGATCGCGTAGCAGCAGCCCGCCGTTGGCGTGCGGGTTCGCGCTCATCCGGCGGCTACCGCGCGGCGCCAGCGCCTGCAGTTGCGGGATCAGCCGGCCGGTGGCGTCGAACAGCTCCTCGGGACGGTAGCTGCGCAGCCATTGCTCGAGCAGCGCGCGGTGCCCGTCGTTGGTGCGGGTCTCGGCCAGCGGCACCTGATGCGCCCGCCAGGTGCCCTCCACCGGCACGCCGTCGACCTGCTTCGGCCCGGTCCAGCCCTTCGGGGTGCGCAGTACGATCATCGGCCAGGCCGGCCGATCGGCGCTGCCGGCGCCGGTACGGGCCTCGCGCTGGATGCCGGCGATCTCGTCCAGCACCAGGTCCAGCGTGCTCGCCAGTTGCCGGTGCACGTCGAACGGCTCGTCACCACCGACGAAGTAGGGCCGGTAGCCGTAGCCGCGCATCAGCTCGGCGAGCTCGCGCTCCGGGATCCGGGCCAGCACGCTCGGGTTGGCGATCTTGTACCCGTTGAGGTGCAGTACCGGCAACACCGCGCCGTCGGTGATCGGGTTGAGGAACTTGTTCGAATGCCAGCTTGCGGCCATCGGCCCGGTCTCGGCCTCACCGTCGCCGACCACGCAGACCGCCAGCAGGCCCGGGTTGTCGAACACCGCCCCGTAGGCGTGCACCAGCGCGTAGCCGAGCTCGCCGCCCTCGTGAATCGAACCCGGCGTCTCGGGCGCGACGTGGCTGGGAATGCCGCCGGGGAAGGAGAACTGCCGAAACAGCGCGCGCAGCCCGTCCTCGTCCTGGCCGATCGCGGAGTACACCTCGCTGTAGGTGCCTTCCAGGTAGGCGTTGGCCACCAGCCCCGGCCCACCGTGGCCGGGTCCGGTCAGGTAGAGGGCGTCGAGGTCGCGCTCGCCGATGGCCCGGTTGAGGTGGGCGTAGAGCAGGTTCAGTCCGGGTGTTGTCCCCCAGTGCCCGAGCAACCGGGGCTTGACATGCTCGGCCAGCAGCGGTTGGCGCAGCAGGGGGTTGTCCAGCAGGTAGATCTGACCGACCGACAGGTAGTTCGCCGCTCGCCAGTAGGCGTCGATCAGTTCCAGTTCGGGCCGGTCATAGGTCCGGCTCGGTGCCAGGTTGGTGTCGGTCATGAGTGCTCTCCTGTGCTCGGGGCGTGCCGGACGGCGGTGCTGAAGTAGGCGGCCTGGCGGCTCAGGTGCCGGTGCCGGCTGCCTGGCCGGTGCCCGGTCACACGGGGCCCGAGGGCCGCGGTGCGGTAGAAGATCCGCTTGCCCGCCTCGATCAGGACGAGGTAGCCGAGCACCATGGCCGCCAGCGCGGCGAAGAATGCCGGCGGCAACGGGCTGAAGCCGAGGGTGCGCGCCATCGGGGTGGCTGGTAACGCCCCGCCGACGGCGACCACGGCCAGCGCCGCCAGGCTGAGCGGCAGGCTGGGATGGCTGCGGAAGAACGGGACCCGGCGGGTGCGGATGGCGAAGATCACCAGCGTCTGGGTGGCCAGCGATTCCACGAACCAGCCGGAACGGAACTCCCCGGCCCCGGCATGAAAGACCCACAGCATCACGGCGAAGGTGACGAAGTCGAACACCGAGCTCAGCGGGCCGAAGGACATCATGAACCGGCGGATGAAACCGATGTCCCAGTGCGAGGGCCGGCGCAGCTGCTCCTCGTCGACGTTGTCGGTGGGGATCGCCAGCTGGCTGGTGTCATAGAGCAGGTTGTTGAGCAGGATCTGGCTGGGCAGCATCGGCAGGAAGGACAGGAACAACGATGCGCCTGCCGCGGAGAACATGTTGCCGAAATTGCTGGAGGTACCCATCAGGACGTACTTGATGGTGTTGGCGAAGATCCGCCGGCCCTCGGCCACGCCGTCGGCGAGCACGTCGAGATCCTTCTCGAGCAGGATCACATCGGCGGCGTCCTTGGCTACGTCGGTGGCCGACTCGACCGAGATGCCGACATCGGCGGCATGCAGCGCCAGCGCGTCATTGACCCCGTCGCCGAGAAAGGCCACCCCACCACCGCTGCGGCGCTGCACCCTGACGATACGGGCCTTGTCCTCCGGGCTCACCCGCGCGAACACCGTGGTGGTGCCGATCACCGCGGCCAGCGCGGCATCGTCGAGGCCGGCCAGTTCGACGCCGGTCAGCGCGCCGCCCCGATCCAGGCCGAGGTCGCGGCAGACCTTGGCGGCGACCGCGGCGTTGTCTCCGGTGACGACCTTGACCGCGATCCCCAGGCCGGCCAACCGGCGCAGTGCCGCGGCGGCATCGGCCTTGGGCGGGTCGCGGAACACCAGCAGGCCGACCAGCCGCAGGCCGTGCTCGTCGGCCGCGCTCAGCACGATCGGCTGCCCGTCGGCGACCGGCCGCAGCGCCACCGCGACCACCCGATTGCCGGCCGCGAACTCGGTGGCCAGGCGCTGCCGGGCGGCCTGCGGCACGTCCAGGCAGCGGTCCAGCACCATCTCGGGAGCACCCTTGGTGACCAGGCTCGACCGGCCGGCAGCGTCGCACACCAGCACCGACACCATGTTGCGCTCATGGTCGAAGGGCAACACCGCCAGCCTGCTGACACCCTCGATCCCGGCCCGCTGGGTGGCGGCGTCCGGCGAGGCCCACAACGCGACATCCAGCGGGTTGCCGCCGATCGCGGCTCCGGTGCTGGAGGCGTTCTCGGTGCAGAGCAGTCCCCACCGCAGCACCGTCGCGGCATCGGTGCCGGCCACCGGCACCGCCCGGGCGTAGTCGATCCGGCCCGCGGTCAGGGTGCCGGTCTTGTCGGTGAACAGGACGTCGACATTGCCCAGATCCTCGATGCAGACCAGCCGTTTCACCAGCACCTTGCGCCGGCTCATCCGCCGCGACCCGGCCGCCAGGCTGCTGGACACCACCGCTGGTAGCAGCTGCGGGGTGATCCCGACCGCGATGGCCAGCGAGAACAGCAGCGCGTCCATGATCGGCTTGTGCAGGCTCACGTTGATCACGAAGATCGAGGTGGTCAGCGCACCCGCGACGTAGACCAGCAGCATGGAGAACCTGCGCAGGCCGACCTGGAACTCGGTATCGAGCTGGTGGGTGCTCAGGCCGGCGGCGATCATGCCGAACTCGGTCCGGGCGCCGGTGCTCACCACCAGGCCGCGACCGCTGCCGGCGTTGACGACGGTGCCCATCAGCGCGCAGCCGGCCAACTCGGCCAGCGCGGTGCCGGCCGGGACGGGCTGGGTGTTCTTGGCCACCGGCATCGACTCGCCGGTCAGCACCGACTCGTCGCACTCCAGGCCGGTCACCTCCAGCAGCCGCAGGTCGGCCGGCACGATGTCGCCGAGTTCTAGCTGCAGCACGTCGCCCGGAACCAGGTCGGTGACCTCGACCGAGCAGGGCCGGCCGTCCCGGATCGCGACGGTCTGGTGCCGGATCTGGTCGTGCAGAGCCTCGGCCGCCTTTTCGGCCCGGTATTCATTGACGAAACCCAGCCCGACCGACAGCGCGACGATCACGCCGATGATGACCGCGTCGCTGCGCTCGCCGACGAAGTAGGAGGCCAGGGCGGCGCTCATCAGCAGCGCCAGCAGCGGTGACCGCAGCTGGTGCCAGAGCACCGGCAACAGCCTGGCCCGGTGCGAGGACACCGCGTTCGGGCCGTAGTGGGCCTGTCTGCGGGCCACCTCCGCGTCACTCAGGCCAGCTCGCTCGCTGCTGTCCAGCCGCCGGAGCAGGTCGGCGCCATCGGCCTGGGCGGCGGCGGTGATCCCAGCGGCCACGGTCGTCGCGACGGCTGCTTCGACGCTGGCCGTCCCACCTGCCGGCAGGACCGAGGCCAGGGCGGTCATCGCCGGGCTCCACCGAAGGATTCCAGCGGCGTCTGATGGCGGGCCGACTGACCCACCACGATGACCGGACAGGGCGTGCGGGCCAACAACTCGGTCGGTACCGGGCCGAGCCTGCCGGCCCACAGCTGATCGCTGTGCCGGCCGCCGAGCACCAGCAGCTGCGCCGAGGCGGCTGCGTCGAGCAGTGCCTGCGCGGGCTCGCCCGGCAGGCAGCGAGCGGTCAGCGCCACCTGCGGGTAGCGGGGCCGGAACAGGGCCAGCTCGAACTCGAGCTCGGAATGGCCTTGGCGCAGCGAGGTGTCTACGTCGGCCGGCGGCACCACCCGGATCGCCAGCAGGCCGGCGGCCCGCAGCTGGGCTTCGGCCAGGGCGAAGTCGAGCACGAACGAATCGGTCGGCCGGCCGGCCATCGCAACCACGATCGGTCGCCGGCGCAGCTCATCGCCGGTAGCCAGCACCGCCGTCGCCGCCGGCATCGCCGCGACCGGGCAGTGGGCATGGGCGTTCACCTGGCGGCTGACCGAACCCAGCATGGCGCTGCGGGTGCCCGGTCCGAGCACGATCAGGTCGGCATCGAGGCTGAGCTCGATCAGCGTGTCCGCAGCGCCTGATTGGCTGACCAGCGAGGTCACCGGGATCGCGGGCTGGCGAGCGGAGGCCTCGGCCGTACAGCTGTGCAGCAGCAGTTCGGCGGCCGGTCGGTTGCCGGCGTCGGTGCTGGCGTGGGCCACCAGCAACGTCCGGCGCCGCAGGCCCGCCTCGTCGGCTGCCCAGCGCAATGCCGCCCGCGAGCCGGCAGAACCGTCCACGCCGACGACCACCGGGCCGCTGGTCAGCAACGCCGTCCGGCCGGCTGGACCGTTGCCCGGCCCGGACAGCGGCGTCACCGGCCCGGCCACCCGCCCGACAGCACGTCGGTCACCAGCCGGCGCGGGGTCCGCTGCGGCGCCGCGCCGGTGGCGGGGTAGCCGATTCGCAGCATCATCTGGGGGCAGCCCTGCCATCCCATCAGGGTGTGCAGCCGGCTGCGGAACGCGATCAGGTCGACGGCCTGGCTCAGCGGGCAACTGCTCAGACCGGCCTGCTCGGCGGCGAGCATCAACGCCATCATCGCCTCGCCGGCCAGCAGCTGATCCAACGGGGAGTCCGAGTCGGTCAGCAGTACCGCGATGGACGGCTGCTCGTCGACGTCGCGGGCGATCAGCTCGCGGCCGGACACGCCCAGTTCGAAGTCGCGCAGCGGCACGTCGGTGTGACGCGGTGGGCCATCGCCCACCATCGGGACAGCCCCCAGCACCACCCCATCAGCGCTGACCACGCCGGTACCAAGCTCGGCCGGACGCAGCCAGCGGGCGAGTTCGGCGACGTAGGCGTCGTCATGTCGCTCGATCCGATCGGCCCAGCTGACCGCCACGGCCAGGTTCGTGCGCTCCTGCGGCCGGGCCGGAAAGTGCACGTGCACACCGTTGCGGTCGGTCGCCCCGCGCAGGCCGTCCAGAAGGTCGGCCGGCACCGGCCTCGGCTGGAAGGGCCTGCGGTCGCTGTGCCTGCGCAGCGCGGCACTGGCCTGCTGGCGCACCGCCTCGGTCACCTCGACCGGGCGTGGCCGGCTGAACCGGGCGAGCACCTCCGGACGGGCCGGGTCCGGCATCCGGTGGGTATCGACCTGCCAGCCACCGCTTTGCAGGCCCAACTCGGTGAGCCGCAGCGCGGCACCGCAGCTGATCAGCAGCGAATGGCCGTCCGGGTCCGCTACCGCCAATTGCCGGCGCGGATCGGCCAGCAGCGTCAACCCGTCGGCGTCGACGTGCCAGCGCCATGGCTGGGTGTTGTGGATCGACGGAGCGCGGCGGGCGATCTCGACGGCGGCCTCGGCCACCGACCGGTCCCAGCTGCCGCGGGTTCGCGAGCGGACGGCGGGCAGGGATGTGTGGGTCATGCACCCATCCTCGGCGCTGCCCGGCCGATGCCACAGGGCCGAAAGTCCCGAGCCGGCGGGGCCGGGGCGGCGGGCCGGGGCGGAACCCGGCTAGGACTGCCGGGTCCGGGCTCCGAACACCGCGGCCTGGGTGCGCCGCTGCATGCCCAGCTTGGCGAGCAGGCCGGAGACGTAGTTCTTGATGGTCTTCTCGGCCAGGAACAGCTGCTCACCTATCTGCCTGTTGGTCAGGCCGTCGGCGATCAGCAGCAGGATCTCGCGCTCGCGGTCGGTGAGCGATGCCAGCCTGGGATCGGTAGGCTCGCCCTCGCGCAGCCGGGCCAGCAACCGCCCAGTTACCGACGGGTCCAGCAACGACTTGCCGGCCGCCACCTGCCGGATCGCCTCGACCAGGGACGAGCCGCGGACCTCCTTGAGCAGGTAGCCCGCGGCACCGGCCATCACCGCGGCGAAGATCGCGTCGTTGTCGTCATAGGAGGTCAGGATCAGACACCGGATCTCGGGCATCGCGGAGCGGATGTCACGGCAGACGTCGATGCCGCTGCCGTCCGGAAGCCGGGCGTCCAGGATCGCCACGTCCGGCCGGACGGCCGGAATCCGGGCCAGCGCGCCGGCGGCGGTGCCGGCCTCACCGACCACCGCGATGTCCGGCTCGGCGCCGATCAGGTCAGCGATCCCCCGCCGGACGATCTCGTGGTCATCGAGCAGGAACACTCGGATCGGCTCGGTCAGCTCAGCGGAATCGTCCATTGCAGGCTCGTTCCTCCTTCACTGCCAGCAGCATCACTACCAGCAGCATCACTGCCAGCAGCATCACTGCCAGCAGCATCGCCACCGGCGGGCGGCGCCGGTGGATACGGCGAGGTGATGACCAGGCTGCCACCGGCCAGGACGGCGCGTCGGGTCAGGTTGGCCAGCCCGCTTCGTCGGGTGACGGCACCGATCCCCACCCCGTCGTCGGTGATCTGCAGGCACAATTGATCGGCCTGCACCGCCAACCGGATCTCGACCCGACTGGCCCGGGCATGCCGGGCCACATTGGTCAGCGCCTCCCGGACCACCGCCACCAGTTCGTCGGAGACGGGCAAGGACACCACGGCGTCTATCGGGCCGGCCAGGCTCAGCTCGGGCGGGCGTGGCAGCAGGGCCGAGACCTCGGCGACGACCTCGAGCAGCCGGGCGCGCACGGTGCCGGTCTGCGGTCCGAGCGGGCCGCGGAGCTGGAAGATCGAGGTGCGAATCTGGCGGATGGTGTCGTCGATGTCGGTGACCACCTGGCCCAGCCGCTGTGACCGGATGTCCCCGCCCAGGCCGGCGGCGATGCTCTCCACCGTGAGCCCGGCGCCGAACAGCCGCTGGATCACGTGGTCGTGCAGGTCGCGAGCAATCCGGTCCCGGTCCTCCAGCAGCGCGATCCGCTGCTGATCGGCGCGGGCATCGGCCAGCTCCACCGCGACCGCTGCGTGGTTGGCGAAGGTGGCGGCCATCTCGAGATCGGCGGCGGTGAACCGGGACCGGCCGTGCAGCCGGCCGACAATCAGCGCGCCCCGTACCCGCTGGGTGCCGACCAGCGGCAACACCATCAGCGGGCCCACCGCCACCACCTCGCTCAGGTGCACGGTGTGCTGTTGCTGCTGGGACATGTCACCGATCAGCACCGGACGGCCGTTGTCCAGCACCAGCTGCGAGACGGTGTTCTCGATCGGATAGCTCTGCCCGGCCAATTCGTCGGCACCGGCACCGGTGGCGCCCTCGCTCAGCAGTCGCTGCCCGTCAGCGGTCGGCAGCACCACGTTGACCGCGTCGGCGCCGGCAATTTGCTGCAACCGGCGCGCGATGACCTGCAACGGCTCCTCGCCCTCGCTGGACAGCAATTGCCGGGTGATCT
>JBPCPA010000227.1:0-38602 GCA_050999655.1 Jatrophihabitans sp.
CAGAGCGCGCAGAACGCCGATACCACCGGCTTCTACGACTTTTTGGCCGGTTACGTCGGCGATCTGGAAAGTGTCGTCGACATCGATGCGATCCGCAGTGCGGGCGTGCGGATCGGCGCCGACCCGCTGGGCGGGGCGTCGGTTGCCTACTGGGGTGAGATCGGCGACCGCTACGGCCTGGATCTCACCGTCGTCAATCCGGGAGTGGATCCGCAGTTCGGGTTCATGACGCTGGACTGGGACGGCAAGATCCGGATGGATTGCTCCTCGCCGTCGGCGATGGCCTCGCTGATCTCGCGACAGCACGATTTCGATATCGCGACCGGCAACGACACCGACGCCGACCGGCACGGCATCGTGACCCCCGATGCCGGGCTGATGAACCCGAACCACTACCTCGCGGTGGCCATCGGCTACCTGTACGCCAACCGTCCCGGCTGGCGGCCCGACGCGGCGATCGGCAAGACCCTGGTCAGCTCGTCCATGATCGACCGGGTGGCCGCCTCGCTGGGACGCACGCTGATCGAGGTGCCGGTCGGCTTCAAGTGGTTCGTGCCGGGCCTGCTGGATGGCTCGGTCGGCTTCGGCGGCGAGGAGTCGGCCGGCGCGTCGTTCCTGCAGCAGGACGGCTCGGTGTGGACGACCGACAAGGACGGCCTGATCCTGTGCCTGCTGGCCTCGGAGATCCTTGCGGTGACCGGTAAATCTCCATCGCAGCACTACACGGAGTTGACCGCGCGGTTCGGCGCGCCGGCATACGCGCGGATCGACTCACCGGCCACCCGGGAGCAGAAGGCCGCGCTGGCCAAGCTCTCGCCCGATCAGGTCAGCGCCTCGACCCTGGCCGGCGAGCCGATCACCGCCCGGCTGACCACCGCGCCGGGCAACGGCGCCTCGATCGGCGGCCTGAAGGTGACCACCGACCGGGGCTGGTTCGCCGCCCGGCCGTCCGGCACCGAAGATGTCTACAAGCTCTACGCCGAGTCCTTCGACGGCCCGGAGAAACTGGCCGAGATCCAGGACGAGGCGCGCGCCATCGTCGACGCCGCGCTGGGCTGAGCCAACTCACTCAAATGGCCGTGCTCAGGGCGGTGTTGCTACCCGGTCAACCGACTCGCAGCAAGCATTTCATTTTCGGCACTGCACACAGCCGCGCGTTCGCTGCCGCAGGACCACGATACGGATTGGCCATTACCAGCCGAGGCCACGCGTCACGGTCCTGAACGGATAACCGCGACTTGGTAGCGTGCGACGCATGCCCATCAGGCTTGAGAACGTCGGCATCGCCGTGCGCGATCTGGAGTCAACGATCGCATTCTTCACTGATCTCGGCCTGACCGTCGTGGGCCGAGACACAGTCAAGGGAGAGTGGACCGACACCGCCGTCGGCCTCGACGGCAATCACGCCAAGATCGCGATGCTCCAGACGCCGGACGGCGATGGTCGCCTTGAACTCTTCGAGTACATCCACCCCGTTGCAATCGATACACAGCCCACTCAGCCCAACGAGATCGGCATGCACCGCGTTGCCTTCTCGGTCGACGATATCGACGTGGCCCTAGAGATGGCCGCGAGGCACGGCTGTCATCCGCTGCGCGGCGTCGCGACCTACCGGGACGTCTACAAGCTCACCTACCTCCGCGGCCCCAGCGGGATTATCGTGATGCTCGCCGAAGAGCTGAACAAGGCCGATCGCGATTGATGGTCCCCGCAAGCATGTCACTTGGACATCTTCCCCCGGGGCCACAACCAGAGCGCACGTGATCCGTCGATAGCGAGCACGACTCGCAGCGCGGTGTCTCGCACAGATGTGTCCGTATGTGACAGGGCGCTCTGGTCAGTTATCTTCGGAGGCACCCTGATCACGTAGCTCGGCCGAGGAACGATCAGACGCTCGCCGGTCAGACAGTGTCGCCGTTGCCAAGAACGGCCGAAATCGGCGACACCTCCGATGCGGTCGCGCGGTCTTCGCCGCGCTCGGCGACGCCGTCCTCAAGCTCGTGACGACGTTCGGGCGGGACCACTGGCCCAAAGACAGCCCCGACGGCCTCGAGTGCATTGACGACTCGACCTGCACCGACGGTTACCCGACCGTCGACCCGAAGCGACGATGCCGTACGCCACCGATTCAGCAGTAGGCGTAGGGGGGCGGCCCGTCCTGCAGCGAGCGTGCCCGCAGCGCAGCGCGGTACTGGGCGAGGATCGCGTTCGACTGGGCGTAGGTGGGATCGGTTCCGCCGCCGTGCCAGAACTGGTCGGCACGCGTCGGCGTCAGCGTGGCACCGGGATCACCCTGCACGCCCTTCCAGGTGGCCTCACTCACCGGCGTGGTGAACAGCGACGGATCGATCACCCGCGGTTGGCCGAAGAAGAACCAGGGCGTGCGCACCAGCAGCGTCGGCGCCACGTGCCAACCCCAGGTGACCTGGCAGTTCGGGCTGTTCTTGGTCGCCACGGTGAGCCAGTAGCCAGCGCTGTGGTCGATCCAGATCTTGCGTGGCGACAGGCCCATATTGATCATCAGCCGGCACATCTCGTGGGCTCGAGCCCAGCAGCCGTCGTCCGGGTAGAGGAACGGGATGCAGGGCGCTGGCACCGTCAACGGCGCACAACTGGTCGCCGACATGGCGTCGAATACCTGCTGGGCGTGGGCCGGTGAAATCCCGTGGAACCACCACCACGGCCACCAGGGCCAGTAGAGCCAGTACAGCCAGGGCCAGATCCGTTTGATGAAGGGAATCCACCGCAGCCATTGCGGGATTACAGGCCCGATCGGCGGAAAGGGCGGCAGCGGCGGACGTGGGCCGTCGTCCGGGCCGGGCTCCCACGCACGGACGTCGAGGATCACGCCGCGGTCGTCGCTGGTGAGCAACACAGGGCTGTGGTCGCTGGCCGCCTGTCGAATGACGACGCCGAAGCGATCGTCCGCTTCCGGCAGCAGGACGTGCCGGGCCTGCGTGGTATCCAGCTGGACGTAGCGCGGGCCGGCAGGGTCGGTGGCGTCCACCAACTGCTCGACCCGTCCGACGGCCGGCACCCGCACACCGGTGATCACGTCATCGGCGAGGATCAGGTAGGCCGGATGTCCGAGCGCTTCGAGCGAGCGCAGGACGTCGGTCAGCGGCCGGGTCTTGGCATCGGCCGCGTCGAAGCGCAGTACCCGGCCATCGTCCACCGTGACGGACAGTTGCTCGGCCTCCCCGCCGAGGCGAATCCGTTGGGCGACGATGTAGTCCTGATCAGGCATGGTCTTCCTCCCTCACCTCAGCAGCAGCCGTCGTCACGGATACGCAGGCCGATGACGATTTCTTTGACGTGCACCGACGCGACGTCCTGGCCGGGCAGGCCGAGGCAGTCGAGCAGCTTCTCCGCCGGTTCCTGGCAGCGGCACGTGTCCTTGCCCTTCCGGTTGTGTGGTATCCGGATGTTCGGATCGAGCGCATAGGTCATGCCGCCGACCAAATTGCCGTCGGCGTAGGCCTTGACGACGATCTCAGCAGGCGCGCGCTCCACGTCGGCCCGCGTGAAGGAGTGCCCCGGCTGCACCCGGATGCACAGCGGTCGCTGCTCACCCGACTTGAAGAACGCCGTACCGTCGCCGATACCTTCGACACCGACCTTCCACTCCCGGCGGCTGAGCAGTTCGGGCAGATCGATCGCGACGGTCATGGTGGCACCCTTGGGGTTCGGGTTGCCGAGCCAGAAGATCGCCTCGTTCAGGCCGGCCATCAGGCCTGCCGTTTCGCCACCACCGGGCACCGGCACCACGTTGCGTTGCGCGATGTTGTTGTCGTTGGGCACCAATCGCCACTCGGGGATGCTCTCGCCGGCGGTGAACTTGTCGACGTTGGACGTGTCACCGTCGCTGGACACGATCATCAGCATGCAGTCGTGCCCGAGCGCGTTGATGGTCGGCGTCCATTCGAACGGCCCGATGACCTTTTCCTCGGCGTTGTTGCCGAGCAGCGTGCCCACCGAGATCGATGGGGTGGTGAACGGTTCGAAGTCGTTCGGCCAGAGCAGGCCGGCCATCGGCTTGGTGTGATAGCCCTTCACGACGACACCGGTCGCCGTCTGGGTGCCGCGGTTCTTCACTTTCACGTAGGCGTAGTTGGTCGCGCCGAGTTCGGGCTCCTGGTGGCCGGGCAGGTTGTCGGCGGTCCGCCGGTTCCAGACCGTCGTCGTGTGCCAGTGCACCGGCTGGAACTGGTACTCACCGGCCCGTCCGTCATCGATGTAGACGTCCTGCTGGGGTGGTAGGCCGCGAGTGGTGATGCTGCCGTTGTTCGGGCTGGAACGCAGCACGAGCGGCACCTGGTACTCGCCCTGGAGCTCGAAGGACCAGCGGATGACCTTGCCGTAGGCGCCGCCATCGATGCCCTCGGACGTCCAGTTCAGGTCGCCCGCGCTCATGAGCGCCGTGGCGAAGTCGCGGGCGTAGGCCGGGTTGGTGGCCGGCGTCAGGCTTTGGACGGCGCGCAGGATCAGGTACATCGCCATCCGGGACGCGAACCGCCTGCGGGCCGGGTCGCTACTGTCGCCACCGATCGAGCGGTACACCCGGAACAGGGTGGTCTCCAGGATCTCCTCCGACCCGTAGCCCTGGTCGTCGTGAGAGCCGTTCCACGCCCACCCGGCAGCAGTCGTCCGATCCGAGCGGCGGTCGAGCGTCGGGTGCCAAGGTACGTAGGTGAAGCGGAGGTCGCCGGGCTTGCCCAGCGCGGTACCGTCCACCCCGGACAGCCGCGAGTCGGGATCGAAGAAGATTTCGCTCAGGCTGTCGCCAGCACTGTGGGCGAACCCGAAGTTCGCGCTGTTGACCCTCTCGTAGAGGATCCCGTGGCCGCAGACCTCGTGCCACGTGACACGTGGATCGGCTGCGCGCCCGAGCGGGTTGGTCGTGTCAGTGAGGTCCATGATCCCGTAGCCGACGTGCCCGATGCCGCCGAGCCCGTCACCCACGCAGTGCGCGTTGATAACGTTGCCGGTAAAGCACCGATGGTCGACCGGGATCGGGAAATTGGTGTGGTGGAAGTACCCGCTGGGGCCGGTCACCGTGAAGCCGAGATCGGCGATGGTCCGGAAGAGCCGGTCCACGTGAAAGTACGCGCTCACCGCCGCGAAGTCGTTCGTCCTTGTCGGGTAAAGGAAATCTGAGCCGGTTGCGACCGTAGGAGCCGCGATGACCTCGCCTTCGACCTCGGCCAGGTGCAGGTAGGTGCCGGCGAGCGACTGCGCTCCGGCGACCGGAGCACCGAGGTTGGGGAGGGTGACGTCGTCCCGCAGCGGGTTGAGGGTGGTGTTGTTGGACGCCGAACTGACGGACGTGTTGCCCAGCTTGGTCGGCGGGTCCAACGTCATGACGTAGCCATTGACGTCGCCGCTGAGCGCGCGCAGGTACAGCGCGGAACCGGTCTGCAGCTCGACCAGGGCTTGCCAAGTCAGCCGTTCGCGTCCGGGTATTGCGGCTTCAAAGGTGATCTCGGCGACGAGATAGTGGCGGCCGTCAGTGATCTCGTCGGACACTGCGGGCAGTGGCAGGGTCAGCGGGTCTTCCGGCGGGCTCTCCCCTGCGGCCTCTTCGATCGGGCCGGACTGGCCCGATCGCGGCAGCCGGTCAGCCGCGACGTAGCGGTAGATCCAAAAACGCCCGCGGATGAGACGCGGACGCAGGTTGACCCGCCGTCGCCGGCCCGCTGCGCTGCCGAGCACCTCGGCGATCAGTTTGGTGCCCGCGGTGTGCTGGCTCTCGACAAAGTCCTCGTCGGCCTCGGCGCCAGAGCGGTCCAGCGCCCGCGCGACCTCGGCGCCTCGAAAAGCCTGCCGGTAGCGCTCGATGACTGCCTCCGAGGGCAGGCTCACCTCGAGGTCGGGGTGGCTAGTGTCCACCGACGCGACCACCCGGTTCGGGCCCTCCTTGACCGTCACGCGCAGCCCGCCGCCCCAGACCGGGGTATTCAGCACGGTCTGGTCGAAGCCGACGGTGGTCGAGTCGAAGGCGCTGATACGCTCGTCGATCCGGTACTCGACGCCCTGCTCACGCGGGTCGAGATGGGTCGCGTCGACGTGCAGGTTGGTCAGGTCGCCCTCGGCGATCTCGTAGGTCGTCGCGATCGCCCGGACGTAGTCCACGGCGGCCTGCACCGGGCTGCCCGCCTCGGCGGCCCAGTACTCCTGCGTGTGGCGAATCGCTCGCGCCCGTCCATGGTCGTCACGCGTGACGTGCGCACCCAGCGCCGGCTCGAAGTCCTCGTTCATGGCTGCTCCCGGGGGCCTACGGCTCGTTCATACCGCCTTAAAGGAGCGTCAGAATGAATAGAAAATACCGTCGACATCACGGTTCGACAGGCATACGAAGCCCCACGGCTAAGTGCTGCTGACCCAGCGGCTCCAGCCGCCACGGCCTGCGCACGCATGCCCACAAGAGCATCCATCCGGGCCGGCGTTCGCACGGGCGCGTCAACGCGACGGACACATCGCCTGCGAATTTCGCCGATCGGCGCGCAGGAGGGGTCGTTGGTGGTTCGGCTTGAAGGGTGGTGGGTGCATCCACTCGGCGCGCGAGACCGGACCGATGGTGTTTGTCAGCGTCGCGCCTCTGTGCGCGGGTAGCACAGCCAATTCGTGGTTGGCGGGCACAAGTTGGCCTCGACGAGCTCCAGCTGTGTCTGCCCGTTGATGACCCGGGTGACTTCGTCGGGCTCCGGAATGATAGCCATCGGCGGTCACGTGCACGGTCGAATCAAGCATCCAGCTTTGTTTCCTTCTGCGGTCTCAAGCGTCGAGTCCCCCCGAAAAGATCTAGCAAATGCAGTGCGGCTGGTCCCCAACTGGGACAGGAGCTGTCAACTGTTCGGACGGCCTTGCGCCGCGCGCGTAGCCGTCGTTCGCGGACGTGATCTTCGCGGCGACGTGCTGGCCAGATCGGACGATATGGCTCTGGCACTCTAGACAAATGAACTCGGACCTCACGATCGCCGTCGCTGACCTTCGAACGGCACTTGATCGTGTGCTCGACGCCGTCGAAATGGAGCACGGCCCGCAGCTCCGACTAAGCCGAGCGCCTACTGGTCGTTACCTATCACCTCGGCGTTCGACCTTGCGCAGCCCGACCCTGAACTGACCGTAGGGCAGCTCAGGGTCGACATCGCTGAGCTGCGTGAGCTGCTGTCAGACACCGATGTCGTCGCGCCATGGCACAGCCTTGTACACGTCCTTGGTCTCCTTCGTGCGATTGAAGACCTCATCCACCCCTGATGAAATCGCGCCAAGCCGTCGATATCGGGCGCTGCGCCCGTACCGGCGAAGCGAGCAGATCAACCGCTAGGTGAGGGCCAGCAGCGCGGGCGATGGTGATAGGCCTGGGTTCAGCCGTGCCCAGCGCCAGGGTCGGCCAGCACGTCGCGCCAGGAGTGACGAGGGGCGAAACCAAGCAGATCGCGTGCCTTGTCGATGGCGTAGAAGGTCTCGTCGCGGGCCATCTCCCGGCGCACCTGGACCCCGTCGTAAAAGCGGTCCTGGATCTCCTGGGTCGTCGCAGCCACGGACATGTCGGCGTTGGCGACGTTGAAAACCTCATAGCCCAGCCCATCGGTCTCCAGACAGCGCTGCACCATCTGCCCAAGGTCGCGGACGTCGATGTAGGCGAACACGTTGCGGCGCCGCAGCGAAGGATCGGCGAGAAAGGCCGGGAACATCTCCGCGTACTCGTGCGGCTCGATGACATTGTTGATCCGCAAGCCATACACGTCCGCACCGGTACGCGCACTGAACGAGCGCGCCGTCACCTCGCCGGCCAACTTGGACATTGCGTAGGCATCCTCGGGAACCGTCGGATGGTTCTCATCGACCGGTACGTAGAGCGGACGCCGCTCACCCTGAGCGAAACAGATCCCGTAGGTCGTCTCCGAAGACGCAAACACGATCTTGCGCACCCCCAGCCGGGTCGCGGCCTCGAGCACGTTGAAGGTGCTGAGCACGTTCGTCGCATACGTCGCTGCGTCGGACCTCAGCAGGATCGCCGGAACCGCGGCGAAGTGCACCACAGCGTCGTAGCTCGGCTTGGCGGGCAGATCCAGCTCCTGGAAGGTGGCCAGCCCGGCGAGCGCCGAGTAAGTCTCCCCGGCGTCGGTGAGGTCGACGCGAAGGTCCGCGACCGCTGGGTGACCTAACGGGACGAGGTCGGCATTCGTGACCTGGTGGCCCTGCTCGGCCAGAAACGGCGCGACATGCCTACCAGCCTTCGCTGCCGCCGGTAAAGAAGATTCGCATACCCACATTCCTACCGCGAAGGCGTACGGCGAGTCCTACCGGCACCCGCTTCACCGGATCCTGGACACCGTCGCGGGGCCAATTGGACTCAAGGCCGCACCGGAACCGTCGATAGGCGCGCTCGATCTTGAATGGTGTTGGCACGCAGATCGGAACGTATGTAGCTGGCGGGTGGCACTTTGACACCTCGGACTCGGGAGACGCGCCAGACCTTTGGCAATTCACTCCGCCTACCTGAGGGTCGGCCGAGATCGACAATCCGATTGGCGAGTTCAGCCGTCGGGAACGCGACGACCGGACTTCCCTCGAGCCGGGGTCACTAATCCGGGCGAGTCCCAGCCCGTCGTTTGAAATCCGGGCTGGGACTGCGTCGTCGACGGTAGTCCGATCGTTGCGCCTCATTGTCCTCGATCGGGACGGCTCAGCTCAGTTGGGCAGAGCGATTAGTCCGAAGACTCCGATGGCGTACAGGGCGAGAACGGCAAGGCTGTCGATGCCGAGGCGGGCGTGTGGCTTGGCGGGGCGGAACAGCAGTCCGGCCATGTAGACGATTGTCAGGAGCCCGCCGAGGCCGGTGAGGTAGATGTCGGAGGCGTGCGCGTTCGGTAAAACCGCCTTGCCCGACACCAGCACCGCAAGCAGGAAAAGTACCGGCAGGAAGGCGTTGCCGCCGAAGATGTCGCCGAACGCGAGTTTGTAGTCGCCCTGCTTGGCTGACGTCAAACCAGTAGACAGCTCAGGCAGGGACGTCGCGGCGGCCAGCACGGTCGCCCCGAATAACACCCCGGAAAGACCGATGTGATCAGCGGCCGCGGTGCCGCTCTCTTCGGCCAATGCCCCCGCGACCAGCGTTGCAGCGGCAGCGACGCCGAAGACCAGTGCCGCACGAGCCGTGCTCACACCGCGCCGCGTAGCTTCGGATGCACGAGACTTCTGGGAGTGACCGCGAGGCTTGGTTTGTGAGTCGGGGGCTTCTCCGCTGTCAGACCAGGGCAGTGCCTTGCCGGCGCGCTGGGTGAGGAGCAGCCCGACCACCCAGACCACGGCGATGAGCACCACATCGGGGCTGAGTCGGGCGTAGACGAGCGTCTTGGGCAGTTGCGTGCCCATCACGACCACGACCAGGACGGCGAGCACGACGGCTCCCTCAATCACTAGGACGAGGCTCGCAGCCTGGTAGGTCAGCGGCCGGCGTTCTCGCACGCCGAACGCGTCAAGGGCGACCAGGACGACCGTCTGGATCGCGATCCCGCCCAGGATATTGCTGACCGCGACGTCCAGTTGGCCGCTCGCGGCAGCGCTGTAAGTGATCGCGATCTCCGGCAGATTCGTTGCCACCGCGAGCAGGATCAGCCCACCAAGAGCCTGACCGAGGTGCAGACGATCGGCGAGAATGTCGGTGTAGTCCGACAACGAGATCCCGGCCACCCAGATCACGACGGCACACCCGATGAAGATCAACAATTCCGCCCAGAAGGGCACCGTGGGCAGTAGATTCACCGCACAATCCTATGTGTTCAGGTCCGAAAGTGTGCCGCCGAAGGCTGCACCGCGTCGCACCTCGCAGTGGCGTCAAGGTGCATCAAACGCGGGTCGCCACACCCGCATCCAGCCGCTTGGCGACTCAGTGATGGGCGACCAAACCGGCTCGGGCGCCACGCCACGACTCCAGCCGTTCCCATCCACGCGCGCATGTCGGCGTCGCGCGCCAAGCCGTCGTTCGGCGTGTTCGATCTTGCTCACACAGGCGCGCAGATCGGAGCGTATGAAGCTCGCGACGGCCTGTGCGTGATCAACGGGAACGGTGCAAGCATGCCGATTAGCGCGCGTTCGTGAAGTCAGCCGATTGATGGACCGCTCATGTTCAATTTGGGAAACCACATGCCGCGCCATGTGACGTTCCCGACTTTTGTGGCGAGGCGGTCGTTGATCGTTGGTTCTTGCACAGCGCCCTTCACAGACGGTAGCTCGTCGCCAAGCGCCTTGCAAAGTAGGCCAGAGCAGTCCGCCTCGTCAAGCCCGTTACTCCGGCGCCTCGGCCGAGTAGGCGGTATGCCGCTGTCCTGCCAACGAGCTGAATCTGACCCGGTACGTGGTCAACCCTGTGGCCGCCTAGAAGGGTCAAGGGATCGACGGGTAGAGGCTGTCGACCGGATAGGTCTTCCGCGTGCCGACCTTGGCCGGGAGCATTTCCTTCTCCTGGAGGGCCTCGAACTTGTCGCTCTCGGTGGTCTCGTTGGTCTGGGTGGTCTGCATGAAGGTCCCGAGATCGGTGTAGATCGACTCCAGCTTGTTCAGGAAGGTCTGGTCCGTCCCGTGGGCCGTGATGAGCTGCGCGCCGTTGTTCTGGATGAACGTCGCCGAGTCGCCGTACGCCGCGATCTCGTATTTGATCATCGTCTCGAAGGACCGGGGCCGGCCGGTCTGCCCGAACTGGACGGCGTGCACCTTCTCGTGCGCGAGGACGACGACGGCGTAGGCCATCTGATCGGACAGACCCTTGTTCTCTGGGCGTTGCGCCGCTTGGGCGATGGCCGCCGCGTGGGAGGCCATCGCCTCGAGGTTCAGGAAGATGTAACGCACTGAGGCTGTCCAGGCGTCGTAATCGGCCTGGATCAGGTCCTTGGCGAGCGGATGCCTGTCCATCGGCAGCAGCTGGATGCCCTGCAGCGACACTCCGCGAGCCTCGGCAGCGGCCCGGTAGCCATCGATGAGCAGCTTCTGCACGCCCTGGCCCACGACCGAACCGACGGCCGCCCCGAGCGGGTTGCCGACCGTGAACGACGCTGGCGTGATGTCCACCCCACCAAGTCGGTCGGACGTGGCGCCGATCAGGTCGGGCGACACCCGCACGGACTCGTCGCTGGCCGCCAGCTCGCGTGAGAACGACGGTGGTCCGGGCATGATGTCCGGCGCCGTGGTCGACGAGGTCCCGGCGCCGGCCGCGCCGCCGGCACCCGTACCGCCACGGCGCGACCCGGCACCAACAGCACCGCCTGCCCCTGAGACCCCGCGCTCGTCGAGCGAGCGGCCCTGGTTGATCCGCGCGCCGTCGCCGGAGATGCCAGCGCTCGACGCACCGCCGCCGGCCCCGATCCCGCCACCCCCGCTGCTGCCGCCGCTGCTGCCGCTGCCGCTGTCGCTGGTCTTTGTCACCTTCCACATGTCCGCCGCAGCCTGGCCCATCTCTGTCGCCTGCCTGGTCGCGGCCTGGAAGTTGGTGCTGGCGATCTGGCCCGCGGCCGTAGCGGCGTCGAGCGTCCCAGACGACGCGGCCTGCGCCGCCGCCTGCGTGCCGGCGAGTCCGCTCATGTCGCGGAACAGGTTGGCGCTCGCGAGTACGCCGAGCGCCGCTCCGAGCCCGGACGGGTCGGGCAGCGTGGTTGGCTGCTGGATGTTGAGCACTGGAGGGCCGAGCGGGCCGGGCGTGAGGTCCTCCGCCGTACCCCTGCTCCCCGTCGTGACCGGCGCGATCTCGGCCGGTGCGAGCGGGATGGGGGAGTCCTGCCAGTTCCAGAAGCGAGTGATGTCGAGCTTCTCGGCCGAGTTGGAGCGGCCGAGCACCGCCTCGGCGAAGACGCCGCCGGTCGGGATCGGGATCAGCCGAGCGTCCTGGGTCTTGGAGGTGATGCCGCGGTCCTTGAGCAGGTCGGCCCAGGTGGTCAGCCCGGCGACCCCGCTCGGGTCGGTGTCCTCGGCCGGCGCGCGGAGCACCAGGAAGTTGCCGGTCACGGCGACGGCATGCGGCTCGACCTGGTCGACCAGCGGCTTGCCCAGCCACTCCACGCCCGACAGCACCGACACGAGCGACGCCGAGTCGAGCCGCTCGAGGACAGCGCGCGTGTAGTGGCCTCTATTGGCCTGCAGGTGACCCAGCAACTCGGCGAGCCGGTTCGAGGCGTCGCCGGACAGGAACGCGATCTTCTGCATCGCCGTACCGTCGACGAGCGACATCGGTACGACGGCCAGCGAGCGATGTCCGCCCGAGTCGTAGCCGATCACGACAGAGCCCTCCGAGACCCCGGTCGCCGTCGCACGGGCGACGTTGATCGCCTCGATCTCGCGGATGGGCATCGGCGTCGGGAAGTCGACCCCGCGCTACCGCGACGTCCTCGAACGCGAGCGACACGACCGTGGCGTCGCCCGGCAGCACCTCGGCCAGCGGGCCGGGCCGGGCCACGGTGAAGCGGAGCAGCCTCGTCGCCGCCGCCGTGGCGTCGCCATCCGTGGCGACCGCCGGGTCGGCGACGGGAGCCGCAGGGGTGCCGATCACGCCGGTCAGCGCACGCGCCAGGACACCACGCGCTGCGGGCGCCCGCACGTCGCTAAGCCCCGCGACCGAGATCGGCAGCGGCACCCGGACGACACCGCGCACCTCGACCCGCCCGCGCTCGTCCAGTATCAGTTCCGCCGTGCGCTCGGTCAGCGCGGCGGCGAGCAGCTGCCCGCGGAACTGCGCCACGAGATCGGAGGCGTTGGCGCCGGTGAAGTCGAGCAGCTCGAAGGGCACGAACAGCACCCGGACGAAGTTGTTGAGCTGGACGGTGACCCGGTAGATCTGGACGACCTCGTAGTACTGCACCGTCAGCGCGTGCATGTGGTTGTAGTTGGCCACGATGCGGGTGCTGACCTCTTCGTGCTCGCTCTGCGAGACCTCACGCACGGCGGTCGCGCGCCGGTTGCGCACCGACGTCGCGTGCTGCTCGGTGCGGTCGTTGACGTTCTGCTCCATCTCGGCCATCACCGAGCGCGACCCGACCGACCACGACACGCTGGTAGCGCTGGGGTTGGTCTCGGACTCCTGGCTGGTCGACGACCCGCCACCACCGAACCCGAGCACGCCGGTGACTCCCTCGACCATGCCGGCGAGCCCGCCGCCGACGCTGGCGGCGAACCCGCTCCCGTGGCTCGTCGACTTCGCCCACCCGGTCGCCATCGATCCGCCCGACTGCATCTCGTCGGCCACGGCGTTCTGGACCTCGCTCACGGCCCGCGCGTGGTTCTGCGAGTTGTCGAGTTGCTCGCTCTCCGCGATGCTCTCTGTCGCGGTCGCCGTCGTACGCCGCGACCAGTCGATCACGGCCACCCGCGTCGCCTCACCCGGCGCAAGCGCCAGCGAGTGCACCATGTGGCCGAGCGTCACGGCCTGGGCGAACCACGACTGCGCGTAAGTCGCCAACGCGCCCACCGCCGGCCGCCCGAACACCGGCCCCGATGCGGCGAGCGCATCGAGCGCCAGCGGATTCTGCAGGGGCGTCAGGTTGGCGGGCGCATCGCTGCCGAGCATGACCAGCGTGTCGTAGTAGACGCGCTCGGTCGGGTACTCACCCAGGCTCGGCCGCAGCTTTTCCACCGTGTCCTCGCCCGGCCTCAGGTCGGTCCCCGACGCGATGCCCACGAGCTGGTGCGCGACCTGCCGCGGCGGCCACAACGCGAGGTCGCGGATCGTCGGAGCCTCCAGGGCGGTCGCCAGCGCGGTACCTACAGCCGTCGTCACCCCTTGCAGCCGGTCCGGACCGAGGCTCGGCGCACTCTCGGCGCTAACCGGCGGCGTACCCACTGCGCCCGGCGTGACGAGGTCCGCGGCGAGGATCCTGAACTCAGACGCCGCCGCCGCGAGCACCGCAGACGCCTTGGCGAAGACGGCCGACGACCCGAGGTCGAACACGGTGTCGACCTGGATGGCATGCAGCGCCTGGGCCACGGTGGTGCCGACGCCGAGCAGCTCGGTGACGGGCTACTCGAGCAGCTCCCGCAAGCTCAGGTCGATGCTCGTCTGCCGTACCGATTCGGTGAAGAGTGTGGTCATGGTGCGCCTCCCCAGCCTGGGTGGCCGGGCAGGCACCCGGCACCTACCAAGAGACCGCCGGAGGCACTTCGGATACGTCCGGCCCAAAGCTGGCGATCGACGGCTTGTTGAGCGTCACGGCCACGATTCCGGATGCGAGAACGCCGAGCGCGAGCCCGTCGCCGACCTCAATCTGCTGGGTGACCTTGCTCTTCGTCGTCGGCACCTAGTCACCCTGACACAAGCAGGTCCCGCGATGCGGATGCCCATGGAGCGGCTCTTTGGCGCGCGCACGAAGCCTTAGCGCCGCGCGCATATCCACCACCTGGCATATCGCGCAGGGCTAGGGTCCTACGCGCCTATTCGGCGATCTGCGCTGGCATGGACCTGGCTACCTGCCGCCAAGCCACCGAACGTGGCCGTTCCCGGAGCAAGCCTCTCTGGAGACTCCGTGCTCTCTTTCTATGCCCGACCGGGCACCCGTCAGATCGGAAAGAGACCGAATCAGCGAAAGAACGCCGGGACAAGGAGCGGCGGCGGGTCAGCCGGTGGCGGCCGGTCCGGCCAGCTCGTCCAGGATCAGCACGGTCTGGGTGGACAGCACGTCCGGCATGGTCTGAAAGGTGTTGAGCACCAACTCGCGCATGCTGGCCGCGTCCTGGGTACGGACCAGCAGCACCAGATCGTTGTCGCCCGAGACCAGCGCGCAGTGCCACACCTCCGGGATCTGGGAGATCCGGCGGCGAACCGCCTTCCACGAGTGCTGGCTGATCTTGAGGTAGACGTAGGCCGAGATGCCGAAGCCGTACCGCTCGGGGTCGATGGTCGCGCTGTAGCCGGTGATCACCCCGTCGGCGCTCAACCGCTCGACCCGGGAGTAGGCGCTGGCTCGCGAGATGTGCAGTGCCTCGGCCAGCGCCCGCATCGACAGCCGGCCGTCGGAGCGCAACTGCCCGATGATCGCCCGATCGGTGTCATCCAGAACGACCGGTCGTCTGACATCGACCGGCTCCACTGCCTTTTCACTGGACATAGGATCAAATCGTAACCACAAACAGGCCAGACGTCTTGAATACCGGCTTGATTCTGGAAGATCGGCCTTGCCGCCTGCAGACTTGCCCCATGACGGTCATCAACGCCGATGCCATGCTGCCCACCCCGGACCCTCGCTGCCTGATCGATGCCGCCGGCCAGCGCAGCGGCCCGTCCGAGCTGATGCCGGCTGCCGACGTGCTGCTGGAACTGCACCGCCGGATGGTGGTGGGCCGGCGTTTCGACAGCCAGGCCACCGCCCTGACCAAGCAGGGACGGCTGGCGGTGTACCCGTCCGCGCGCGGTCAGGAAGCCTGCCAGATCGGCGCGGTGGCGGCGATGGCCGAGCGGGACTGGCTGTTCCCCACCTACCGGGATTCGATGGCGATGGTCAGCCGCGGTATCAACCCGGTCGAGGTACTGACGCTGCTACGCGGTGACTGGCATTGCGGCTATGACCCGTACCTGCACCGCACCGGCACCCAGTGCACGCCACTGGCGACCAACACGCTGCACGCGGTGGGCCTGGCGCACGCGGCCCGGCTCGCCGGTGAGGACACCGTCGCGGTGGCGATGCTCGGTGACGGTGCCACCAGCGAGGGCGATACCCACGAGGCGTTGAACATCGCGGCGGTCTGGCAGGCGCCGGTGGTGTTCTTCGTGCAGAACAACGGCTATGCCATCTCGGTGCCGCTGGCCAAGCAGACCCGGGCCAAGCACCTGGCCGACAAGGGAATCGGCTACGGCATGCCCGGCGTGCTGATCGACGGCAACGACGCGGCGATGGTGCACACCGCGATGACCGAGGCCATCGAGCGGGCCCGGCGGGGCGGCGGACCGACGCTGATCGAGGCCCTGACCTACCGGATCGAGGCACACACCAACGCCGATGACGCCAGTCGGTACCGCGAGGACGCCGAGGTCACCGAGTGGTTGGCCCGCGACCCGATCGAACGGTTGGAAAAGTACTTGCGGGACAACGCAATCCTGGACCCCGACGCGCTGGCGGCCGCCACCGCCGAGGCCGAGCAACTGGCAGAGCGGCTGCGCGCGGCGATGAACACCGACGCGGTGACCGATCCGGCCGAGCTGTTCGAGCACGTCTACGCCGAGCCGAGCCAGGCGCTGCGGGCCCAGGCCCGGGCGCTCGCCGATGAGCTGGCCTCATGACCGCCGTCTCCGAGCGCACCGGCGCGCTCACCATGGCCGGCGCGCTGAACCGGGCGCTGGCTGACGAGTTGCGGGACGACCCGTCGGTGGTGGTCTACGGCGAGGACGTCGGCACCCTCGGTGGGGTGTTCCGGGTGACCGACGGTCTGGCCAGGGAGTTCGGCGACCAGCGGGTGTTCGACTCGCCGCTGGCCGAGTCGGGCATCGTCGGCACCGCGATCGGGATGGCGATGCACGGCCTGCGTCCGGTGGTGGAGATGCAGTTCGACGCGTTCTCCTACCCGGCCTTCGAGCAGATCACCTCGCACCTGGCCAAGCTGCACAACCGCAGCCGGGGCAAGATCACGTTGCCGGTGGTGATCCGGATCCCGTACGGCGGCGGCATCGGCGGCGTGGAGCACCACTGCGACTCCTCCGAGGCCTACTGGGTGCACACCCCGGGCCTGCGGGTGGTGGCACCGGCCACCGCCTCGGACGCCTACTGGCTGCTGCGGCAGGCAATCGGCTGCCCGGACCCGGTGATCTTTCTCGAACCCAAGCGCAGGTACTGGGCCAAGGAAGAGGTTGCCCCGGCTGTCGCAGCTGATTTCTCATCTGCGCTGATACGCCGGACGGGTACCGATGTGACCCTGATCGGCTACGGCGCGATGGTCCAGGTGTTGCTCGAAACCGCGGAGGCCGCCAGGGCCGAGGGCATTTCGGCCGAGGTGATCGACCTGCGGACGCTGAGCCCGTTCGACGACGAGACGGTGGTCGCTTCGGTCCGCCGGACCGGACGGGCCGTGGTGGTGCACGAGGCCAGTGGCTTCGCCGGCTTCGGCGCCGAGGTGGCCGCCCGGCTCACCGAGCAATGCTTTCACCAGCTACACGCGCCGATCGGACGGGTCACCGGCTTCGACATTCCGTACCCGCCGCCGATGCTGGAGGAACACCACCTGCCGTCGGTGGACCGGATCCTGGACGCCATCGACCGGCTGCAGTTCGACGACACCGTCGCGCTGCCGCCGTCCGGCGCGCGCTGATGGCCGACTTTCTGCTGCCCGATCTGGGTGAGGGCCTGACCGACGCCGAGATCATCAGCTGGCTGGTGGCGGTCGGCGACACGGTGGTGGTGGACCAGCCGGTGGTCGAGGTGGAGACCGCGAAGGCCTCGGTCGAGGTGCCGGTGCCCTTCGCGGGGACGGTCACCGCGGTGTTCGGCCAGCCCGGCGAGCGGGTGCCGGTCGGCTCGCCGCTGATCAGCGTCATCTC
Source organism: Jatrophihabitans sp. (assembly GCA_050999655.1). GTDB lineage: Bacteria > Actinomycetota > Actinomycetes > Mycobacteriales > Jatrophihabitantaceae > Jatrophihabitans_A. The sequence goes on from JBPCPA010000227.1 coordinate 17,513, forward strand.
AGTCGCGCCCGAAGCCGAATCGAGCGATGCCGCGGGCACCGCAGCCGCATCAAGTGATGCCGAATCAAGGGCGGCCGATGCGGTGTCCTCGGAGTATTCCGGCGCGGTGCTGATCGGCTACGGCACCTCCGCCGCACCCGGCCGGCGCAACCGGCGACTGCGCAAAGCCTCGTCGCCGGCCTCGGCCGACCCGAACCTGGAAGCCGGCCTGCGGCCGTCAGCGCCCGGATCGGATGCCATCGGGGTGATCTCGCCGGTGGTGCGCAAGCTGGCCCGCGAGCGTGGCATCGACCTGGCCACGGTGACCGCCTCGGATCCGTCCGGCGTCATTCGCCGTTGCGATATCGAGGCAATCGGGCAGCCGGCAGTCCCGAACCAGGCCAGCGAGGAGGGCCCGGCCGCCGACCGGATCCTGCTGACCGGCCTGCGCGGGGTGGCCGCCGAGCGGCTGAGCCGATCCCGCCGCGAGATCCCGGAGGCGACGGTCTGGGTGGACGTCGACGCAACCGAGCTGCTGGCCGCGCGCCGGGCGCTCAATGCCGCCGACCCGGATCGTCCGGTCAGCGTGCTGGCCCTGGTGGCCCGGTTCTGCGTGCTCGGCCTGGCCCGCTACCGGGAGCTGAACAGCCGGATCAGCAGCGAGGCAGTGGAGATCCAGCCCCGGGTCAACCTTGGCTTTGCCGCCCAGACCAGTCGCGGGCTGGCGGTGCCGGTGGTGCACGGGGCCGAGTCGTTGAGCACCCGTCAGCTGTCCGAGCAGCTGACGATCCGCACCGAGGCCGGCCGGGCCGGCACCCTGAGCCCGTCCCAGCTGACCGGTGGCACCTTCACGGTCAACAATTACGGGGTGTTCGGGGTGGACGGCTCGGCGGCCATCATCAACCACCCCGAGGTGGCGATGCTCGGCATTGGCCGGATCATCGACCGGCCCTGGGTGATCGACGGCGCGCTGGCGGTCCGTAAGGTCACCGAACTCACCCTGGTCTTCGATCACCGGGCCTGTGACGGTCAGGTGGCGGGCGGCTTTCTGCGCTTCGTCGCCGACTGCGTGCAGAATCCGGTACTGGCACTGGGCGAGCTGTAGCTGCCGAGCCTGCCCGCGGCCACGCCGGGTGACGATCACCCGAACGAGATGATCTCAGCGCTCACCTCGATGGCCCCGCTCAGCACCTCACCGGATCCGGCAACCGCGTCCCCCTCCGCGACCACCGCGATTTCCGCTTCGTCCTCGGCGGCTATTTCCTCCGCCAACTCCTTTTTCTCCTGGTTCTTCTCATCCTCGTCCAGATCTTCCGCGCACTCGTTCCCGGCCTCCTTCAGCTCCTGCACGTAGTCCGGGCCGGAGAAGTGCGGCGTCGGGTCCGGCAGTTCGGGCTGAGCGCCGGACAGCGCGATACTGACAACGCACGCGAACAGCCTGCCGCAGGACTTGGCCACCCCGCCGCCGCGGCTGAGGACGCTGTCCCCGCTCGGGTCGCTCGAGTCAAGCGGCTCGTTGGCCGCGTAGGCGTAGGGCGCGGACGACATGGTGCTACTCGTGTCGATACCAGAGCTGTGCGACCAGCGACCGATCGGCGGGTGGTAATACCTCAGTGTCGGCGCGTCTTCGGACAAGAAGCGGCCAGTGCCGGGGTCATACATCCGGTCACGCAGGTAGTACAGGCCGCTAGCCGTGTCATATTGCGCACCGGTGTAGGTGAACGTGGTGTCCGTGCCGTTGCTTGCAGCCGGCGCCCCGAACGCGCTGTAGCGGTAGCGCGCCGTGACCGCTCCCGCCTCGTCGGTGAGGGTGGTGGTCGACTCGGAGCCGTCGCGCAGGTAGTAGCGAGTCGCGCTGCCGTGCCGTGATTCGACCACGGCGGCCGGCGAGCTCGCGTCGTTGACACTGGCGTTGGTCTGGGTCGTGACGTAGCCGGTCTGCAAGGCGTTGGACCCGTCATAGGTCGCGGCCACGGTGAACGCGTCATAGAGATACCGGGTGACCTTGCTGCCGTCGGCAACCTCGACCCGACGGCCGAGCGGGTCGTACCGGTAACTGCTAGTGGATCCGTTGGGCAGGTCTACACCAGTCAGCTGGTGATCTGCGTTCCAGTGGTACCCAGTCGTCTTGCCCGTGCTGTCATCGGTCCGCGTGATCAGGTTTCCTTCATTGTCATAAGTAAATCGCACGCCGCCGGCGCTTGCCAGCCGCCCGGTCGAAGTGTAGGAGACGGTGCTGGCGGCAGCGCCCGTCCAGGCGGTGCGGTTGCCGGCTGCGTCGTAGCTGAAGGTTTCTGCGCTAAGGCCCGTGCTGTCGGGGTAGCTGGCCGAGGCGAGCGCACCATTGTCCTGGTAAGTAAAGCTCGTCGTGCCGGTCAGATCGGTCGATGAGGTGCGCTGACCGGTGGCCGGGTCGATGCTGTAATCGGTGCGGGCGACGGTCGAGCTGCCGAGGGTTGCGTCCAGACCTGTGAGCGCGCCGGACGGATCGTAGCTAGCGGCGTTGACGATGCCGTTGGGCAGGTCAACAGCGCTGAGCCGGTTGGCAGCGTCGTAATGCTGATCGACCTGCTGCCCGGACGGATCGGTCAATGTGTCGAACCGGCCGACCCCATCGTAGTGATACCGGGTGGTTCCGAGCGGTCCGTCGACCGAAAGCTGCCGACCGGCCCCATCCCAGCTGTAGGTCAGGCGGCTGCCCGGCAGCGCGCCGCTGGTGTCGGACACCGGGCAATCCGCGTGCTGCGGCTGCGGAGCGCAGCTCCCCTGGGCGCTGACAAAGCCGGCGTCGTCGTAGCTGAAATTGACCTGCGCGCTGGAGTTGTCAGCTTCCACCAGCCGCTCCAACGAGTCGTACCGGTAACTGGTGACGTCATTGCCCGGGCGAACCTCGGTGTTGAGCTGGCCGTGGATGTCGTAGATGTAGGTGGTGACCGCGCCGTTGCGGTCGGTGCGCTTGGTGACCTGACCCCGGTCATCGCGGTCATAGGAGGTGGTGCCGTCACCGTCGACGACAGCGCTCGTCATGCCGTGCTCGTCGTAGCTGTAGGTCAGCGCAGTGCCATCGGGACGCTGGATGCCGTTCAGCTTGCCGGTGCTGTCGTAGCTGTAGTCGGTCGCCCCGCCCGAGGCATCTGCCACCCGAAGCAGGTGACCCGCCGCGTCCGGAACGTAGCTGGTCAGGTGCCCTGCCGAGTCTGTCTGCGACACCGGATGGCCGGTGTTGTCATAACCGAAAGTCGTCGTCCGGCCAGCTGGATCGACGATGGTGCGCTCCAAGCCGTTGGCGAAGTAGGTACGGGTGGTCGGCGGCGATCCCGGAAGCTGGCTCTGCAACAGCAAACCCGTGGCCGGATCGTGTGTCATCGACTCCAACACACCACCCGCGCCGTCGAGGAGCGTCGCTGGATTGCCGTGTTCGTCGTAGCCGGTGCTACGCGTGGTCCGTCCGCTGCCGTCGGTGTGGCTGAGTAGGTCGCCGTTGTGCACCCCGGCGCTCTCGTCGTAGACCCATTGCTCGTGGTCACCACGCGGATTTCGAATATCGGTCACCCGGCCGGCACCGTCGTAGCTGAAGGTCGTGGTCTTGGTCTGGCCGTCGAAGAGCGAATCCTTCTTCACCACATCGCCAAGGTCATCGTAGGTGTAGACAGTGGTCAGCTTGCCGTTGGGATCGTGGACGATCTGCTGCTGGCCGGCCACGTTGTTGTCGAGCACGGTGCGATTGCCGGCACCGTCGGTGACCGCCACCAGCCGTCCCGCATCGTCGTATTCGACCTTGGTCGCTGCCTTGCCCTCGCCGCCAGTAGAACCGGTCAGCTGGTGGTTGCCGTCGTAGCTGTAGCCGGCCACCACCCCGTCCGGGTACCGCACGCTGGCCAGGTCGCCGGTCGATGAATAGCCGTAGTTGATTGCCTGCCCGCCCGGTCCGGTGACTGCGGTGATGCGGTTGCCGTGCGAGGCGTCGCGGGCGTAGCTGATCGACTGTCCGGTGGAGGAGTGCACACCGCTGGAGTCGAGCGCGATCGTGTTGCCGTTCGCGTCCCTTTCCGCTACCAAGCCCAACGATCGGTCCAAGGTGTAGGCATGGCCATCCTTGGTGGTCAGCACGAAGCGCTGCGGGTCATACACCGGGCCATTCAGGTCGCCCTTGAGCGTGCCGTCGAAGCCGTAGTCGACGCTGTTGTCGCCGTCGACCTGCAGGGTGGACGTCGTGCCCGTCCCGGGTCGCGGGGTGAACGCTGCGGAGCCGAGGAAGTAGAACGCACCGGAACCCCCAGCGGGGGTGAAATCGAAAACCTCGCTCCGGCCGTTCGGGTAGGTGATCGTGACGTAGTGCGAGGTGGTGCTGGTGTAGGCGTAGTTGCAGAAGCCAAAAACACACTGCGCCGCGTACAGCGACCAGTTGCCGGCACCCAGCGCGCGGTTGACGCTCACCGACATGTTGCTCAGCCCGACGTGCCAACCCGGCCCGAAGTCGCCGGAATCGGTCTGATAGCTGTCGTAGCTGCGCTGAACCTTCATCCCGATTCCCGCGACCGGAACGTTCAGGTCGTCATAGCTGGTGACGTAGTGGCCCAGCTTCAGCTGCCCGGTGACTGCCACCGAGGTCATGGCATTCTGCACCCCGCCACCGCTCGTGGTGGCTGAAACGCTGATCTGATAGGTGCCATTGGCGAGCACGGTCGGGTCGAACGTGGCCAGGGTGGCCGGCGGAGCGCCGGTTCCCTGGGCGAGAACCGTCGACCCCGAGCCCGGCACGGCCCGGTAGGACACCGACCAGCTCGCGATGCTCTGCCCCTCCGGCGGGGTGAAGTTGGCCGTGACCGGGGTGGGTTTGGTGATCAACGCGCCGTCGGCGGGCGTCGGTGCGCTGACCGTCGGTGGTGGCGCGCTGGAGCTGCCGGACGAGCTGCCCGGCACAGAGTAAGCCCAGTCGAGCGTGACGATGTTGGACACCGAGGGCGCACCGGACAGTGAGCCTCCGACCTGGAGGCGGTCCTGACCGGCGGCCTTCCCGGTGTAGCTGAGTTCCGCCAGGCCGTCGAGGTCGGTGGTGCCGCTGACCTGCTGCTGGTTGGCGCCCCCTACCGAGAGCACGACGGGCAGGTTCGCCAGCGGCTGGCCACCGGCATCCATGGCAGCAACCGTCACGGTCAACGGCTGGCCGACCGGTTGGCTCGGCAGGCTGCCGGGGGTCAGGTTCAGGTTCCCTGCCGGCGGGATGCCGGTGCCGTCGGCGCTGGACATGGTCATCGATAGCTCGCCGCCGCAGCATTCGGAGTAGTCCAATTCGTAGGGGTACACCCCGGCCGCCGGAAAGTGCACCGTGACCTCGTTACCCACCGGGCCGGTCGGTTCGTCGTAGGCACCGGCGACCGGGTAGTCCCTGAAGGCCGTCGAAGTCGGCGCGTTGACCAGCGCGCCGCTGACTCTGGTCGCTCCACCGCCGACGCCGAACACGAAGCCGTCGTCGTCGAAGAACTTGAACGTCATGTCCCCGGCTTTCGCGACGACGTAGTCGGCGGTGAACACCGCGTCGAAGTCGTACAGCGAACCCAGGCCGGCCTGCAACCCGTTGCCCTCGGCGACCAGACTGCCGTTGAAGTTGCCGTTGACGTCCGTTGTGATGTCGGTGAACGGCCGGCTGGAGGTCGACACCCCGGTGATGTTGTGCGGCACGGTGCCGCCCGGTGGGTCGAAGTCGATGGTCGGAAAGTCCTCGGTGAAGGCGGGCGTATCGCCTTTCGTGTGACAGAAGTTTCCGCAGCCTCCGGTGAAGAATTGCCCCTTGACGCTGGTGGTGGAGACGTTGACCGTGGGCGTCACCCAGGACACCGAGGCGGTGTTCGACTGCAGCTTCGTCGCGCCGAGGGTCAGGCTGGCCTGGACGGCGTCGGTGCCATCTTGGGCTCCGGAATAGTGGAAGGCGGCCTGCCCCTGGGTATCGGTCACCGCGGAGCCGCTCGCGGTGTTTGCTCCAGTGACGGCGAACGAAACTGCCTTGCCGACGATCGGGTTCCCGGCTCCATCGAGCAGGGCGGCGGTGAGCTGCTGATCGGTTCCGGCCACGTCCGGGCCGGCCACCTGCGGAGTGAGCGTGAGCGTTGCGCCCGGGTAGGCCGAGGCGACCGCGCTCGTGAACGAACTCAGCAGCGGCCCGTATAGGTTGTGGTTGGCATCGCGCCAGGTGAAGTCGGCGGTGTCGGTCAGCGGCCCGTCGGGCTGGCTCACCGGCACGTCGTAGCCGGCCGAGAGCGTTGCCGAATCCCCGGGGGCGAGGCTGGCCGGTGCCGCCGAGACATCGGCACGGGTGCCGTCCGGCGTGGTGTCGCCGACCGCGAGCCCGCTCGCGGCGGCGCCCCCGGTGTTTCCGACGACGATCGAGTACGTGGCTGTCTTGCCTGCATCAGTGGTCGTAGCACCGGATTTCGCGATCGAGCCGATCGGCAGCGCCTCAGTCGAGGACGCATGCGCGGCCGGCGCCGAGACCTGGCTGCCGTTTCCGGAGCCGGTCACGGTGACCGATGATGTCAGCGAGGCGCCGTCACTGCGGCCGAGCCTGGTTCGGTAGTCGGCATCGGTTTCGGTGCTGCCCTTTGCTGCGGGCACCGGCACCGTGTACTTGACCGGAACATCCACGTTGCCGCCCGCGGCGATGGCCGCCAGCCCCGGGACGGTCGCCTGGTCCACCGTCCTGCTGCTTCCGTCTGGCAGGGTGAATACCGCCGACACCCCGGTGATCTTGGAGTTGCTGGTGGTGACCGGATCGGAGAAGTCTGCCCGATAGACGTAGGGTTGGCCGTTCTGCGGGTCACGCGGCGTCACCTCGACGTGCACAACGTTGCGGATTCCGCTGCTGCGCTTGGGATCGGCCAACACTGCAACCTGCGATGCAGTCAGGCTCAGCTTCGCGGTGTACGCCCAGCTTGCAGTGGAGCCCGCGCCAAGGCCGGTGCCGAGCACGTGGTCGGCGCCCCCGGGTAGCTGACACCGGACGCGGTGTTCGGCGTAGCCGTCACGGACAGCCCGCTTGAGGTCGGCGAAGGCGAGACCGGCGTCCAGCCGGGCTGGGTCGCCTGGTAGCCGCCGAGCGACACCCACGCCTTGCTCGCCATGTCGTGGTATTCGACCTCGTCGTACCAATCTGCCAATGTCCCGGCGTTGCCCGGCACCTCGGCCGCCGAATATGAACCAGCCAAGGTGATAATCGCTCCGCTATTACTCACCCGCGCGGTGTAAGTCAGCTGATCACCGGGGATTGCGCTGGATCTGTCCACCGAGAGGCTTGCCGCCAGAGTCGGGGTCACCGATGCACTGGTGACAGTCTCGGTCAAAGACAGGCTGGCATTGCCGCCGGCCACCGCAGATGGTGCCATTGCCACAGTGAGCCCGCTTACCAGTGCCATCGCGGTCAGCGCGGCGAGCCAAGCGGGCGGAGACGAACGGAATACACGACGCATGGCCGAGCCTCTCAATCGAGCGAATACGACATACGCCTGTCGGCGCCCGCGGATACCCAAAATGCACTGCTTAGCGCGCACTTACTAATTGGAAGATCCGGCGCAGTCTGGACTAACAAGGTTCGGCATGTCAATACCTTGTAAGCTGGTCGGGGCAAGAGTCGGCAGTCACCTATCTCCTGACAGCCAGATCAGGCTGAAAGGATGTCTGCCATGACGACATCGCTCACTTCCTTCATCGCGGGCCTGCCCAAGGCCGAACTGCACGTCCATCACGTCGGTTCGGCCTCGCCCCGGATCGTGGCCGGGCTGGCTGCCCGGCACCCGTCGGCCGGGGTGCCGGCCGATGTCGAGCAGTTGGCCGAGTACTTCACCTTTCGTGACTTCGGCCATTTCATCCAGGTGTACCTCTCGGTGGTCGACCTGATCAAGGACGCCACTGACGTGCGCACCCTGACCTACGAGGTCGCGCGGGACATGGCCGGGCAGAACATCCGCTATGCCGAACTGACCATCACCCCGTACTCGTCGGTGCGGCGCGGCATCGCCGCCGAGGATTTCCTGGCCGCCATCGAGGACGCCCGGCTGGCCGCCGAGGCCGAACTCGGGGTGGTGCTGCGCTGGTGTTTCGACATTCCCGGCGAGGCCGGCATCCCGTCGGCGGTCGAGACTGCCCGGATCGCCACCGAACTCACCCCGGACGGCCTGGTCAGCTTCGGCCTGGGCGGCCCCGAGGTGGGCGTGCCGCGGCCTCAGTTCGCACCGTTCTTCCAGGCTGCCAAGGCGATCGGGCTGCACAGCGTGCCGCATGCCGGCGAGACCACCGGACCGCAGACCATCTGGGACGCGATCACCGACCTCGGCGCCGAGCGGATCGGGCACGGCACCTCGGCCACCCAGGACCCGGCGCTGCTGGCCTACCTCGCCGAGCACCAGATTCCGCTGGAGGTCTGCCCCACGTCCAACATCGCGACCAGAGCGGTGGCGTCGATTGACCAGCACCCGCTACCGGACATGGTCGAGGCCGGCGTGCTGGTCACGATCAACACCGACGACCCGCCGATGTTCTCCACCGACCTGAACCGCGAGTACCTGATCGCCGCGCAACTGCTCGGCCTGGATCACGCCGGCGTCGCCGGGTTGGCCCGCAACGCCGTCACCGCCTCGTTCGCCCCGGCGGCGGTCAAGACCGGCCTGCTCGCCGAGATCGATGGCTACCTCGACGCGCATCGCTGACCGGTTCTGGTGCCGGGCACGCAGCGCCAACCAGAGCAGGCCGACCAGCCCGGCCGCCGGCTGGTACAGCAGCGCGCTGCGCTGGCTCGCGCCGGTCAGCGGCTGGCCCAGTTCGAGCCCGACGGCCAGGAAGAGATAGCTGAGCAGCACCTCCCAGCACAGCAGCGCGGCCAGCAACGACAGCGCCCAGCACAGCCAGCGCCGGCTTAGCCAAGGTCGTCCCGGCACGCGCCGAAACGGTGGGCGGCGGCGCGGGCTGCTGGGCACCTCACCGACGGTAGGCAGGACGAGCAGGGCCCGGATCGGGGATTACCCCGATCCGGGCCCTGAGTCCGGCAGTGGTCGCAACGCCGGTGGTTTGCAGCTCAGTCGGCAGGGCCTCCGCCCAGGGTCACCGTGACGGTGTGGCTGCTGCCGGAGCTGTCGGTGTAGCCGATCTTCACCTTGTCGCCCGGCTGGTGGCTGGCGGTCGCGGCCGACAGCGCGGTCGCGCTGGCGATGGCCTTGCCGTCCAGCGAGGTGATGGTGTCACCGGCGCTCAGGCCGGCCTTGGCCGCTCCGGAGCCTTTGATCACGCCACCGATGGTGGCACCACCGGTCTGGGCCTGCGCGGCGGCCGCGGACAGCTGCACGCCGAGGAACGCGGGGTAGCCGATGTGAATGGTGCTGGTCTCGGTGCCGGACTCGATCTGGTCGGCGATGCCGGTGGCCTTGGCGATCGGGATGGCGAAGCCGACGGTGGCCGCGCTGGTGCCGCTCTGGTTGCCGAACCGGCCGGTCGAGCCCGAGGATGCCGAAGCAGCGGTGTCCATGCCGATGATGGTGCCGCCGGCGTTCTCATACAGCGGACCACCGGAGTCACCGGCCTGGATGTTGGCCGCGATCTGGATCATGCCGGTCAGCTTCTCGGCGTTGCTGCCGTTGTCGTCGCTGGCGGTGATGGACTGGTTCAGGGCGCTGACCGTCCCGGTCGCCGGGGTCGGCATGCCGCCGGTGCCGCCTGCGTTGCCGACCGCGGTCACCGCCGTGCCCGCGGTCAGCGTGGAAGAGTCACCCAGCTTGGCGGTGGCCAGACCGCTGGCGTCCTTGAGCTGCAGCACCGCCACGTCGTCGGTCGGGTCGGTGCCGACCACCGTCGCCGTGTAGATCTTACCGGTGCTGATCACCACCACCGAGATGCTGGTCGAGTCCTGCACCACGTGGTTGTTGGTGCGGATCTCAACATCTGCGGTGAGCACCATGCAGGTGCCGGCCGCCTTGCCCTGGCCGTAGTCCAGCGTGGTGTTGATGTCGACGATGCCCACCTGCTGGGCGGTGGTGGCCGTACCGGTGGTGCCGGTACTGCCAACGGTCGAACCGGTGCCACCCGAGCCGTTGCCACCCGAACCGTTGCTGCCGAGGCCGTTGCCGGTGCCGTTCTGGCTGAAGGGATCGACCTGGTTCGGCGTCGTCAGCGCGGTCTGCTGGGACGAGCCGCGGTTGGCGTGATCCACCGCCAGCGCCACGCCGCCCACCGCGAGTGCGGTCGCTACCGCCGCAGCCACCGAGCCGTAGAGCAGCTTGTGCGGTCGGGACTTGCCTGCCACCGGCGGCGGCGTCCAGAAGCCCGGCTGCTGGCCGTCCGGCAATGCGGCATACGGGCCGTAGCCGGCGTGCGGCGGCTGGCCGCCGTAACCGCCATAGGCCGGCTGGCCGTAAACGTCATGGGCCGGCTGGCCGTACGGTGCCTGCTGACCGTAACCGGCAGACTGACCGAAGGCATTGCCTTGCTGGTACGGGGGATTCTGGGGGTGGAACGGGTACTGCTGGGCCACCGACCAGGCTTGTTCGTGGGCGGTCGGCACGTGGTAGGGCTGCTCACCGGGCACCGGCGGCGCGCTGGGTGCATCGGTGATCAGCGGCGGGTTGCCGGCAGCGTCCGGTCGCGGCTGGTCAGGACGGGCCTGCGCGCCCTCGGCATCGGAATTGCCGTTGTCGGCCGGAATCGGCTGGTCGGTCACGATGGCACCTCTGTTCGGGTTCGGCTGTCTGTTCGAAGACCAGCTAACCGCGCCCAGGTGGTCGCAAGCTTGGAGTTATTGTAGAGATTCCTGTGAGCGCTCGGCCGATGAAATCAGCCGGACTTCTTGGCCACCAGCGTCAGCACGTCGTAGGTCGCGACCAGTTCCTGGTCCTGGTTCGTCACGATCAGATCCCAGCGGACCTCGCCGTAGTTCTCGCTCTGACGGGCCTTCTTCTCCTTGCAGGTGAGCTGGGCGCGGATCGAGTCGCCGACCTTGACCGGGGTGATGAACCGGAGGTTGTCCAGGCCGTAGTTGGCCAGCACCGGTCCCGGTGACGGCTCGACGAACAGGCCCGCCACCCGCGAGATCACGTAGTAGCCGTGCGCCACGATGCCGCCGAACAGCGGGTTCTGGGCAGCGGCCTCGGGATCGGTGTGGGCGTAGAACGAATCGCCGGTCAGCTCGACGAACCGGTCGATGTCGGAGGCGGTGACGGTGTGGCTGTCGGTGAACAGCACCTCGCCGACGGCCAGTTCTTCCAGGTGCCGGCGGAACGGGTGCACTTCTGAGGTCACCGTCGGGGCACCGGCCACCCACCGTCCGGTGACCGCGGCCAGCGCGCGCGGCGAGCCCTGCACCGCGGTGCGCTGCAGGTAGTGCAGCACGCCCCGGATGCCGCCGAGCTCTTCGCCGCCACCGGCCCGGCCGGGGCCGCCGTGCACCAGCATCGGCAGCGGCGAACCATGCCCGGTCGAGGACTTCGCGTCGTCGCGATCGATGACGATCAGCCGGCCGTGATGGGCCGCCGCGCCGATCACCACCGACCGGACGAAGCCGGGGTCATAGGAATATACCGAGCCGACCAGCGAACCGGCCCCCAGCGCGGCCAGCCGGACGGCCTCGTCGGCGCCCTGGTAACCGATCACGGTGGCCAGCGGGCCGAAGGCCTCGACGCTGTGCAGCGGCGCGGCCTCGGCATCGCGGGCCCGCAGCACGGTCGGCACCACGAACGCGCCCTGCTCGGGCAGTTGCTGCGCGGCCGCCGAGTCCGGGCCACCGATGGCCACCTCGGCCACCGCCCGCAGCCGGTCCAGGTTGGCTTCGAACTCCACCCGCTGCTCCAGCGTGGCCAGCGCGCCCATGGTGACGCCCTCGGTCCGCGGGTCGCCGACCACCACCTTGGCCAGCCGGCCCGCCAGTGCGGTGAGCACCGCGTCCACCTGCTCGTCCGGCACGAACGCCCGCCGGATCGCGGTGCACTTCTGGCCCGCCTTGACGGTCAGCTCCCGACCGAGTTCGCGCACGAACAGATCGAACTCCGGCTCGCCGGGCACCGCGTCCGGCCCGAGGATCGCGCAGTTGAGCGAGTCGGCCTCGGCGGTGAAGCGGACCGCCCGACTCACCACGTTCGGGTGCTGGCGCAGCGCCTGGGCAGTGGTTGCCGAGCCGGTGAAGGCGAGCACGTCCTGGCTGATTAGGTGCTCGAGCAGGCCGTCGGTGGACCCGCACACCAGCGAGATGGCGCCGGGTGGGAGCAGTTGCGAATCCACCATGTCGGCAAAGATCTTCTCGGTCAGGTAACCGGTCTGTTCGGCCGGTTTGACCACCACCGGGATGCCGGCCAGAAAGGCCGGGGCGAACTTCTCCAGCATGCCCCAGGCCGGAAAGTTGAACGCGTTGATGAACAGCGCCAGGCCGTGCCGCGGGGTGTAGATGTGCTGGGCGACGAAGCTGCCGTCCTTGCTCAGCTGCTCGACCGGGCCATCGAGATAGACTCCTGAGTCCGGCAGTTCCCGCCTGCCCCGCGACGCGTAGGCGAACAGCACCCCGATGCCGCCGTCGATGTCGAACTTCGAGTCGAACAGGGTCGCTCCGGTGGCATAGGACAGCGGGTAGTACTCGCTCTCGCGCCGGGCGTTGAGGTAACCGGCCAGCTGCTTGAGGATCGCGGCCCGCTCGGTGAAGGTCAGCGCCCGCAGCGCCGGGCCGCCGACCGTCCGGGCGTGCTGGTACAGCCCGGCGACGTCGACCGGGCTGCTGGACCACCGGGCCACCGGCTGCGAGGTGGCCGCGTCCAGCAGCGGTTCGCCCTCGTCGGCGGCGGTGAACCACTCGTCTCGCAGGTAGGAGCGCAGCAGTCCTGTCATCTGAGGCAGCCTTTCGACATCGAACACGGTGCAACCGGACACGATCGCGAGCTTGCGGCGGTCCCGGCCGCCAGCATAGACTAACTGAACGATCATTCGGTAATGCATAGATGCTGGGATGTGAAGGCTATGACGGCCACCGTGGACACGACCGACGCGGGCACCGAACAGGGTTCGTTCGACGCGCTGATCGCTGCCGACGGCCGGGTCGAACCGCGCGACTGGATGCCGGAGGCCTACCGCAAGACCCTGATCCGCCAGATCGCCCAACACGCGCACTCCGAGATCATCGGGATGCAGCCGGAGGGCAACTGGATCACCCGGGCGCCGTCGCTGCGGCGCAAGGCGATCCTGCTGGCCAAGGTGCAGGACGAGGCCGGCCACGGCCTCTACCTCTACTCCGCCGCCGAGACGCTGGGCATGGGCCGGGAGGAGATGCTGGATCTGCTGCACGCCGGCAAACAGAAGTACTCCTCGATTTTCAATTACCCGACGCCGACCTGGGCCGACGTGGCCGCCATCGGCTGGCTGGTCGACGGCGCGGCGATCACCAACCAGGTGCCGCTCACTCGCTGCTCCTACGGGCCGTACGCGCGCGCGATGATCCGGATCTGCAAGGAGGAGTCCTTTCACCAGCGGCAGGGTTTCGAGTCGCTGCTGGCACTGTCGGCCGGCACCCCGGCTCAGCACGCGATGGCCCAAGACGCCATCGACCGGTGGTGGTGGCCCTCGCTGATGATGTTCGGCCCGCCCGATGACGACTCGCCGAACTCCGCCCAGTCGACGGCGTGGGGAATCAAGCGCTTCTCCAACGATGAACTGCGTCAGCGCTTCGTCGACATCTGCGTCCCACAGGCCGAAACGCTGGGCCTGACGCTGCCGGACCCAGAACTGCGCTGGAACGCCGAGCACGGCCACCACGACTTCGGAACCATCGACTGGACCGAGTTCTATCAGGTGGTCAAAGGCAATGGCCCGTGCAACCGGCTGCGGGTCAGCAACCGCCGGCAGGCCCATTCCGATGGTGCCTGGGTGCGGGAGGCCGCAGCCGCCTATGCGAGCAAGCACGCGGTGGAACCCGCCGCATGAGCACGCCCGCAACGCCGCTGTGGGAGGTCTTCGTCCGGCCGGCCCGCGGCACCAATCACGTCCACGTCGGCTCGCTGCATGCCGCCGACGCCACCCTGGCCCTGCAGAACGCCCGCGATCTCTACACCCGGCGCAGCGAGGGCGTCTCGATCTGGGTGGTGCCCTCGACCGCGGTGGTGGCCAGCTCCCCTGACGAGAAGGACTCGTTCTTCGAGCCGTCGGCCGACAAGCCCTACCGGCATCCGACGTTCTACCAGATCCCGGAAGGGGTCGAGCATCTATGAGCCAGCCGCTGAGCGCCGACGTGGCCGAGTACGCCATCCGGCTCGGCGACGACGCGCTGATCCTGTCGCAGCGGCTGTCGGAATGGTCGGCGCGCTCGCCGGAGATCGAGGAGGACATCGCGCTGATGAACATCGCGCTGGACCTGCTCGGCCAGGCGCGCACGCTGCTGGCCTACGGCGGTTCTCGGACCGACCGGTCCGAGGACGAGCTGGCCTACCTGCGCCAGGAGCGTGAGTTCACCAACCTGCTGCTCACCGAACTCGACAACGGCGATTTCGCGGTGACCCTGGTACGGCAGCTGCTGTTCTCGGTGTACCAGTTTCAGCTCTACCAGCAACTGCAGGCCTCGACCGACGCCCAGCTCGCCGCGATTGCTGCCAAGGCGATCAAGGAAGTGGCCTATCACGTCGAGCATTCGGCGACCTGGGTGCGCCGGCTCGGCGACGGCACCGAGCTCAGCCACCACCGTGCCCAGGACGCGCTGGACGCGATCTGGCCTTACACCCACGAGCTGTTCGCCGACGACCGTCTGACCGGACGGATCGCCGAGCAGGGCTGCGGGCCACTGCCCTCGACCCTGCGCGAGGGGTGGCTGACCGCCGTCGGCTCGGTGCTTGCCGAGGCCACCCTCACCCTGCCGGGTGCCGGGGCAACGGGCGAGCAGTGGCAGCCTTCCGGTGGCCGCTCCGGCCTGCACACCCCAGCCTTCGGCTACCTGATCGCGGAGTTGCAGCACCTGCACCGCTCCCATTCGGGTGCCCAGTGGTGAGCGTGCTGGACAGCCTGCGCGCGGCCGCCGAAACGGTGCCGGACCCAGAGATCCCGGTGCTGAGCATCGCCGACCTCGGCATCCTGCGCGACGTCCGGATCGCGGCGGACGGCCATCCCGAAGTGGTGATTACCCCTACCTATTCAGGGTGTCCGGCGACAGAGGCGATCCGGCAGGACGTGCTGGAGCGAACCCGCGCCATCGACCCACAGGCCCGGGTCGTGATCGAGCTGGCACCGGCCTGGAGCACCGACTGGATCAGCGCGGACGGCCGGCGCAAGCTCGCCGAGTACGGCATCGCCCCACCCCGTCCGACCCGCACCGGACCGGTGCAGCTACAACTCGGGCGACGGCCGGCCGGCGCCGTCCGCTGCCCGCGCTGCGGCTGCGATGACACCGAGGTGATCAGCCAGTTCGGCTCCACCCCGTGTAAGGCGCTGCGCCGGTGCCGTGGCTGCGCCGAGCCGTTCGATGAGTTCAAACCGCTGTGAGCGCCTTTCACAAGCTGGCCGTCAGCAGGGTGCGCCAGCTCACCGACAGCGCCTGCGCGGTGCACTTCGCGGTGCCCGAGCAGCTTCGTCCGGCCTATGCCTTTCACCCCGGCCAGCACCTGACCCTGCGCCGGACGAGCGGGGCCGAGGAGGACCGCCGCACCTACTCCATCTGCTCCACCCAGGCCGACCTCGACGAGCGGGGTGAGCTGCAGATCGGGGTCAAGCGCATTCCCGACGGCCAGTTCTCGGGCTGGCTGACCGGCAGTGTCGCCAGCACCGACAGCCCCCTGGACGGGCTGGCCGCCGGTGACCTGGTCGAGGTGCTGACCCCGGCTGGCCGATTCGGTACCGCGACCGGGCCGCAGGACGGCCGCCAGATCGGCTGCCTGGCCGCCGGGTCGGGCATCACCCCGGTGCTGTCGATCATCAGCTCGGTGCTGTGCGAGGAGCCCACCAGCCAGGTCAGCCTGATGTATGGCAACCGGACGTCCAACGACGTGATGTTCCTCGAGGAGCTGGCCGACCTCAAGAACCGCTACCCGGCCCGGTTCACCCTGCTGCACGTGCTGTCCGGCGAGCCGCAGCTCTCGCAACTGCTGACCGGCCGGATCGACCCGGCCAAGATCGCCACGTTGCTGGCCGGACCGGCCCGTGACATCGAACAGTGGTACCTGTGCGGCCCGTTCGGCATGGTCTCGGCTGCCCGGGACGCCCTGACCGAGGGCGGCGTGCCGGCCGGTGCCGTTCACGCCGAGCTGTTCTACGTCGGCGAGTTGCCGGTGGAGCTGGAGCCGGCCACCGACCACGACCCGGCCGAGCGCAGCCAGGTGACCGTCACGCTGGCCGGCCGCACCTCGACGATGCCGGTCGGCTACTCCGGCCCCAGCATCCTGGACGCGATGCTGGCCAGCCGGCCGGACGCACCCTACGCCTGCAAGGGCGGGGTGTGCGGCACCTGCCGGGCCAGGCTGGTCAGCGGCGAGGTGAGCATGAGCCGCAACTACGCCCTGGAGCCCGACGAGCTCGCCGCCGGCCTGGTGCTGGCGTGCCAGTCCCATCCGGTGACGCCCGAGGTCAGCCTGGAGTTCGGCTGAGCCGCCCGCCTGGCACCCTGCCCACCACTGAGCCACTAGCCTGAGCTGACCATGGATGCCAAGGGCGCGGTACCGATCGGGGCGCAGCCGGTCGATGAGGTGGTGACGGTCCGCCGTCCCCGCTCCGTCATCGCCTTCGCGTGCTGGTTCGCACTCGGGGTCGGGGTCGCCTACCTGGGATTTCGGATCTTCGAGCAGCTCCGCACGATCATCTATCTGTTGGCGTTCTCGATGCTGATCGGGCTGACCCTGGACCCGCTGATCGGCTTTCTGCAGCGCCGGGGCATGCGGCGCGGGCTTGCGGCGTTGCTGACCTGGCTGGCCGCGGTGGCGTTGCTGACCGCGCCGATCGTGCTGGCCGTGGACGCCGCGAGCACCCAGCTGCCGGAGCTGATCAAGAACGGCCCGCAGCTGATCAAGAACGCCGAGTCACACCTGGGATCCTTCGGCGATCGGCTGTCGTCGGTGACCGATTCCTCGACCGGCACCGGTGGTCAGCTCAACTTCAGCAAGATCCTGAACTACGTCCTCACCGGTGGCGAGCTGCTGTTCAGCGCGCTGACCGACATCGTGGTGGTGGCCTTCCTGTCGCTGTATTTCGCCCTCGAGCTGCCGCGGTTGCGCGGCCTGGCACTGCTGGCGGTGCCGGCCAGTCGGCGCCCCCGCAGCGCCCGGGTCCTGGACGAGCTGATCTCCCAGGTCGGCCGAGTGATGCTGTCGACGGTGATGATCGCGGTGCTGTGCGGCTTCGGCACCACCATGTGGTCGCTGGCCTGGGGTATCCCGTACGCGGTGATGCTCGGCGCGCTGGTCACCGTGCTCTCGCTGGTGCCGGTGATCGGTTCGACCGTGGGCGGCACCATCGTCACGCTGGTCTCGCTCACCGTCAGCCTGCCGACCGCGATCGCCACCCTGGTGTTCTACATCGGCTACCGGATGGCCGAGGACTACCTGATCCAGCCCCGGGTGATGAAGTTCTCGGTGGAGTTGCCGGGCGTGATCACCGTCCCCTCGGTGATCCTGGGCGGCGCCATTCTCGGAATCCCGGGCGCGCTGTTCGCGGTACCGATGGCGCTGGTGATCCGGATCCTGGTCCGCGAGATCGTCTTTCCGGCCGCCGACCGGGCCTGACTCCCGCCGACCGCCGCTTACCTCAGAAGCACCGTGCCTCAGAAGCGCTGTACCTCAAAAACGCTGTACCTCAAAAACGCTGTGGCGACAGGAAGCCGATCTCGTGGCGGGTGTCGCCGTCGATGACCAGGTCGGCCACGATCTCACCGACCACCGGCATGAACTTGAAACCGTGCCCGGAAAAGCCCACCGCGAGGATCACCCGACCCGACGAGCCCGGGTGCACGCCGAGCACGAAGTCGTCGTCAGTGGCGCTCGGATACATGCATACCTGCGAGCGCACCGGCTTACCGGCCAGCGCCGGCAACGTCCTGGCCAGTAGCTCGCTCACCCGGCCGTGGTCGGCCTCGGTTATCGCGCGATCCAGCTGGTCAGGATCGGCGGTGGCCGGCGAGCCGTCGGGATAGAGCGCCGCCTTGATCTCCGCCTCGCCGGCCAGGCCCGGAAAGCCGTACAGCTCGGCCGGCGGCTGGCCGGCCGGCACCGGCACGTCCCAGATGTAGACCGGAAACCGATCCGGAGCGAAATCCGCCCGGTTGGTCGGTGCGAACCAGTGCACGCTCTGGCGTTGCACTGCCAGCGGAAACCGGTCCAGCCCGGCCAGCCGGTCGGCCCAGGCGCCGGTCGCCAGCACCGCCCTGGGCGCTTGCAGCTGCTCGCCGCCGGCGCTCAGGTGCACCCGGCCGGCCCCGAGCTCGACCGAGTCCACCACGGTGTCGAACCACAACTCGGCGCCCGCCTCGGCCGCGAGCTCCAGGTTGGCCAGCACCGCGGCCTCGGGCCGGACGAAGCCGGCATCGGCCTCAAACACCGCGACCTGATCCTCGGGCAGCGCGAACTGGCCGAACCGGGCCCGCACGCCGGCCGGATCCAGCAGCTCGCAGGGCAGTTGCCAGCGGCGGGCCGAGGCCAGCGTGCCGGCCACCACCGGGCTGTCCGGCCGCCCGAGCATCAGCGCACCGCATCTGGTGAACAACTCGGTACCGAAGGCCGCCGACAGCTCGTCCCACAGCTGATAGGCGCGCACCAGCAGCGGCACGTAGTCCGGCTTCTCGAAGTAGGCCTTGCGCACGATCCGGCTACCGCCGTGCGAGGAGCCGAACGGATGCGCCGGGGTGAACTGCTCGATGCCCAGCACCCGTTGGCCGCGCTGGGCCAGCTGCAGGGCCGCCGCGGAGCCCATCGCGCCCAGGCCGACCACGATCACGTCGTACTCGCTCATGCTGGCGCTCGCTCCTCGCTCGCTGGCGCTCGCTGCGATGCTCGCTCGCGCTGCCAGCCTGCCATCCGAGCAGCTAACCGGCATCCAACAGGGTGATGTGGCTACGGTATTGCCGTGAGCTGGCTGACCGAACCCAACGAGGACTGGGACCCGCCCGAAATCTGGGACCCCGCCGAGGACGAGCCGAAGAGCCGGGTGAAGCTGGTCGCGCTGTTCCTGGGCGGCTGGCTGGTGGTCAGCATCCTCGTGCTGGTCGGGCTGTTGGCCTTCGGCGGGCATGGCTCGTCCGGGCGCAAGAACCTCACCCAACCCAGCACCGGCAGCTCGGCCAGCAGCCCGTCGACCAGCGCGCCGGCCGACAACCTGCCCGCCGGCTGGGTCCGCGAGGCCGGCGATGACCAGACCAACTGCGCCGCGCATTCCTACGGCCAGGTGCAGGCGTTCTTTGCCAGGACGCCGTGCTCGTCGGTGCACCGGACGCTGGCCAGCACCAACCAGGGCGGCCGGGCCGTGGTGATCGCGCAGAACGTCGTCACCTTCGACACCTCGGCGCAGGCGGCCAGGTACCTGGCCCTGGTCAACTCCGACGGCACCGGCAACATCAGCGATCTGCTGCGCGAGGGGGTCAGCTACCCGGGTGGCCCGAGTTCGCTGCCGGCCGCTGCCTTCGCCTCCCGGCAGGCCGGCGGCCAGGTCTGGGTCGCCGAGGCGGCCTTCGCCAGTGGTGCGTCGGATCCGGCCAGCCCGGTGCTGAAGGCCCTGGCAACAAAGGGTATCGCGGCCAGCTGAGCGTGCCCGGCCGAATGCGCCCGGCTGAGTGCGTCGGGGCGCCGTCCGGCTTCAGCCGATGTAGGCCGCGAGGTGCTTGCCGGTGGTGGTGCGGCGGGCAGCCACGATCTCGGCCGGAGTGCCCTCGAAGACCACCCGGCCGCCGTCGTGGCCGGCGCCGGGGCCGAGATCGATGATCCAGTCGGCGTGCGCCATCACAGCCTGGTGGTGCTCGATGACGATGACCGACTTGCCGGCCTCGACCAGCCGGTCGAGAAGGCCGAGCAGCTGCTCGACATCGGCCAGATGCAGGCCGGTGGTCGGCTCGTCGAGGACGTAGACCTCCCCGTCGCCGCCGAGCCGGGTGGCCAGCTTGATCCGCTGCCGCTCACCGCCGGACAGCGTGGTGAGCGGCTGGCCGAGGCTGAGGTAGCCGAGCCCGACATCGGCGAGCCGTTCGAGGATCTTGTGTGCGGCCGGCGTGCTGGCCGGGCCGTCACCGAAGAAGTCCAGCGCCTGCCCGACAGACATCGCCAGCACCTCGCTGATGTCCTTACCGGCGAAGGTGTATTCCAGCACCGAGGCGTCGAACCGCTTTCCCTCGCACACCTCGCAGGGCGCGGCGACCCCGGCCATCATGGCCAGGTCGGTGTAGATGACGCCGGCGCCGTTGCAGTTCGGGCAGGCACCCTCGGAGTTCGCGCTGAACAGCGCCGGCTTCACGCCGTTCTCCTTCGCGAACGCCTTGCGGATCGGATCGAGCAGCCCGGTGTAGGTGGCCGGGTTGCTCCGCCGCGAGCCGCGGATGGCGCCCTGGTCGATCGAGACCACCCCGTCCCGGCCGGCGACCGAGCCCTGGATCAGCGAGCTCTTACCCGAACCGGCCACCCCGGTCAGCACCACCAGCACGCCGAGCGGCAGGTCGAGGTCGACGTTGCACAGGTTGTGCCGGTCCGCGCCGCGGATCTCCAGGGCGCCGGTCGGCTGCCGGGTCTCGGTCTTGAGCCGGGCGCGGTCCTCCAGGTGCCGGCCGGTGACGGTGTCGCTGGCCCGCAGGCCGGCCACGGTGCCCTCGAAGCAGATGGTGCCGCCGGCCGTTCCCGCGCCGGGCCCGAGGTCGACCACGTGGTCGGCGATGGTGATGGCCTCCGGCTTGTGCTCGACGACCAGCACGGTGTTGCCCTTGTCGCGCAGGCGCAGCAGCAGGTCGTTCATCCGGGCGATGTCGTGCGGGTGCAGGCCGATCGTCGGCTCGTCGAAGACGTAGGTGATATCGGTGAGCGAGGAGCCGAGGTGCCGGAGCATCTTGGTGCGCTGCGCCTCGCCGCCCGACAACGTGCCCGACGGCCGGTCCAGGCTGAGGTAGCCGAGGCCGATCTCGACGAACGAGTCGAGGGTGTCGCCCAACGC
>JBPCPA010000248.1:0-8406 GCA_050999655.1 Jatrophihabitans sp.
GGTGCTGGACGGCCTGCTGGAGAACGCCCTTCGGGTGACTCGCAGCGGTATGCCGATCTTGCTGGCGGTCCGTCGCGAGTCCGCACCGGACGGCCGTCCGGTGGCTGTGCTGGAGGTGCGCGACGGCGGTCCCGGCCTGGCCGAGGCAGACCTGGCGGTGGCCTTCGAACGGTCGGTGCTCTACGAGCGCTACCGCGGCGTCCGGCAGGTGGGTACCGGCCTCGGCCTGGCGATCGTGGACGGCCTGGTCGCCCGGCTGGGCGGGACGGTCGAAGCGGGCCACGCACCCGAAGGTGGGGCCCGCTTCACCGTGCGGCTGCCTGGCTGAGCCGGCTGACCTGACCAGCCGTCCAGGCGAAACCCGCCACGCATGCTTGGTCGACCCAAGCGGTTGGTCTACTTGACGGTCGGTCTACTTGGCGGTCGGTCTACTTGGTGGCGTCCAGGACCTGGGTCGCGGTCAGGCTGGACGTGCCGGTGCCGACCACCAGCACCTTGTCGCCGCTCTTGAGCTGGCTCATGGTGCCGGCCTTGCCTTTGCCGGCCACCCGGGTGTGCACCTTGGTGGTGCTGTTGACCGCGAAGGTCTCGCTGACGCTGTCGGCGGCCTTGACGGTGATCGAGGTGGCCGACACCGCGGTGACCTCGCCCCGGATCGCGTCGTGGGTGAGGTAACTCGTCGAGCTCTTGCCGTCCCGGGTGACCCAGGTGGCATGCAGGGCGCGCTTGAGCTCGTTGCGCTTGGCCTTGCCAGCCTTGGCCTTCGCGGCGGCGCCGGGGGTGGCGCTCGAGCTGGCAGCAGCCGACGGGGCGGTCGACGAACCCGATCCGGACGCCGCCAGCGCGGCGGTCCCGGCGCCGAGGACGACTGCGGCCGCGGAACCGGCGATGACGATCTTCTTCAACATGGTGGTGTGCTCCTTTTGGTCAATGCCTGACGTCGGTGTCACCAGACCCACGACGCGTTGCCAGACCTACGATGCCCGGTCGAGGTTTGCCGCAGGGCAAGGAATTGTCAGCGTTGTGTTCGAGCTGGCCGTGAGCGTGCTGAGCGCCTCTGGTATCAACGGCTGCGAGGCCCCCCGGCCGGCCGGCCCACCGGACAGGAAGGAGCGTGGACATGGCGGAGTTGCAGCTGTTCAGCGCGACGCCGGCCGACCTCGACGCGGTCACGCTGTACCGGATCCTGCGGCTACGGGTGGACGTCTTCGTGGTCGAGCAGGCCTGCCCGTATCCCGAGCTGGACGGCCGCGACCTGGAGCCGTCGGCGCGCTGGATGTGGGCAAGCGAGGCCGACCGGCTGCTGGCCACCCTGCGGGTGCTCAGCGACGGCCCGGCAACCGCCCGGATCGGCCGGGTGGCCACCGCGATCCAGGCCAGGTCGGCCGGTGTCGGCGGCCGACTGCTGCGCTATGCCCTGGACCAGATCGCGTTGGACCACAGCGCCCCGGACCACAGCGCCCCGGACCACAGCGCCCCGGACGTCGTGCTGGACGCGCAGTCGAACCTGGCCGACTGGTACCGACGGTTCGGCTTCGAGGTCGACAGCGACGAGCTCGTCGAGGACGGCATCGCCCACCTGCCGATGCGCCGGCCGGCCGGCACCGCCTGACCGAGCCAGGCTCAGCTGTGCGCCCCGACCGGCCAGCGCGCCCGCAGGAACGTCCCGAGCTCGTCGACGGCCTGGTGCGCTTCGGCCAGCAGGCCCGCCTCGGCATGCCCGACGTGCCAGAGCCGTTCGAGCTCGTGCACCGTGACGTCCACCCCGGCCTCGCGCAACCGGGCGGCGAAGTTGCTCACCTGGCCGTGCAACACCTCGCGCCTGCCGATCTGGACGATTGTCGGCGGCAGCCCGCTCAGCGATCCCAGGCCGGGTGCGAAGCCCGGATCGGACGGGTCGCCGCCGGCCAGGTACAGCGCCGCGCAGGCCTTTCCCCAGCGGTCGCGGACGATCAGGTCGCGCGTGCGGTCGGTGGCCGGCGCCAGCGGATCCACCCAGGGCGAGATCAGGGCCAGCGCGCTCGGCGGCACCGCGCCGGCATCGATCAACCGGCGGGCGACCGCGACCGCGAGCCCGCCGCCGGCCGAATCGCCGGACAGTGCGAAGCCCTGGTGCTCGGCGGCCACCTGCTCGCAGGCGATCACCGCATCCTCCAGCGCGGCCGGGTACGGGTGCTCCGGTGCCAGCCGGTAGTCGGGCAGGTAGACCACCGCCCCACTGGCCTCGGCCAGAAATGCCGCCAGCGCCCGGTGGGTGCGCGGCGAGCCGACGGTGTATGCACCGCCGTGCAGGTGCACCACGGCATGCCGACGTTCGGTGGCCCCGACGCTCACCCGCAGGGCCGGCCGGCGGCCCATACAGACCGGACGGGCCACGGTGCCGGCCGTTTCGGGCAGCGGCGCGGCCAGCAGCTCCAGCCACCGGCGCTGCCACCGGATCGGCAGCGGGCCACCCAGGCCGGGCCGGTGCCCGAGCGCCGCGGTGACCGCGACCAGGCCGAACGGTAGCCGGACCGGCTTCACGGGCCGACCCGGTCGGTGACCGGCTGGCGTCGCTGCGGCACCCGCTTGCGGGCCTGGCCGGCCAGCAGCCCCTGATACCGGGCGCCGAGCAGTTTGACCAGCAGGTCCAGGAACTTCGCGTCCGCGCCGACCACGATCTTGGGCTTGCCGGCCTGCATGCCGGCCACGATGATCTCGGCCGCCTTGGCCGGGCTGGTCTTGGCCAGCTTGCGGTCGAAGTAGTCGGCCAGCGCTGCCTGGTCCTCACCCTCGGCGACCCGGGCGTTGCGGGCGATTGCGGTCCTGATGCCGCCGGGATGCACGCACGAGACCGCCACCGGCGCCCGGGCCACCAGCATCTCCTGGCGCAGCGCCTCGGTGAAACCGCGGACGGCGAACTTGGCGGCGTTGTAGGCGCTCTGGCCCGGCACCGCGAGCAGGCCGAACAGGCTGGACAGGTTCACCAGGTGGCCGTCCCCGCTGGCGATCAGGTGTGGCAGAAACTCCTTGCTGCCGTTCACCACGCCCCAGAAGTCGATGTCCATGACCCACTCGAGGTCGGCGTAGGACATGTCGGCGACCGAGCCGGTCAGTGCCACCCCGGCGTTGTTGATCAGCACGTTCACCACGCCGAACTGCTCGGCCACCGCGCTCGCATAGCCGGCCATCGCCACCCGATCGCGCACGTCGAGCCGGTCCGAGCGCACCGTGGCCGACCCGAGCAACCGGACGGTCTCGGCCAGGCCCGCGTCGTCGACGTCCGACACCGCAAGGACGGCTCCCCGGGCGGCGAGGTTCTGAGCCAGCGCGCGGCCGATGCCCGAGCCGGCGCCGGTGATCACCACGACCTTGCCGGTGAAATCCTTCATGACGGGCCTGCTTCCTGTGACTGGGACGTTCGGGCAGCTGTTCGACCGGGCGCTGGCCGATGCCGGGTGGGCGGTCCTCGACGGCGGTGCTGTGGTAGGCCGCCAGGTCGAACCGGGCGGTGAGCTGGCGGAACTTGTAGGTGGTGCGCGGCCACAGCGTCACGTTGCGGCCGTGCGCGTCGAGGTACCAGCTCCGGCAACCACCCCGGCTCCACACGGTGCGCTTCATCCGGCGCTGTAGGTCGGCGTTCCAGGCCCGCTGCGACTCCGGACGCGGCTCGACGGTGGCCAGGCCGTGCCGGCGCATCGTGGCGCAGGCGTCGACCAGGTAGGCCAGCTGCGACTCGATCATGAACACCATGGACGAGTGGCCGAGGCCGGTGTTGGGCCCGACCACGAAGAACAGGTTCGGAAAGCCGGTGACGGTGGCGCCCTTGTAGGCCTGGATGCCGGTCTCGGACCACGCGTCGCTGAGCGTCTGGCCGTTGGCGCCCTTGATGTGGCCGGCGATCGGCAGCTCGGTGGCCAGAAAGCCGGTGGCCACGATCAGCACGTCGATCTCGCGCTCGGTGCCGTCGGCGGTGACCACGCCGGTGGCGGTGAGCCGGGCAATCGGATCGGTGATCAGCTCGACGTTGTCACGGGCCAGCGTCGGGTACCAGTCGTTGGAGATCACCACCCGCTTGCAGCCGAATGCGAAGTTCGGCGTGACCCGGGCACGCAGTGCCGGGTCCTTGATGCCCCGGCGGATGTTGGCGGTGGCGGCTCGGCTGGCCAGCGTGCCGAGCTGGGGCAGCGCGATGAACATCGGCACCGTGGCCTCGCGGCCGAAGTACACCAGGTTGCGGATCAGGCGCTGCACCCGCGGCAGCCGGCGCATCAGCTGCCGTTCCCAGCCGCGGTAGGCGCGATCGCGGCGGGGCATCACCCAGGGCGCGGTCCGCTGGTAGACCTCGAGCCGAGCGACCTGTTCGGCGATGGCCGGCACGATCTGGATCGAGGACGCACCGGTGCCGATCACCGCGACCCGCTTGCCCCTCAGGTCGTAGTCGTGGTCCCACTCGGCGGAGTGAAACACCTCGCCGGCGAAGCTGTCGATGCCTTGGATGGCCGGCATCTTGGGATCGGACAGCGCGCCGGCCGCGGTGACCAGCATCGTGGCGGTGGTCGGGCCGGCCGAGGTCTCGATCCGCCATTGGCCGGCCTGCTCGTCCCAGGCTGCGGACTCGAAGCGCACGCCGAACCGGAACCGGTCCAGCACCCCGGAGTCGCGGGCCACCGTGCGCAGGTACTGCTGGATCTCAGGTTGCGGCGAGAACGAGCGTGACCACTCGGGGTTCAGCGCGAAGGAGAAGGAGTACAGCTGGGACGGCACGTCGCAGGCCGCCCCGGGATAGCTGTTGTCCCGCCAGGTGCCGCCCACCTCATCGCCGCGGTCGACGCACAGAAAGTCCTGCTCGCCGCTCTCGGCCAGCTTGATGGCAGCGCCCAGGCCACCGAAACCGGCGCCGACGATGAACACGCCGACATGCGCCGGCAGCGGGGCAGGGTCGTGGCTGGTCATGGAACCAGGCTAAAGTTTAATTGAACGTGAGTCAATAGCTGCATCGACACTGCACTGAGGGGTCCATAGGATGGCCCCATGACAGCAGCCAAGCGCGTCCGGCTCAGCCCGGAGGCTCGGCGGTCCCAGCTGCTCGAACTCGGGGTGCAGATGCTGACCACCCGCACCCTGGAGGAGCTCTCGGTGGACGCGCTGGCCGAGCAGGCCGGCATTTCCCGGGGCCTGCTGTTTCACTACTTCAAGAACAAGCAGGACTTCCACCGGGCGGTGGTGCAGCGCGCTGCCGACGACCTGATCCAGACCACCGCGCCGGACAGCAGCCTGGACCCGATTCCCCGGCTCACCCAGTCGCTGGAGCACTACCTGGACTACGTGATGGCCAACTACCACGCCTACATCTCGCTGGTCCGGGGCGCGGCCAGCGGGGACGAGGCGCTGCGCGAGATCTTCGACCGCACCCGCGCGGTGCTGACCACCCGGATCACCGACAACATCGAGGTGTTCGGCCTCGTCGACGGCCCGGCCGTCCAGCTGCTGGCCCGGGGCTGGTCGGCCATGGTCGAGGAGGCGGTGCTGGCCTGGGTGCCCGACCCACGGATCTCCAAGGACGAGTTGCTGCGGGTGCTCACCGCCGCGCTGCCCGCGGTGCTGGCGGCCGGCACCTGAGCGGCGCCGGGGTAACCACCCTGGTCGCTGTCGCCGCCGGTGCGCGGTAACTACCATGTCCCTATGGCGATCACCGTGCAACGAAGCACCACCACAACCTCGGCTGCGGACCGGGCCACGATCCTGGCCAATCCCGGATTCGGCCGCTACTTCACCGACCACATGGTGCGGATCGACTGGACGTCGGACGGCGGTTGGACGGCGGGTCAGGTGCTGCCCTACGGTCCGATCGCGCTGGACCCGGCCACCAGCTCGCTGCACTACGGCCAGCTGATCTTCGAGGGGCTCAAGGCCTACCGCCAGCCCGACGGCTCGATCGCCACCTTCCGGCCGGACGCCAACGCCGCCCGGTTCGCCCGCTCGGCCGCCCGGCTGGCGATGCCGGCGCTGCCCGAGCAGCTGTTCGTCGACTCGCTGCGGGCGCTCACCGAGATCGATCAGGCCTGGGTGCCCTCCGGCGCGGACGCGTCGCTGTACTTCCGGCCGTTCATGATCTCCACCGAGATCGGGTTGGGGGTGCGCCCGGCCAACGCGTACTCCTACCTGCTGATCGCCTCACCGGCCGGCCCGTACTTTCCGCGCGGCGTGCAGCCGGTCAGCGTGTGGCTGTCCACCGAGTTCACCCGGGCGGCGATCGGCGGCACCGGTGAGGCCAAGTGCGCCGGCAACTACGCCGCATCGCTGGCCGCCCAGGCCCAGGCGGCCGAGCAGGGCTGCGACCAGGTGGTCTGGCTGGATGCCACCAACCACAGCTATATCGAAGAGATGGGCGGCATGAACCTCTGCTTCGTCTACGGCAGTGGTGAGCACGCCCGGATCGTCACGCCGAAGCTGACCGGCACCCTGTTGCCCGGGGTCACCCGGGACTCGCTGCTGACGCTGGCCCGCGACCTCGGCTACGGCTCGGAGGAGGGCCTGATCAGCACCGACGACTGGCAGGCCGGCAACGCTCGTGGCGAGATCACCGAGGTGTTCGCCTGCGGCACCGCCGCGGTGATCACCCCGGTCGGCGAGGTGAAGAGCGCGCACGCCGAGTGGACGGTCGGCGACGGCACCCCGGGCCCGGTCACCATGCGGTTGCGCCAGGCCCTGCTGGACCTGCAGACCGGCCAGGCCGCCGATCCGCACGGCTGGATGCATACCCTGAGCTGATGGACGCCGACCAGCTGCTGGAGCAGCTGCAGCTGCAGGGCGAGCTGCTCGCCGAGTCGGCCGCGCACGCCGACCTGCAGGCGCCGGTGCCGGCCTGCCCCGGCTGGACGATGGCCGATGCGGTCGGGCATGTGGCCAGGGTGCACCGGCGAGTGGCCTGGCGGCTGCGCGGCGGGGACGCTGACCTGTTCAGCTACGACCAGCCCGAGCCGGCGCTGCTGGATGCGGAATATCGGGCCGGGCTGGCCGACATCCTGCGCGCGCTGCACGAGGCGCCGGCCGACTTGGCGCTGGCCCCGTTCTTTCCGAGCACGTCGCCCAGGCTGTTCTGGATCCGGCGGATGGCGCACGAGACCGCCGTGCACCGGGTGGACGTCCAGCTCGCGGCCGGCTTCGGCGTCTCGGAGTTCGACCCGGACTTCGCGGCCGATGGGACGGATGAGTTGCTGATGGGCATGGCCAGCGCCCTGTTCTCCGGGGCCGGCCTGGACCGGCCGCGCAGCATCGCGCTGACCCCGCTGGACGCGAACGCGTCCTGGACCGTCCGGCTCGGGCCCGGGCAGGTCCAGGTCAGCCGCGAGTCCGCCGACGACGCGGATCTGAGCGTGTTCGGGCTGGCCTCCGATCTCTACCGCTGGGTCTGGAACCGGGCCGATGACTACGAGGTCTCGTTGCGCGGTGAGCTGAGCCTGGCCGACCGCTGGCACGCCGGGTTCCGGGTCGGCGGCCGACCCACCTGACGAGCTGGCCGGCGAAACTCGGCAGCCGCCGGTGCCCGATCAGGGTTCGCTAGGATGTAGCCGGTCGCCTCGGCGACAGGCGGGTGTAGCTCAATGGCAGAGTCTCTGCTTCCCAAGCAGATTGCGCGGGTTCGATTCCCGTCACCCGCTCCATGTCAGAGGCCTTACAGTTCCAGCACTCGCCGCGTTCTCAGGTGGCGAGATCGATGGCGAGCACGATGACTTCGACGGCCAGGAGCACGAGACTCAGGGTGTAGAGCTGGAAGAGCCGGTGTAATTGGGCCTCGTTTCGCGCTACGCCGAACTCGAGTTTCTTCAACGCGGCACGGTGGGCGTCATTGGCGCTCGCGTGATTGCCGAACGCGTCCGTGCCCATCCCGAGCGTCCAGTCCAACGGCAGCTGGGTGATGGACGTGGTCAGGCCGATCACAGCGAGGATCGCGACCAGCGTCCACTCCACAGTCGTCGACAATCGCTGACCGCCATGCGTGGGGTCGTTGGCGAGTAGGCCCACGCTGCTCGCGAACGTGACGGCGAGCGCCGCGACGGACAGGACCGCGCTTGCCCGGGTTCGGATGTTGCCCAGCGTCTGATCCTCTGAGGCGACCCGGTCGCAGGCCACTTTCAACGCCTCACCGACCAGCTCGTCCGAAATCGAATCGACCAACGTGTCGGCAGCGGTTCGCGCTGCCTGCTCGTCGAACCCCCGGCGCACGAACCATTTGATGGGGCCCATCAGGGCCACTCGGTGCTCGCCGCTGCGGGCAGGCTCACGGTTGACATGAGCTGAGTGTCTCGCCTAACGCTTCGAAGAGCCATGGCAACTCGCAGGTGGATCCGGGTTCGGCGGTGCTGGGTGGGGGGGGTGTGCCGAACGGGGGACCCCCCCATCCCCCCGAGAAGGGCGCGGCGA
>JBPCPA010000270.1:0-14821 GCA_050999655.1 Jatrophihabitans sp.
GGCCTGATCCGCGCGGTCGAGAAGTTCGACTACACCAAGGGCTACAAGTTCTCCACCTACGCCACCTGGTGGATCCGGCAGGCGATCACCCGCGCCATGGCCGACCAGGCCCGCACCATCCGGATCCCGGTCCACATGGTCGAGGTGATCAACAAGCTCGGCCGCATCCAACGGGAGCTGCTACAGGATCTGGGCCGCGAGCCCACCCCGGAGGAGCTCGCCAAAGAAATGGACATCACCCCGGACAAGGTGCTGGAGATCCAGCAGTACGCCCGGGAGCCGATCAGCCTGGACCAGACCATCGGTGACGAGGGCGACAGTCAGCTCGGCGACTTCATCGAAGACAGCGAAGCAGTGGTAGCGGTGGACGCTGTCTCCTTCACCCTGCTGCAGGACCAGCTGCAGTCGGTGCTGCACACGCTGTCCGAGCGCGAGGCGGGCGTGGTCAAGCTCCGGTTCGGCCTCACCGACGGCCAGCCCCGGACGCTGGACGAGATCGGCCAGGTCTACGGGGTCACCCGGGAACGGATTCGCCAGATCGAGTCCAAGACCATGTCCAAGCTGCGGCACCCGTCCCGGTCCCAGGTGCTGCGCGACTACCTGGACTAGGTGAGACGGACCGAGGCGAGCATTCGTTGGCCTAACTCGCCGGAGTCCACGCCCTTGGCCACCATCAAGCCATCTGCTTCCCGCGGCTGACAATACGGTGAGGCGCGGTGCTCGGCCGATCCGACTGAACTCGTGGTTTCCACGAGTGTGGTCCGGACCGACTTCCAGAGCCGGTGCCACGGCGCTGAGCTGCCGACGCGCCATGTGACCGTCCCGCGCATTGTCAGCGGCACTGGGCCATGCTCGGCGCCTCTCGTCCGGGCGCGCACCACGCCGGTAGCCCGAGCAGCAGGTTTCGGTCGTACACCAACACGGTCGCGCTGCCCGACCCGGATGTCGGCAGCGTCTTGCGGGCGACGGGCTGGCCGAACTGCGCGATGGCGACGGCCACCGTGAAGAAGCCGGGCGAGTTCAACTGCAGCACGATGAACCGGGCATCGTGCTTGGCCGGATCGTACCAATCGCGGCGCGACTCCCACCGGTAGCCGGTGATTCGGGATATGCCATTGAGCGGCGCGACCTGCACGGTGCCGCCGCTGTCCACGGTGATGTTGTTGGCAACCCAATAGCCACCCAGGCCGTAGCGCAGGTGCTGGGACGCGAGCCAGTCGGCAACGGCCACGCCCGAAGGCCGAGCCGCCGGCCGGTCCAGCTGGCCGGCAAAGGCGGCAAGAAGCAGGCTGGCCGACGCCAACGCGACGATCCGGGCCGGGGCCGCCAACCGGCGCGCTGCCGGTAGCCAGGTCAGGCCAGAGTCTTTCGATCGGACCGGAGGAAACAGGGCACGAGCCACCAGCACGGCCGCCAACGGCAGCACCGGCACGATCTCGTGCGATGCCAGCAGGTCGGTGTTCAGCGCCGACACCACGAACGCCGCCAGGTTGATCAGGATGCCGGCCGCGATCACTTGCTCGAGCCGCCGGCCGGCGCCGCGCCAGGCCAGCCGGACGGTCCGCGCCACAGCGATCACAGCCAGGCCGACGCCGATCAGGTGCACGCTCCCCAGACCCCGTTCGAACCAGCCGTGCAGCTCCGGAAAGTGGCACCCGAACAGCACCGTGACCGATTCCCCGGCGGCCATCAGGTGAGCTGGCAGGTGGTGCCAAGACACCAGGCCGATGGGCACGGCCTGGGTCCGGTAGCCGCCGAGGTGTCCGATCAACCAGACCGCGCAGTAGGAAGCCGGGACCGAGCCGGCACCGGCCAGCGCCAGTGCGGCGTCCGGACCACGCCAGGCTCTGCGACTGACCGTCCGTACCAGGCAGACCACCGTCAGCGGGACGGCGCCGACCAAGCTCAACACCGGGTCGGCAAGCTGTCCCCAGGTCAGCACCGCGCCGAGCGCGTAGGGCAGCCAGCGTGGACGGACCCAGCCGGCTGCGGCCGGCTGGCGGGTGGCCTCTGCCTCGTCCCGGCCGGCATGATCCAGCAGCAGCCAGGCGAGCAGCAGCGGCACGGCAGCGCCAGTATGGTCGGGGCCACCCAGCACAACGGCCTGTCCGAACCCCGGCTGGGGCACCAGCACGAGACTCAGTGCCACCCCTATCCGCACCGAAGCCGCCACCCCAGCGGCCCTGCCCCTCGCCAGCAGCCCCACCAGCAGCACGATCAACGTGTAGCTGAGCGCGGCGCTCGCCGGCGCCACCTGCGGGCTCAGCCCGAGGACCCGTTCGATGGCTGCGAACTGGAACAGCTCGACGCCATAGAACGAAACATCAGACACCGTCCAACCGTGCAGTAGCGGATTGCCGTGAGACAGATCGAAGGCCTGCAAGGCGTTCCCGGCGCCGTCAGCCGTCATCGGGACCGTCAGCGCCATCCGGTAGTAACCGGTGAACAACAAGCTCAGCACAGCCAGCGCGCCGGCCGACAGCAACCACGAGCGCCCTGGGCGCCGGGAGCCGGGCCGTCCAGCGGCGACCTCCAACACCCGTGACATCCCTCCCGCTCGGTCCGGCCGGTGCGACCGTTCTGACCAGTCTGCCAGCGCGCTACTTCTGCCAGCCGACGGTCTCCGGCAGCGGGGTGCCGAAGATCGTCGCTCCCACGTTGGCCAGTCCGTCGGTGACCCCGTAGATCGACGGCCCGCTGAACAGCGGGATAGAGCCGTACAGCTTCAGGGCCTCGCGCTCGATCTCGTTCGCCCGGGCGATCTGGGCGGTCGGGTCCGCGATGTTCGCCGCGGCCTTGATCTCGGTGTCCAGTGTGGCGTCGCCCACGCCGGTGAGGTTCTCGGTGCTCTTGCTGCCGTAGAAATTGTCCAGATACTGCGCCCCGAACGGGTCCAGAGATCGGTTGCCCACCAGGAACAGGTCGAACTTGCGACCGCTGACCACCGAGTCGAAGTCGTTCTCCGATGTCGGCTTGATGTCGATCTTGACGCCGATCTTCTTCAGCTGCGCCGCGATAGCGTTGGCCACGGCCTTATCCAGCGGATCGCTGCCGATCAGGGTGTAACCGAGTTCGAGTCGCTTGCCGTCCTTGGACCGGTAGCCGTCACTGGCCGGTGCCCAGCCGTCGGCGTCGAGTTCCTTGCCAGCCGCGGTGGGATCGAACTTCAGCACATCAGAGACGTTGTCGTGATAGCCCTTCTGGAACGAGTAGAGAAACGCCGAACCGGGCAGCGGCTCGGTATAACCCAGGCCCTGGAACTCGATCTGCGCGATCTGCGAGCGATCGATACTGATCAGGACCGCCTGGCGTACCGAGGTGTCCTTCAGCAGGGGCGAGATGGCATTGAGATCAAGGTAATACTCGAACGGGCTGCCACCCCGTCGGAGCTGGGTGCCCTGCACGCCGGAGATGCGCTTCAGGCCGTTGGCGTTGCCGGTCGAGGCGTAGTCCAGTTCCCGGTTGTCGAAGGCGTTGACCGCCGCGTCGCCATCCAGGCCGACCAGGATCCGCTTGTCGAGCTTTCCCGGCTGGCCCCACCATTTCGGGTTGCGGACGAACGTCGCGTCGCCGGTCTTGGCGTTGTAGGACTGCACCAGGTACGGACCGGCGCCCCACTGGGTCTGCGCCTTGCTCAGGTAGGCGGTGTTGAACAGTGCGGGCGTCGACACCGCGGGATTCAGGACCGTGGTGAACAGCGCAGACCACCACGGGTTGACGCCGGAGAACTCGATGACGGCCTGCTTGGCATTCGTGCCGGCATGCACCGACGTGATCCGCGAGTACGGGATGGTGGTGCCGGCGTTGTAGCTCGGGTCCGTCCCGTTGTCGGCCTTCCAGGTGGTCTGGATGGCGCGGTAGTCGATCGGCGTGCCGTCGTTGAAGATGGCCTTCGGGTTGATCGTGATGGTGACCCGCTGGTTGCCGTTGACCACCTCGACCTTGACGTCTGAGAAGTAGTCGGGGTTGTACTGCACCTGCCCGGCCGGCGAATACGTGATCGTATCGGCGTTATACCAGAACCAGAACCGGGACGCGCTGAGGTTGGCGTCGGCCTGGAACGGGTTGCCCTGCTCGAACACCGAGCCGGGGTAACGCAACGTGCCGCCGGTCTTGACGTCGGCGTACGGCTGGGGGTTGTAATCGACAGCCGCGGACACCGTCGAGGCGTGCGAGGCATCGGGCGTCGAGTGGGACGGCGACTTGGTGCAGCCAGCCAGCGCGATGGCGCCGACGGCGACCAGGGCCACCGCGGTACGCGTTCGGGTTGTTGTTCGATTGACCAGTCTTTTCATCGTGTTCCTCCTGGGACGGATTCGGGAAGGGTGTGATCAGGCGGCGTGGCAGGCGACCTCGACGCCATCAGGCATCGGCCGCGGCTGCGGGCGTTGGACCCGACATCGGTGCTGCAGGTCCTCGTCCAGGGTCGGTCGCAAGGGGCACCGATCGGCAAAGACGCAACCGGCCGGCAGGTTCACGGCGCTGGGCTGCTCCCCGGCCAGCACGATCCGCTCGCGCGTGCGTTCGCGAACCGGGTCGGGGATCGGCACCGCCGACAGCAGGGCCTGGGTGTACGGGTGCCGTGGCTCGGCGAACAGCGCATCCGACGGGCCCACCTCGACCACATGGCCGAGGTACATCACGGCGATCCGGTCGGCGATGTGGCGCACCACAGCCAGGTCGTGGGCAACCACGAGGTAGGCCAGCCCGAGCTCAGCCTTCACCCGGGCCAGCAGGTTCAGCACGCTCGCCTGCACCGAGACGTCCAGCGCCGACACCGGTTCGTCCAGGACGAGCAGCCGGGGCCGGGTGGTGATCGCGCGGGCGATCGCGAGGCGCTGCCGCTGGCCACCGGAGAAGGCGGCCGGGAAGCGGTCGAGCGAGTCGAGCGGCAGCCCGACGAGCTCCAGCGATTCGAGCACCCGGGCCTCGGTCGTCTTGGCGTCGTAGCCGGCTGCCCGCAGCGGCTCGGCGAGCAGTTCGTACACCGGCAGCCGAGGGTCGAGCGAACCCTGCGGGTCCTGCATCACGATCTGCACCGCCTGGCGCAATTCCCCTGTGCTCGCCGAGGGAATCGCGGCCACATCGACCCCGAGCACCTCGATGGCGCCGGTTTCCGGCGGCCGGAGCCCCAGGATCTCCAGCAGCGTGGTGGTCTTGCCGCTGCCGGACTCGCCGACCAGGCAGAACGTCTCGCCGGCCCGGACCTCGAAGCTCACGTCGCTGACCGCATGCAACGTCCCGACCCGGCGACGTAGCACCGCGCCCTGGGTGACCGGAAAGCTGCGACCCAGGCCGCGGACCCGCAGCACCGTCTCACCCTCGGCGCGGTGATCGAGATCGACCAGATCCGCACGAGGGAAAACCTCGGCCGGGCTGCGCCCGCTCACCTCCTCGGCGACCAGGCAGGCGCTCAGATGCCCGGGACCGACCTCGACCAGCTCCGGCTCTGTTTCGTGGCAGACCCCCATCGCGAGCGGGCAGCGCGTCACGAACGGGCAGCCGGCCGGGCGGTCCAGCGGGGACGGTGGCTCGCCCTCGATCGGCACCAGCGGCTGGCCGCGCCGGGCATCGGGCGTCGGCACCGAGCCGAGAAGCCCGAGCGTGTACGGCATCGCGGGTGCGGCATACAGGTCCTCGACCGCGGCGTGTTCGACGATCCGTCCGGCGTACATCACCGCGACCTCGTCGGCGTGCCCGGCCACGATACCCAGGTCGTGGGTGATCAGGACGATGCCGGCGCCGGTCTGCTGCTTGGCCACCTCGAGCACGTCGAGGATCTGCGCCTGGACGGTGACGTCGAGGGCGGTCGTCGGCTCGTCGGCGATGATCACGTCCGGGTCATTGGCGATGGCCAGCGCGATCACCACCCGCTGGCGCATGCCGCCGGAGAACTGGTGCGGGAACTCCTTGGCCCGGTTGCGTGCCTGCGGGATGCCGACCAGGTCGAGCAGTTCGATCGCGCGCTCGGCGGCCTGGCTCTTGGTCAGCCGGGAGTGCACCCGGACGGCGTCGGCGACCTGGCGGCCCACCGAGTAGATCGGGGTCAGCGCGGACAGCGGGTCCTGAAAGATCATGCCGATCTGCTTGCCGCGCACCGCCGACAGCTGGCGGTCGTCCAAGCCCACCAGCTGCCGTCCGCGCAGCAGCACCTCGCCGCCGACCCGCGCATTCGGTGGCTGCAGACCGATCAGGCTGATGGCGGTCGCCGACTTCCCCGAGCCGGATTCCCCCACGAGTGCAAGGGTCCTGCCCGGATGCACATCGAAGTCGATACCGCGAACCGCATCCACCGGACCGCGCTCGGACGGGAAGCTCACTCGCAGGCCGCGTACGGTGAGCACCGGGCCGGTCATCCTCGTCCCCCGGAGGACGAGGTCGGATCCAGGGCGTCGCGCAAGCCGTCCCCGATCAGCATCACCGACACCGTCAGCACGACGAGCAGGCCGGCCGGATAGGCGAACAGCCAGGGTGCGCTGGAGATCGTGCTCGATCCATCGGCCAGCAGCGAACCCAGTGACACGTCCGGTGGCTTGACGCCGAAGCCCAGAAAGCTCAGCGCCGTCTCGCTCAGCACAGTGTCGTCGATGCCGAGAGTAAGGTTGACGATGAGCAGCGCGCCGAGGTGCGGCACGATGTGGCGCAGCACGATCCGCCACGGCTTGACGCCCATGAATTCCGCCGTCCGGACGTAGTCACGTTCACGCAGCGACGTCGAGACCGACCAGATCACCCGGGCGTTGAACATCCAGCCGAAGATGGTCAGCACGATGATCAGCACCCGCCAGTCGCCGGCCACCCGGTTCGACACGAGTGCGAGGATCAGGAACGACGGCACTACCAGCAGGAAGTGGATGGCAGCGAGAGAGAACCGCTCCACCCGGCCACCGAGGTAGGCCGCGCCCGCGCCGACCACCGCGGCGATGACCATGGTCAGCACCGATACGCTCAGTGCGATCACCAGTGATCGCTGCAGGCCGTGCACGCACTCGGCCAGCACGTCGTTGCCGCCCTGGTTGGTGCCGAACGGGTGGGACGTGGTCGGCGGCTGGGTCAGCGCGAGGAAGTCCGACTGCGACCAGTTCCACGACGAGAACAGGCTGCCGGCCACGGCGAAAAGCACGAGCGCCACAAACAGGATCACGCCGAGCAGCGCGCCGCGATTGCGGCCGAAGCGCCGTGCATACAGCCGGCCGCGGCCGAGCCGGACCGGTGGGGCGGTGGCCTCGGCAGTGAGTAGCGACGACGCCGTCACCTCAGCGCACCCGGATCCGTGGGTCCAGCGCGACCGTGGCGATATCGGCGAAGATCGCGCCGATCGCCGTCATTGCCGCGCCGAACGCGGCCACCGCGACCGCGCCGTGCACGTCGTTGTTCGAGATTGTCCCGGTGAAGTAAGTGCCCATCCCACGCCAGCCGAAGACGGTCTCGGTGATGATCGCGCCGGTGAAGACGCTGGGGACGGTGAAGGCCACCGCGGTCGCCGTCGGGATCAGCGAAGCCCGCAGCGCATGCCGACGGATCGCCTGCGCGCGGGTCAGGCCGGTGGCCCGCGCCGTGCGGACGAAGTCGGCATGCAATGTGTCGAGCAACAGCGCACGCTGGGTGACATGCCAGCTGGCGTAGCCCAGCAGCGTGAGCGCGACGGTCGGCAGGACGAGATGGTCGAGCCGGTCGAACAACCGACCCCAGGCGCCGTCGACGCCCGGGGTGCTCGCCCCGGCGACATGCAGCACGGTGGTGCCGATGCGCTGGTTGAACCACACCGCGAACAGCACCAGCCCGAGCGCGCCCACCGCGGTCGGCACGTTGTACAGCACGATCGACACCGTCTGGGCGACGCGATCGACCGCGCCATACTGGCGGCTGGCCGTGTAGACACCTAGCGTCACTCCGAGTAGGACGGACAGAATCGTGCCGACGAGCACCAGTTCCCCGCTGACCACCACCCGGTAGGCGACCTCGGAGTTCACCGAGACACCGGTCGGCGAGTGACCCCAGTCGAAGTGCAGCACCACGCCCTTGATCCAGAACCACCAGCGATGTAGGACGGATTGACTCGGGTCCAGGCCGTACGGTCGCAGGGCGGTGCTGATCTGCTGGTCGGTACGCAGCTTGCCCAGCTCGCGGTAGTTCGAGCGCGGGTCGAGAAACCAGCTCGCGAGGAAGAACGCGGCATTGGTCGCGGCGACGATCATCGCGATCCAGCCGATGGCTCTACGTAGCACGTACCGGAGCACGGCAAGATCTCCCACTCCGCACGGACCGGACTGCAGGCGCACAGCTAGTTGATGGCCGCGGTTGGCACTCACGATCGGAACAAATCACATATCTGCTGCGTACCGGTTCAAGTACCACTATCACGGCCGGAATCATATGATACGCGGTAAGTGTCTGTAAACCGGGCGGCGGGAGCTCGGCCGCGCGGGCTGGGTCCAGGTCGCTGCCTGAACAGACCCCGCTCCCCTGAACATCAGGGAGCGGGGCCTCGGTGAGTTCGCGATGCGCCGGCTAGAACGGGTTCGTACGCTCGAACTGCTCGTCGGCTGCTGCCCGCCAATCATCTGCCGGGGGCGCCGTGGCCGCGGACTGGGCACCCTCACCGCCGTCGTCCTGCTGAACCGGGCCAGAGGCATCGATCTGGGCGCCGCGGCTCAGGATACCGGGAATCGTGGCGATCGTGCCGTCGCCGTAGAGGTCGATAACCAGCGTCTTGGAGCTGTTCCAGAAGACGTACTTCTCGCCGACCGTCAGCGATATTCGAATGCCGGCGACCGGATTGAACTGATCCGGCGACAGTGTGCTGGTGTGCACGTCGATGTTCCACTCGGTGAAGAACGGATTGCGGATTGCAACCGGGACGAGGTTCAGGCCGTACACGTGCAGGCACGAGGAATCGTCGGCGACGGTCTGCCAACCCCACTGGTAGGAGATCGCCAGGTTGATCCAGGACGGCACGTCGCTATCCATCCGCGCCTGCGCCCCGCCTGACTGCGGCTGGTATTGACCGCACACCCGGTAGGCGTTGTTGAGGCCAACCATGAGACGCTGGGAGACCGGCTTGCGCCCGCGATCGAGGTAGGCCATGTGATCGTCAGGGATGGTCGTGACATAGGCGGACGGATCCGTGCCGGTAACCTGCAGCGCGCCGCCCGCCGCGCTGATGATGGCGCCAGCGTTGTTGATGACATTGCTGACCGCAAGGTTGATCGCCCCCTTGGCGACCCCCTCCCAGAAGCCTTCGGTCGCCGCTGCTCCCGCACCTTCGGTCATGGGTGTCCCTCCTGAATTCGTGGCGTACGTGGGCTCCGGCTCCGGTCCTGGTTCCGGCTGCGCTTGCTGAGGTGTTGCGGTGGGCGCGATAGCTGTGGCAGCACGCGCCTCCCAGTCCGGGAAGTACTTGTCGCGGGCCGCCACCAGCAGCCCGTAACGCCGGTCGTCAGTCATGGCCCGGCCAGCGGCGCTGCCCCGTTCGGAGTGCCAGAACCTGGTCTCGGTGTAGGCCATGTTCCAGAGGTTCTCCTCCGACGGAGCGAGCACCAAGATGTGCCGGATGTCCTGGTCGTAGTGGTCACCGATCTGACCTGCCTGGACGTCTTCTGAGATCTGATGGAATGGCTCCACCACCCGGAGCGCAACGCTGGCGCACGACACCGGGTGCTGCGCAGCAACCTCCTCCAGAACGGCCTGCGCCTTCGCGCGCTGCCCGGTCGAGGTGCTTGCGCCAAAGACGGCCTTGCGTGCCGAGGCGGTTGTCTCAAGCCCGGTGAACATCACCGAGTTGGTGCCGGGGTCCGATACCTTCAGCGCGTCCCGGTCGCCCTCGTTACGCCGTCGGTCTCGCTCTCGCTTGGCCGCCTCTTCGCGCTGGAGACGCTCGGCCGCTACCCGATTCAACGGTTCCATGCGTGCTCAGCCCTCGGAAAGGGCGATCGTCATCTGGGCCCCGTCGTATACCGATGCGACCGTGATGTCGCCGT
This sequence comes from Jatrophihabitans sp., assembly GCA_050999655.1. Taxonomy (GTDB): domain Bacteria; phylum Actinomycetota; class Actinomycetes; order Mycobacteriales; family Jatrophihabitantaceae; genus Jatrophihabitans_A. The sequence continues at coordinate 9,981 of JBPCPA010000270.1, forward strand.
CGGACACCGCCTGGGTGAAATTGGGATCTTCGGCCTGGTCGAGGAAGAGCTGCGCTACCTGAGCGTCGTTCAGTTCGGCAAAGGGCAACTCGTTGCCCAACTCGACGTCCCAGCCTTCTGCGGCGGGTTCCGCCGCTTGCCCGTCCTGATCCTCGGATGTCGATGATTCATCTGTCATTGCCGGCCTCCTAAGCGTGCCTCTCAACCCTGCTGCGCGACCGGTGACCGCGCGAGGACCGGCCGGCCCAGACTGGGCGGCCTACCGTCCGGCCCAATGATCGTCAGATCGCCGTTGTGCTGTCGCTGGTGCCGGTGCGGCCCCGGGGGCAAGGACTACTGCCCGCTTGGGCTGCGAACATCTGCATGCACACACCGATAGGGCCGGCCGGAACAGGCTCCGGCCGGCCCCACCTATCGAGGTGCTCGGATCGTGTTCGATACCGAGCCGCTGACTACCCGCGACGCAGGCACGCCGGGGCGTCGGCGAGATTAGACCGCCGCCGCTGCCAGTTCGTCGGCCAGCTCCTGGCGCGCGGTGTTGCAGCCGTTGATGAGCTGGCCCAACTCCCACGACCAGCCGAAGTCGCCGGGCATCCCCAGCGCGGGAATCCACTGTCCCATCGCCGCGCCGATGCTGTCGAAGGCACCCTGCGCGAGGGCCCGGATGGCATCCAGGATTCCCGACATGGTGGTGTGGATGTCTTGGGTGATTCCGTCGCGGTTGACGGCATCGACCCACTGGTTGTAGGCCGTGATGTTGGCGACGAGGTTCTGAGCAGTCGGAAGAAGCTCGGTCTCGGAGATGTCGATGGGGCTGAGGGCCATTGCTGAACAACCTTTCTCACGAACGTGGTTAGGGTGGCTCAAGGAAAGCGCGTGGCGGCGGCTTATCCGAGAGCCGGGCGGGCGGCCCAAGAGGACGCGAGATCTGCCCGCGCGGGCAAGGCAAGTGTCTCGATGCCGGACGGTCCGAATGCCTGCGGCTATCTCAGCTTGCGGTGACATTCGTGGTGGTCGTGACGAACTGCGCCGTCCACACCTTGAGCAGCAGCGGATCCGGTATCGGTCCGGCCGGGGTCGGCTGCTGGGCCGGCGTCTGCACCTGGAACCTGGCGACGAACTGGGCCCCCTTGACCAGTACGACCTTGCCGGCCTTCACCAGCGTGGTCTGGTTGTTGGGTAGCAGCTGGATCGCCAGGGTGCCGGTACCGGGCGTGACGAACGGCGGCGCGGTATAGGGCAGCGGGACGCGCAGTTGCACGGGCAACTCGTCGCCGAGCAGGCAGACCGGCTGGTTGGCCAGCAGCGGCACCACGGTCGGCGGCTGCACCTGCACCTGCAACTGGTCGCCGGTCTTGATGACCAGCTCAGCCATCGCCGACGCTGCCTGCTTCGACTGGCGTCCCGGCCCGCTCGTGCCGTGTCATGCCGAGCTCGACAGCCTCGGGTGCCTTCGGCAGCTCCTCGAACAGCGGCGCCGCCATCGGCGCGACTATCACCAGATTCAACGCCAATCGCAGGGCAATCGTCGAATCGGCGGGCACCGGCAGCGGCGGGCCGAGCAGCAGGTTGAGGTCACCCGCCTCCACCATCTGATCGTCGGCATGGTGTGCCGGCAGGACATCGTGCTGACTCAGCAGGTAGGCCACCGCGCCGAGCAGGCCATGCTCTGATTCCACCGACGGACCGGTCGCGGTGATCGCGTAGCTCAGCGCGTATCGGCGCGGAAACGCCCGGCGGGCGGTCACCCGGCCCTCGGCGTTGCGGATGCCCTGGATGCCCTGGGCGCGGCCGGACAGATCCTCCTGGACCGAGTAGAGGGTTGCCCGGATCTCGGGCTCGGCCAACCGGTCGGCGCGGGCCGGCTCGAAGCTCACCGCAACACCGTCCGGCAGGCCACTGCGCAGGAACGAGCGCAGCGCGCTGTCCACTCGCTCGAACATGCCGCCAGCCTGCGGCGCGCTCGGCCCGGGCACAAGGCCGGACGGGTGGCCGGATGCCGGGCCCCGGCCGCCCTTAGGTGCAGCCCGTGATGCCCACTAGGTCGTCCTGCTGGCCGCTGCCCCGGACCGGTGGCAGCTGCCAGTCTTGGCTCGCGCAAGAGCGCCAACGAGGAGGACTTGATGCCGACCTACCTATCTCCCGGTGTGTACATGGAGGAAGTGTCCTCCGGGATGAAGCCCGTCGAGGGGGTCGGCACCGCGGTCGCCGCCTTCGTCGGCTTCGCCGAGAAGGGCCCGTTGAACGAGCCGATCCTGGTCACCAACTGGACGCAGTTCACCAACACCTTCGGTGACTTCGTGGACTCCGCCTACCTGGCCCACTCGGTGTACGGCTACTTCCTCAACGGTGGCGGGGTGGCCTACGTGGTGCGGGTTGCCGGTGGCAGTGCCGCCGGCGCCGAGGCACCGCAGGCGATCGAGGCACCGACCGCCAGGGCGGAGTTGCCGGTCGCCGGTGAGGGCCGGCCGCTGGTCATCAAGGCGATCGAGGCCGGCGCCGGCGGCAACGGCATCACCGTCGAGGTCCAGGACGCCTCCGAGCCGACCGAGGACAACTTCAAGGTCGTGATTCGCAAGGACGGGCAGGAGGAGGTGTTCGACAACCTCACCGTCCGGCGCGGGCCGAGCAGCGTGGTCTCCGCGCTTCGGCAGTCCCGGTGGGTCACCGTCGAAGAGCTGAGGGGATCGCCACTTGCCCTGCCGCAGCGGGGCAGCACCCTGCAGCTGACCGGCGGCAACGTGGCCGAACCGGTCGAACCGACCGCGGAGATCAGCGCGGCCGACTACGTCGGCAACGCCGCAGATCGCACCGGCTTCGGTGGCCTGGAGACCTGCGAGGACGTCACCATGCTGGCCGTGCCCGACCTGATCACGGCCTACCAAGCCGGGCTGATCGACGACGAGGGCTTCAAGGCCGTGCAGTTGGCGATGATCGCGCACTGCGAGTTGATGGGCGACCGGGTGGCGATCCTGGACCCGCCGCCGGAGAAGAACGCCCAGCAGATCAAGGACTGGCGCTCGAACTACGCCGGCTATGACTCCAAGTACGCCACGCTGTACTGGCCGCCGATCAAGGTGATGAACCCGCTGGACGGCAAGAGGATGTTCATGCCGCCTAGCGGGCACATCGCCGGCGTGTGGGCCCAGACCGACGGCACCCGGGGCGTGCACAAGGCGCCGGCCAACCTGGTGCTGCGCGGGGTGGTCAGCCTGGAAAGCAACATCACCCGGGGCGAGCACGATCAGCTCAATCCGATCGGGGTGAACTGCATCCGCAACATGGGCGCGCAGGGCCTGCGGGTCTGGGGTGCCCGGACGCTGTCCAGCGATCCCGAGTGGCGCTACCTCAACGTCCGGAGGCTTTTCAACTACGTCGAGAAGTCGATCCTGAACGGCACCAACTGGGTGGTGTTCGAGCCGAACGACGCGCTGCTCTGGCAGGCCGTCCGGCGCAACATCATCATGTTCCTGCGGGGTCTCTGGCGCAGCGGTGCGCTGTTCGGCGCGACCCCGGAGCAGGCCTTCTACGTCAAGTGCGACGCGGAGAACAACCCGGCGGAAACCCGCGATGTCGGCATTCTCAACGTCGACATCGGGATCGCCCCGGTCAAGCCGGCCGAGTTCGTGATCTTCCGTATTTCCCAACTGTCCGAGGGTGCTGAGCTCGCCGAGTAGCGAGCCAATCGATCGAGGAGTACTACATGGCAAACGATCTCGTCTGGGTCAGCGCCCCGCTGTTCGTGGTCGATGTGACGGCGATGAACATCGTGGCGTCCTTCTCCGAACTGGTGGGCATCACCTCGGAGATGGAGCCGGCGGAATACATCCTGTCCAGCAACACCGCCGGCCTGACCCACACCAAGCAGTTCGGCAAGGTGAAGCCACCGACCGTCACCCTCAAGCGAGGCATGGACATGGACGGCACCGGCATGAAGATGTGGGCGTGGCACGAGATGGCGATCAAGGGTGATCAGACCTGCCGCAGCAGCGCCACGCTGGCCGTCTGCATGCCCGGCGGCCCCGGCGAGCCGGTGAAGCAGACCCCGTTCAACTGGATGCTGGAGAACTGCTGGATCTCCAAGTGCGAGGTGGCCTCGCTCAAGGCGGGCGCGACGGACGTCCCGCTGATGACCGTGACGCTGAGCTGCGATCGCATCATGCCGGCCTGATCGGGTTGAGCGAGTCGACGAGGCCGGACCGATGACCGATCGCGCAGTGCTGGACGCGCCCCGGACGCACTACCCGTTCGTGCTGCCGCGGGGCTTTGTCGATAGCGCCGGCCGGGTGCACCGCGACGGGGTGATGCGGCTGGCGACCGCTCGGGACGAGATCGCAACCCAGACCGATCCGCGGGTACGCCAGAACCCGGCGTACCTGACGGTGCTGCTGCTGGAGCGCACGATCGAGCGGATCGGCAATCTGGCGCCGGACACCGCGATGTTGGAGGACCTGTTCGCCTCCGACGTCGCGTTCTTGCAGGACCTCTACCGCCAGATCAACCAGCAGGGCCTTGCCGAGGTCGATGTGGGCTGCCCGCAGTGTGGCCACGAGTTCACGGTGGACCTGGCCGGTGACCGCCTGGGGGAATAGCCGGCGCCACGGCCGAACAGCTGTGGCAGGAGGTGGTCTACGTCGGCTTTCACCTGCACTGGTCGATGGATTCGGTGCTGGACCTGGGCCGGGCCGACCGGTACCAGGTGATCAGGCAGATCAACGAGTTACTCGCCACGAGCTACGGAGGTGTCTGGGGTGTGGAACCCGTTTCGTGACCTGCTGGCACGGCGCGAACTCGCGCCGGTCCCGGCGCCGGCTCGGGGGCGGCAGTCCCAACCCACCCCC
>JBPCPA010000321.1:0-15178 GCA_050999655.1 Jatrophihabitans sp.
AGGCGGTCACCGACGTAGACCGCGCGAGCCGGCTCGCTCACCCCGACCGCGGCCAGCGCCGCCCGAAACGCCTCCGGGTGCGGTTTGGTCCACGCGATCTCGGAGGAGTAGACAGCCCCGTCAATCAGGTGATCGACGGCGTCCCGACTGAAGATTCGCTCGTGTTCGGTGGCCGGCCAGGTGGTGTTGGACAGCACGCCGACCTTCAGGCCGCGATCACGCAGCGCCGTGAACAGCTGCGGCACGGCCGGGTCGAGGTAGGTGTGCTCCTCCCACCAGGCGTAGTAGCGCTGCCGTTGCGCCTCGCTCAGGCGGTAGCCGGCGGCAGCGAGGATGTGATCCAGGGTGCCGCTGCGGTGCTCGTCGCGCACCGTCGCCCAGATCTGGTTCTCAGCGGCCAGCAAAGCCCGCGCCGCCACCTCGTCGCCGGTCGCCGCCAGCCAGCACTGCTCGAGATCGATGGTGTGCCACGGGGTGAGGGTGCCGCCCCAGTCGAAGATCACCGCGTCCAGAACCATGCCCCATAGCTATCACACCGCGGTCAGCACCCGGGCCGGGACTAGCATCCGGACATGACCGGTGAACCGTCCTACCTCGAACTGGGTGTTCCCGACCCCGATGCCGCCCGCCGGTTCTTCGGATCGCTGCTCGGCTGGCAGAGCAGCGACCAGGGCGGCGGCGCCACCGTCGAGACCAGCACGCTGGGCATCGGCATCCACGGCTCGGACCCCGAGGCACACTTCGAGGTCTTCTTCGCGGTGGCCGACCTGACCGCCAGCATCGCCCGGCTCGTCGAACTCGGCGGTAGCACCGTCGGCGAACGCACCCGCAGCGACGGGTTCGGTCACTGGGTCGAGTGCCGGGATCCGCAGGGGGTTCGCTTCGGCCTGCGCCAGGCCGAGTAGCCGTTCGCCGCGTGGGCCGTCAGGCGCGCCTAGAACAGCACCGTGCTCAACATCGCGTGCTCGCGCATGCCGAGCCGGTCATACATCCGCCGGCCGGCGAGGTTGTAGTCGTTGGCATAGAGGCTCACAGTCGGGGCCATGGCCAGTGCGTGGTGTAGCACCGCCGCCATCGCCGCGGTACCGATCCCCCGGCCGCGCAGGTCCGGACGTACCCACACCCCCTGGACCTGGGCGGTCGCCGGACTGAGCGCGCCCACCTCGGCCTTGAACATCACCTCGCCCCGCTGGTCGAAGCGGACGAAGGCCCGGCCGGCCCGGATCAGCTCGGCCACCCGGTGCCGGTAGGCGTGCCCGGCGTCCCGGCCGACCGGTGAGATATCGAGCTCTTCGGTGAACATCGCCACCGCGGCCGGCAGGAACCGGTTCAGCTCGGCCGGCCGGACCAACCGCACTGCCGGATCCGGTCGGACCGCGCCCGGCCGGCTGGTGCTCAACAGCGGCTGCCGGCGCCTGATCGCCCTGGCCGGCCCCCAGCTGTCGGCCAGCACCTGCCACATCACCTCGACCGCCGCCACCGGCCCCACAATGGATGCGCAGCCGCGCCCGGTCCGGGCCAGCTGTGTGGCGATCAGTTCCAACGCGGCCAGATCCTCACCGACCGGCAGCAGGTTGCCGCCGTGAAAGACCGCGGCCCGCAGTGCCGGCCGGTCGGTGCCGTCGGCCAGCCCCCACACGAAGCCGCCCAGCCGCTGCGGATTCAGATCCGGCGCGACCTGCAACCGGGCGTCCAACACACAGTGCAGCACCGGATCCAGCGCCACCAGCGACCTGACCGCGGCCGCGTCCTCGGCGTGCAGCACCCGCGGCTTGGCCTGGATCGCGGTCATGCCCTGACGCTACCGCCCGGGCTTTCAGCGGCGTCCTAGAAGGCGGTGCCGTAGGCCGGCGCCCGGTCGGCGGACAGGGCCAGATCCAGCTGACCGATCAGGCTGGCGTTCTCGGCCTGCACCAGGCCGGCCCGGGCCAGCGTGCGCACCCGGTGCCCGCCCAGGTAGGCCGAGCCGAGTGCGGGGACGCTGAACCGCACGTCCACGGCGCGCTCGGTCGGCTGGCAGCGGGCCGCGTCCGGACCGCCTTCGAGCAGCACCCGCTGATCGCCGACCTCGATCACCGCCTCGATGGGCACCAGGTACCGACGGGCGGACAGCATCGCAGCGACATCGATCGGGCGCAGCCACATGCCGTCCTTGTTGGCTATCAGGCGGACCTGGCGCGGGTCGCTCAGCAGGAACGGCAGCGGGTCATCCAGCGGCACCTCCCAGCTCTCGATGCTGGTGAACAGGTCCATCCCCAGCAGCACCTGCCAGAGCGCGGCGTGGGCCTCGGCGGTGACGCAGCGGTAGTCGGTGATCACGCATCGGTTGGCGGCGTGCCCGTCGTGCCACTGCGCGGCCGAGCGGTAGGCCAGGTAGCCGTCCGGGTGCACCAGGTAGATCTTCTCGCTCATCCCGTCGCGCTGGGACGGCCGATCGCGCATCAGGTGGTCCCACCAGCCCTCGCTGCGGCCCAGCCCACCCGGCGTCAGCTCGCTCCAGCGCCGATGCAACTCGGTGATCGGAGCTCTGGCCGACCCAGCCGCGACGAACTCGACCGCCGCGCTGTCCACCGGGTTCAGCAACGTGGCAAGCCGGCGCTCGATACTGATCTTGACGCTCTGGGTGGCCGGGCCGAAGCCGAAGCGGCGGTAGATGCCGCCCTCGCTGGCGGTGAGGACGGTCGCCGGCTCGCCGGCGGCGGCGTAGCCGGCCAGCTGCTCATCCAGCAGCGCGCGCAGCACCCCGCGCCGGCGATGGGTCGGCAGCACCGAAACCCAGGTCACTCCCGGCAGGTCGAGCACGCCACCACCCGGCACCGTCATGGTGAATCTGAAATCGCCGCTGATACCGACCAGTCGATCGTCCTGGACCGCCACCAGAAAGCGCGGCGGGTCCTCGCCGAAGATGTGCTCGAAGTCCTCTTCGGTATAGCTCACGCCGAAAGAGATGCCGTCGATCCGGGCTATCTCGCGGTAGTCCGCCTCGCCGGCTTGCCTGATCTGGATGTCCACGAGCGCTGAGTCTGCCCCGGCCCGGCCGGTCGGCCAACCGAATTCTCAGCTGACGGCGACCGAAGGCTCGCCGGCGGCGACCCCGTCGGCCTGCATCTGCTCGGCCATCCGCAGCGCCTCTTCGATCAGGGTCTCAACGATCTGGGACTCCGGGACGGTCTTGATGACCTCGCCGCGGACGAAGATCTGGCCCTTGCCGTTGCCGCTGGCCACTCCAAGATCGGCCTCGCGAGCCTCTCCCGGCCCGTTCACCACGCAGCCCATCACCGCCACCCGCAGTGGCACCTCGACACCCTCGAGGCCGGCGGTGACCTTCTCGGCCAGGCTGTAGACATCGACCTGGGCGCGCCCGCAGGACGGGCACGACACGATCTCCAGCCGGCGCTGGCGCAGGTTCAGCGACTCCAGGATCTGCAGGCCGACCTTGACCTCCTCGACCGGCGGGGCCGACAACGAGACCCGGATCGTGTCACCGATGCCCCGTGACAGCAGCGCGCCGAAGGCGACGGCGGACTTGATGGTGCCCTGAAACGCCGGGCCGGCCTCGGTGACCCCGAGGTGCAGTGGGTAGTCGCACTGCTCGGCCAGCTGCTCGTAGGCGCGCACCATGACGACCGGGTCGTTGTGTTTGACCGAGATCTTGAAGTCCCGAAAGCCGTGCTCCTCGAACAGCGAGGCCTCCCACAGCGCGGATTCGACCAGCGCCTCCGGGGTGGCCTTGCCGTACTTCTCCAGCAACCGCTTGTCCAGCGAGCCGGCGTTGACCCCGATCCGCAGTGAGGTGCCGGCCGCCTGCGCGGCCCGCGCGATCTCGCCGACCTTGTCGTCGAAGGCCCGGATGTTGCCCGGATTCACCCGCACCGCCGCGCAGCCGGCGTCGATCGCGGCAAAAACGTACTTCGGCTGAAAGTGGATGTCGGCGATCACCGGGATCTGGGATTTCTTGGCGATGGCGGGCAGCGCGTCGGCGTCGTCCTGGCTCGGGCAGGCGACCCGCACGATGTCGCAACCGGCCGCGGTGAGTTCGGCGATCTGCTGCAGGTTGGCGTCGACGTCCGAGGTTAGGGTGGTGGTCATCGACTGCACCGACACCCGGGCATCACCGCCCACCGCGACCGAGCCGACCTGGATCTTGCGCGAGGTGCGGCGCGCGGCCAGTACCGGCGGAGGTGCCGCGGGCATGCCCAACGAAACCTGAGTGCTCACTGCTGTGCCCCATTCCGGGATTGCGGTGCGCGGGTCGGTAGCCACCGGCTCACGCCTTGCCTGCTCCAGAGTAGTAGGCGAATCGGGCCGGTCAGATCACCGTAGGTCGAGCAGGTCCACCACGAAGATCAGGGTCTCGCCGCCCTTGATCGCCCCGCCGGCGCCCCGGTCGCCGTAGCCCAGGTGCGGCGGGATGATCAGCTCGCGCCGGCCGCCCACCTTCATGCCCTGCACGCCCTGGTCCCAGCCTGCGATGACCCGGCCCTGTCCGAGGCCGAAGGTGAACGGGGCGTTGCGGTTGTAGCTGGCGTCGAACTCCGCTCCGGTGGAGTGGGCGACACCGACGTAGTGCACGACGGCCTGCTGGCCGGCCTGGGCGGTGGCGCCGTCACCCTCGATCAGGTCGCGGACCTGCAATTCACCGGTCAGCTCGCCGGACGGGAACTCCACTTCGGGCTTGGTCAAGGCAGCACTCCTCGGTGGCGATGCGGGACCGCGCGCGGAACCGGCGCGGCATCAGTTGGGCAGGGTGATCGGTTTCACGATATCGGCGTAGGCGACCAGCACCGAGAACACCACCAGGAAGCCGGCCACGACGTACATCACCGGCACCAGCTGGGCGACATCGACGAAGATCAGCCTGGGCCGCTTGCGCAGCCGGGCGATGCCGCGCCGGATCGCCTCGACGATCGCGCCGGCCACGTGGCCGCCGTCCAACGGCAGTAACGGCAGCAGGTTCAGGAAGAACAGCAGCAGGTTGACGCTGGCCAGCAGGCTGAGCAGCAACGAGATCTTGTCCAGGACGGCGACCTTGTTGCTGTCGGCGATCTGGCCACCGATCCGACCGAGGCCCACCACGCCGATCGCGCCGTTCTGATCTCGGGGCTTGTTCTCGAAGACGGTGCCGACCAGGTTGCCGATCTTGGCCGGGAACTGTTTGAGCGCGTCCACCCCGAGCGTGAGCTGCTGCCAGATGACCGTGCGCAGCTGGCCGACCGACAGCGGCTGATAGCTCTGGGTGGTGCTGATCCCGATGAAGCCGGCCAGCTTGGTCTCGGTGCCGGCATCGTTGGCGTACTTGGTGTTCTGCACCGGGGTGATCGGCAACGTCACCTGCTCGCCGTGGCGTTGCACCTGCAGCGTGAGCGGCTTGCTGGCCGAGGCCTCGATGATCGACACCGCGTCGTCCCAGCTGCTGATCCTGGTGCCGTCGATAGCGGTGATCTTGTCGCCGGCCTGCAGCACCCCGTTGGCCGGTGCCTTGCGATAGTCCGGGCTGCCGGCGGCCGGGCAGGTTTCGCTGGTCGCGGTCACCGACACCACGCACTCGCTCACCGAGGCCACCGTGGTGGTCGGACCCTTCAGCCCGATCACGCTGTAGAGCAGGATCGAGATCAGCAGGAAGATCAGCAGGTTCATCGTCGGCCCGCCGAGCATGATGATCATCTTCTTGCCGGGGGTCAGCCGGTAGAACTCCCGGTTCTCATCGTCGGCGGTCACCTCGGTGCGGCTGGTGGCCCGGAACTCCTCGACCAGTTCGCCCATCCGGCGTGGCCACCGCGACCGGCTGCCATCGGCTCGGGGCGGCACCATCCCGATCATCCGGATGTAGCCGCCCAGCGGGATGGCCTTGCTGCGGTACTCGGTCTCACCGCGGTGTCGCGACCAGAGCGTCGGGCCGAAGCCGACCATGTACTGGGTGACCCGCACGCCGAAGCGCTTGGCCGGTGTCAGGTGGCCGATCTCGTGCAGCGCGATCGAGGCCAGCAGCCCGACGGCGAAAGCGATCACGCCCAGTGCGTACAGCACCCGATGGTCATCCTCTCCAAGACTGGTCAAACCTTTACATCACATCGTCCATTGTGCCTTGCCACTGAGCGATCGGCCCATTTTCCGGGCGCTGGACTGCGCTCAGGTCAACCGTTGGATGCTCGCCCGCCGCGCCCAGGCCTGGGCCGCCTCCACATCGGCGATGTCGCGCGGCGATCCGGCCGCGGCGTGTTCGGTGGCCAGCCACCGTTCGAGCACCTGGCTGGTGACATCGACTATGTCCAGGAATCCACAGCGTTCGCTGTGAAAGGCCGCGACCAGCTCCTCGTTGGCGGCGTTGAACACCGCCGGGGCGCAGCCGCCGGCCTGGCCGGCTGTCCGGGCCAGCCCGATGGCCGGAAAGGCCAGCTCGTCCACCGGCTCGAAGGTCCAGTCCTGCGCCCGGGTCCAGTCCAGCCCGGACGCCGCGCCGGGCACCCGGTCGGGCTAGCCCAGGGCCGGCGCGATCGGCATTCGCATGTCCGGCGGGCTGGCCTGGGCCAGGGTCGCACCGTCGATGAACTCCACCACCGAATGCACGATGGACTGCGGGTGTATGACCACGTCGATCCGGTCATAGCCGACCCCGAAGAGCAGCTGGGCCTCGATGAGCTCCAGGCCCTTGTTTACCAGGGTGGCCGAGTTGGTGGTGATCAGCCGGCCCATCGCCCAGGTCGGATGGGCCAGCGCATGCTCGGGACCGACGTCGGTCAACTCGGCCCGGCTCAGGCCGCGAAACGGGCCGCCGCTGGCCGTGATCACCAACCGGCGGACCTCGGCGGCCGTCCCCCCGCGCAGGCATTGCGCCAGGGCCGAGTGTTCGGAGTCGACCGGTACGAGCTGGCCCGGCGCGGCCGCGGCCAGCACCAGCGGACCACCGGCGATCAGCGACTCCTTGTTGGCCAGCGCGACGGTCCGGCCGGCGCTCAGGCCGGCCAGGGTAGCCCGCAGTCCCTGCGCGCCGGCCACCCCGTTGAGCACGACGTCACAGTGCAGGCCGGCCAACTCGCTGCTCGCGTCGGGGCCGGCATGCACGCTCGGCAGCGCGATACCCGCCGGCCAGGACGCGGCGAGCCGGTCGCGTAGCTGGCCTGCCAGGGCTGGATCGCTGACCCCGACATGGCCGACCCGCCAGCGCACCGCCTGGCTGACCAGCAGCTCCAGGCTGGCGCCGCCCGCGCAGATCCCGGCGAGGCTGAAGCGGTCCGGCGCCTGGGCGATGACATCGAGCGCCTGGGTTCCGATGGAGCCGGTCGAGCCGAGCAGGACGACGCTGCGCCGGGCATTCTGTTCTAGGGGCATCGGGCCATTCTCGCCGACCGCGCCCGGCCCAGCCGCGCGGCCGGGTCCGGTGGGCGAGCCGGTGCCGGTCGGCGCCGGCCTCGATGCCAGAATGGCAGGACGCATCGGCACGCATTTCGAGCACGGGAGTGATGTATCAGTGGCTGCAGAGATCGAACCGCACCACGGCGCCGGCTCCGAGGTCGAGCACGCCCACGTCGAGCACGAGCGTCCCGAGGACTGGGGCTGGCATCACGAATTCCGCTCCGGTCGCCAGATCGGCGGCTGGTTCAGCTTTCTGATCCTTGCGGTGCTGCTGACCACGACCCACTACAACTACGCCGGCTCGCTGGCGATCCTGCTGACCATGCTGGTGCTGGCCGGTGGCCTGCTCTGGGACCGCAAGCGGCGGCGTACCCAGTGGCGAAGCTAGCTAGCTGAGTTCCAGCATGCCCCACGGTGACTGGTACTCACCGGCCAGCAGTTCCAGGAACGGCACCGCATCGAAAGCCTCCGGGCCGAGCACCCCGGCCTCGGCCCACACCCCGCTGTCGATCAGCTCCAGCGCGACGATCGGGTTCACCGCGGTCTGCCACACCACGGCCTGGGACCGATACTCGGCCATCGACCACTCGTTGTCCACCACGTGATAGAGGTAGCTCGACCGGGGTCGGCCGTCTTTGCCCAGGCCCTTGACCCAGAGCCCGGCGCAGGTCTTGCCGTGCATCCGGTCGCCCAGTTCGGCCGGGTTCGGTAGCGCGGCGGCGACCACATCGCGCGGACTGACCCGGTTGCTGCCCACCTGCAGCGGCTCGACCGAGTCCAGGCCCAGTTTGTGCAGGGTCTGCAGCACCCCGATGAACTCCGCGCCCAGGCCGTACTTGAAGGTGACCCGGTTCGCGCTCAGCCAGCGCGGGATCAGCAGCACCTCCTCGTGCTCGACGTTGACGCACTCGACCGGGCCGATGCCCTCGGGAAAGTCGAAGATCTCCGGCTCGCTGAACGGCTCGGTGGTGAACCAGCCCCGTTCGCGTTCGTAGATCACCGGCGGGTTCAGGCACTCCTCGATGGTGGTCCAGATCGAGAAGGTGGGCGCGAAGATCGGCTGGCCGGCATCGTCGACCACCTCGAGGTTCGCACCATCGCGGACGCCGTACTCCTCGACCTCGGAGAACAGGTGGTCGCTGGCGTAGCGGGCGAAGACGTCGGCCAGGCCCGGTTCTACCCCGATCCCGACCAGCGCGAGCTTGCCGCCGGCCTGCCACTGCGAGTCGAGGGCGAACTGCTCGTCGCCGAGCTTGACCCCGGTCTTGCGGTAGGGGTCTTCGGGATGCGGACGCGACAGCGACATCGCCATGTCCAGGTAGTGCACGCCGGCGGCCAGCGCGGCGGTGAAGATCGGCATGGTGAACCGCGGGTCGGTGGCGCCCAGCACAGCATCGACGCCGGACTCGGTCAGCAGCGCCCGGACCGCGGCCTCGTCGGAGGCGTCCACCTGCACGGCGCTGAACCTCGGGTCACCGGTCGCCTCAGCAGCGCGCCGGGCCCGATCGAGGTCGTGGTCGGCGAGCACCACCTGCTGCAGGAACGGCCGACGGACCGCGATCATCGCCGCGGCCGAGCCGACCCCGCCGGCGCCCAGGATCAACAGCTTCATCGAATCTCCTTGTCAGCAGAGGCAATTGTGTCTCGGGGTTGCGTGTCGGGAGTTACATGTCAGGGTTCTGTGTCAGTGGTAGGGGCGGGTCAGCGACCGTCCAGCAGCGGCTGGCGAGGGTCCCAACTGGTGCCGTCAGCGGCGTCCTTTCGCCGCCTGGCAATGCCTGACAGCGCCTCCAGCACCACCCGGTTGGCCAGGAACGAGGTGATCTCGGCGTGGTCATACGGTGGCGACACCTCCACCAGGTCGATCCCGACCACCGGCAGTTCGTAGCAGATTCGCCTGACCGAGTCGAGCAATTCTCGTGCGGTGAGCCCACCCGGCTCGGGGGTGCCGGTGCCCGGGGCGTGGCCCGGATCGCACACGTCTATGTCGACCGACAGGAATACCCCGTCGCAGTCGTCCAGGGCGATCTCGAAGGATTCGGTGAGGCATTCGGTCAGCCCGCGGGCGGTGATCTCGGTCATCTCGTAGGACCGCATGCCCTGTTCGGCCATCCAGTCCAGCGTGTCCGGCTCGGGCCAGTACCCGCGCAGCCCCACCTGCAGGAACCGGTCCCCGCGCAACGCGCCGGACTCGATCAGTCGCCGCATCGGCTGACCGTGTCCGATCAGCGAGCCGAACTCGATGTTGCCGGTGTCGGCATGGGCGTCGAAATGGATCATCGACACCCGGCCCTGCCCCAGGTGCTGGGCCACGCCGGCAGCGTCCGGCCAGGCGATGGTGTGGTCGCCACCGAGCACCAGTGGGATGGCCCCGGTCGCGGTGACAGCGTGCACCGCGATCTGCAGATCGCGGACCGAAAGCTCGGCATCGCCGGAGAACATCTCGACACCGCCGGCGTCCAGGACCCACAGGCCGCGCAGGCCGTCCACCCGCAGGGCCAGCGACGGCCGGCTGCCGTCGTGTGCCAGGTAACAGGTCTGGCGGATGTGCTGCGGGCCGAACCGGGTGCCGGAGCGGTGCGAGGTGCCGCCGTCGAAGGGCGCGCCGAGAATCACCACGTCGGCGCCGGCATAGCTGGCCGGGTCTGCCCAATCGCAGCGATCCACGCCGAGAAACGTGATGTCGGGGCCGAACTGAGCGCCGTAGCGCGCCATCATTACTCCGTCCGTTGCACGGTGCGGGCCGGTGGCCGGCACGGGTAGCCACAGGCTAGCGTCCCCGCCACGAAATCCGAAGCATTCACCGCTGATTCAGCGGACTTGTAGCCATATCACTTCGGATTCACTTGCTTGGAACTGATTACTCGGGCATTATCCGTGCTATGGCTGCTTCACGGACACGTCCAGGCCGCCCTGGTCGCCAGCAGCTGGACGACCTTTCCAAGGCCATCATCGAGCAACTGCAGCAGGACGGTCGCCGGCCCTACGCGAGCATCGGCAAGGCGGTCGGGCTGTCGGAGGCCGCCGTGCGCCAACGGGTGCAGAAACTGATCGAATCCGGCGTGGTGCAGATCGTGGCGGTCACCGACCCGACGCAGATCGGCTTCGCCAGGCAGCTGATGATCGGCATCAACATCGACGGCGACATCGAAGATGCCGCGACCGCGCTCTGCCAGATCCCGGAGCTGGTCTACGTGGTGATCACCGCCGGCTCTTTCGACCTGCTCGCCGAAGCGGTGGTAGTCGACGACGAGCACCTGCTCGAACTCGTCAACGACCGGATCCGCAAGCTGCCCGGCGTGCGCCGTACCGAAACCTTCATGTACCTGAAACTCACCAAGCAGACCTACAACTGGGGTATCGCATGACAACCAGCAATGTCGAACCGACCGGCACCGCAGCGACCACCGGCGGGACCGCCGGCTATGACGCCGATCGGCTGTCCGCCTCGGCCCGTGACCACCTGTGGATGCACTTCACACGGCTGTCGTCCTATGAGAGCTCGCCCGTGCCGATCATCGTGCGCGGTGAGGGGGCCTACGTCTACGACGTGCAGGGCCGGCGCTATCTGGACGGTCTGGCCGGGCTGTTCACCGTCCAGGTCGGGCACGGCCGGCGCGAGCTGGCACATGCCGCCGCCAAGCAGGCCGGCGAGCTTGCCTATTTTCCCATCTGGTCCTATGCCCACCCGCAGGCGATCAACCTGGCCGAGCGGCTGGCCGACGCCGCGCCCGGTGATCTGAACCGGATCTTCTTCACCACCGGCGGCGGCGGGGCGGTCGAGACCGCCTGGAAGCTGGCCAAGCAGTACTTCAAGCTCACCGGACGCCCTGAGAAGCACAAGGTGATCTCGCGCTACGTGGCTTATCACGGCACGCCGCAGGGCGCCCTGTCGATCACCGGCATCCCCGGCGCCAAGACCATGTTCGAGCCGCTGGTGCCAGGCGCGCACAAGGTGCCCAACACCAACTTCTACCGGGCGCCGGAGCACGGCGACGATCTCAAGGCATTCGGGCTGTGGGCGGCCAACCAGATCGAACAGGCCATCATCATGGAGGGCCCGGAGTCGGTCGCCGCGGTGTTCCTGGAGCCGGTGCAGAACTCCGGTGGCTGCTTCCCGCCGCCGCCCGGCTATTTCCAGCGGGTTCGCGAGATCTGCGATCAGTACGACGTGCTGCTGGTCTCGGACGAGACCATCTGCGCCTTCGGTCGGCTCGGCCCGATGTTCGCCTCCACCAAGTTCGACTACCAGCCGGACATGATCATCTGCGCCAAGGGGATGACCTCGGGCTACTCCCCCATCGGCGCGTGCATCATCTCGGACCGGCTGGCCGAGCCCTACCTGCACGGAACCGACTACTTTCCGCACGGCTACACCTTCGGCGGCCACCCGGTCTCGGCGGCGGTGGCGATGGCCAACCTCGACATCTTCGACAAGGAGGGCCTGAACCAGCGGGTGCTGGACAACGAGAACGCCTTCCGCACCACCCTGGAGAAGCTCAACGACCTGCCGATCGTGGGCGACGTGCGCGGCGACGGCTACTTCTACGGGATCGAACTGGTCAAGGACAAGGCCACCAAGGAGACCTTCAACGACGACGAGTCCGAGCGGCTGCTGCGCGGTTTCCTGTCCAAGGCGCTGTTCGAGGCCGGCCTGTACTGCCGCGCCGACGATCGCGGCGACCCGGTCGTGCAGTTGGCCCCGCCGCTGATCTGCGGGCAGGCCGAGTTCGACGAGATGGAGCAGATCCTGCGCGCCGTCCTGATCGAGGGCGCCACCAAGATCTGAGAGTTCAGTAGCCGGGGCTGGCCCGGATGTGTTCGAAGATCAGGTTGGTCTCGGTCAGCGCCACATCCGGGTTGCCGCTCAGGTTCACCACCACGAAGTGGCGCAGGTTCTCCGTCGAGCGGGCGGCCACGTGCACCAGAAAGTCGTCCGCGCCGGCCAGGAAGAACACGTTCAGCACCTCGGGCAGCGCCGACACCGCGGCGGCGAACTCGGCCAGGTGGCTGCGGGCGTGGGTCTGCATTCGCACCGCGATCATGGCCTGGATCGGCCGGCCGATCGCGGACGGATCGAGATCGGCGTGAAAGCCCCGGATCACCCCGCGCTGGCGCAGCGCGCGGACCCGTCCAAGGCAGGTCGAGGGCGCGATACCGGCCAGTTCGGCCAGCGCGTTGTTCGCGATCCGGGCGTCGGCGGCCAGCGCCTGCAGGATCACCTGATCCACCGCGTCCACCGGGCCAGCGGGCGACCCCGGGTTCGATATCGTCGCCGGAGGCGTCCGCAGCCTGTTCGGTGAAACCCGCCGTCCGGCGCCTGCTTTCGAACTTTCAGCGGCCATGAGCCCAGTTTCACAGAATTAACTTCAGCCGACTAGCCAGCAAGCGCCTGATCCTTCATTCTCATGGGAATGTGCCTTCAACGGTGAAGGCTGGCTCAGGCCCTGGGAGGCTGTGCGATGAAGGTCGGAATCCCCCGCGAGATCAAGAACCACGAGTACCGGGTGGCGATCACCCCGGCCGGGGTGAACGAGCTGGTCCGGCACGGCCATGAGGTCTTCATCGAGCACGAGGCCGGCGTCGGCTCGGCCATACCGGACGAGGACTTCACCGCTGCCGGCGCGCGGATCCTGGACACCGCCGACGATGTCTGGGCCGACGGTGACCTGCTGCTCAAGGTCAAGGAGCCGATCGCCGAGGAATACGGCCGGATGCGCGCCGACCAGACGCTGTTCACCTATCTGCACCTGGCTGCCGACCGCGGCTGCACCGACGCCCTGCTCAAGGCCGGCACCACCGGAATCGCCTATGAGACCGTCCAACTGCCTGACAACTCGCTGCCGCTGCTGGCCCCGATGTCGGAGGTCGCCGGTCGGCTGGCGCCCCAGGTCGGCTCGTACCACCTGATGCGCCAGGGCGGCGGGCGCGGCGTGTTGATGGGTGGCGTCCCCGGCGTGTACGCGGCCAAGGTGGTGGTGATCGGTGCCGGCGTCTCCGGCCAGAACGCCGCCGCCATCGCGCTCGGCATGCAGGCCGAGGTGCTGCTGCTGGACCGCAACGTCGCCCGGCTGCGCCAGATGGATGCCATCTACCAGGGCCACTGCCAGACCATCGCGTCCAACGCCTACGAGGTCGAGCGGGCCGTGCTGGACGCCGACCTGGTGATCGGCGCGGTGCTGGTCCCCGGCGCCAAGGCCCCCAAGATCATCTCCAACGAACTGGTCTCGCGGATGAAGCCCGGCTCGGTGCTGGTCGACATCTCGATCGATCAGGGCGGCTGCTTCGAGGACTCGCGGCCCACCACCCACGCCGAGCCGACCTATCCGGTGCACAACTCGGTGTTCTACTGCGTTGCCAACATGCCCGGTGCGGTGCCGCACACCTCGACCTACGCGCTGACCAACGTCACGCTGCCCTACGCGGTGGAACTGGCCAACCGGGGCTGGCAGGCGGCGCTCAGGGCCGATCACGCCCTGGCACTCGGGCTGAACACCCACGCCGGCGAGCTCACCAACGCACCCGTTGCCGAGGCGCACGGCTACACTAGCCGGGACCTGTCCGAGGTGCTGGCATAGTCGAGTCGCTGTGGCAGCGGACGGCCGGTGAGCTGACGGCCGACCATGCCGTCGGCCGTCCGTCGCTGGGCAGCGTGGCCGGGGCCGGCCGGGTCTATGACGTGGCAATCGTCGGTGCCGGCTACACCGGTCTGTGGACCGCCTATTATCTGCGGCTGGCCGATCCCGGCCTGCGCATCGCGATCCTCGAGGCCGAGGTGGCCGGTTTCGGAGCCTCCGGCCGCAACGGTGGCTGGTGCTCGGCGCTGTTTCCGGTCTCGCTGGCGGCGTTGAGTCGCGAGCACGGCAGGGACCAGGCGGTGCGGCAGTACCGGGCGATGCAGGCCACCGTCCACGAGGTGGGCCGGGTGATCCAGGCCGAATCGCTGGCCGCGGACTGGGCCGCCGGCGGCACCATCAGCCTGGCCCGCAACCCGGCGCAGCTCGCACGGGCCCGGGCGGAGGTTGCCGAGGCCCGGGAGTTCGGTTTCACCGACGCCGATCTGGCGCTGCTGGAGCCGTCCGCGGTGGCCGAGCAACTGCGGGCCAGTTCGGTGCTCGGCGCGACCTTCACCCCGCACTGCGCTGCGATCCAGCCGGCGAAACTGGCCGGCTCGCTGGCCAGAAGGGTCAGCGAGCTCGGAGTGCCGATCTTCGAGCACACCCGGGTGCACGCCATCGAGCCCGGCCGGTTGCGGACCGACGCCGGCGACCTGCGGGCCGAGGTAATCGTCCGGGCTACCGAGGGGTTTACCCCGTCCCTGCAAGGCCATCGCCGGACGATCGCACCGGTGTACTCGCTGATGGTGGCCACCGAACCGCTGTCACCGGCGAGCTGGGAGGAGATCGGGCTGGACCGGCGGCAGACCTTCACCGACCTGCGCCACCTGATCATCTACGGCCAGCGCAGCGCCGACGGCCGGCTGGTGTTCGGCGGGCGGGGCGCGCCCTACCATTTCGGTTCGCGGATCCGGCCCGGCTATGACCGGGTGCCGGCCGTATTCGAACTGCTCCGGCGGACGTTGGCCGAGCTGATCCCGGCAGCGGGCGGCGTCCGGTTCAGCCACGGCTGGGGAGGTCCGCTCGGTGTTGCCCGGGACTGGCATCCCTCGGTCGGACTGGATCGCAGCACCGGCCTGGCCTGGGCTGGCGACTACGTCGGCGACGGGGCGGCCACCAGCAACCTCGCCGGCCGGACGCTCACCGAGCTGATCCTGCGCCAGGATAGCGGGCTGAGCACCCTGCCGTGGGTGAATCACCTGTCACCG
>JBPCPA010000097.1:0-3998 GCA_050999655.1 Jatrophihabitans sp.
GTGCAGAACTATGCCGTCCCGAACGGCCCGGCGGCCCGTCCGGTGCCGGCCGGCATCCAGGTGGCCTGGGTGCTGCGCTGCTCCATCGTGTCCAAGGGCGGCACCAGCCGGGCGATCGTCGCCGAACGGTCCAGCGGTGACCCGGCCGCCCTGGTCAAGGCGCTCAAGACCCCGTCCGCGCAGCGGGCCAAGGTGGTCTGCCCGATGTATCGGATGGTGGTGCCCTACTTCGCGCTGGTGCAGACCGACGGGCAGCTGTTCGTGCCGGCGGTGCCGTTGAACAACTGCGGCCAGGCGCAGAACCTGGTCGTGCAGGCGCTGGAGTCGCTGCGGTTCAGCGAGCTGAGTAGCCGGCCGCTCAAGTGAGGCCTACAGCCAGCCCTTGCGCTTGAATAACGTGTACAGGCCGGTGGCCAGTACCACGATCACGATCAGGCTGCTGAGGTAGCCGTCATGCTTGCCGAAGCCGGGGTAGGGCACGTTCTGGCCGTAGAAGCCGGTCACCGCGGTGGGAATCGCGATCAGCGCGGTGTAGGACGTCAGCTTCTTCATGATCGTGTTGAGCCGGGCGTCCTGCAGCGACAGGTTGGTCTCGAACACCGAGCTGACCAGGTCGCGCAGTGACTCCGTCCACTCGGCGGCTCGCAGCACATGGTCGAACAGATCCTCGAAGTAGGGCCGCAGGTGCGGTTCGATGTCGATGTCGCGGCGCATCAGGGTGGCCACCACCTCGCGCATCGGCAGCACCGCCCGCCGGGTGTGCACCAGCGACTTGCGCAGTGTGAACGTCCGGCGCTGGATCTGCTGGGCCGGGGTGTCCTGGTCGAACAGGATGTCCTCCAGACTCTCGATCTCGTCGTCGAGCGCCTGCACCACCTCGAAGTGGCCGTCGACCAGGACGTCGAGCATTCCCCACACCAGGGCCTTGATGCCGTACTTGATCAGATCGGCGTTGTCGTCCCAGCGCTGCACGATCGTGTCGATGTCGAACCCGCCGCCGGCGTGGACGGTGACGAAGGCGTGCTTGAGCACGAACGCCGAGACCTGCACGTCGCACAGCTCGCCGGACTCCCGGTCCAGTTCCAGGCCGTAGGCGGTGAGAAAGGTGTGCGTGGCATAGCGGCTCGCCTTCGGCCGCTCGTGGTGGGCGACCGCATCCTCGATGGCGAGCTTGTCCAGCGACAGCTCGTCACCGAGCGCGGCCAGCAGCGCGGCGTCCGGGCTGTCCAGGTCGGCCCAGACCAGGCAGTCGTCCTGGCAGATGTAGTCGGAGATGTCCTCGAACGGAAAGTTCTCCTTCTCCAGCACGCCATTGCGCCAGAGCCTGGTTCGTACCGCTGAGTCACTCACCTGCCCATGATGCCCGGCCGGTTCGAAGAATGTGGGACGGACCGTATGGTTGACCCATGTCATGGGATGTGTCGCAGTTGCCCGCCTTTCGCGGCAAGTCGGTGCTGGTGACCGGTGCCAACTCCGGAATCGGGCTGCCCACCGCCCTCGAACTGGCCCGGCGCGAGGCAACCGTCTGGCTGGCCTGCCGCAAGCCGGCGGCCGCCCAGCAGGCAGCCGACCAGATCCGGGCCCGGGTGCCGGGTGCCCAGGTGAACGTCCTGCCGCTGGACCTGGCTTCGCTCGACTCGGTGGCCGCGCTCGCCGAGAGCTGGCAGGGCCCGCTGGACCTGCTGGTCAACAATGCCGGCGTGATGGCCCCGCCGTCCTGGAAGCAGACGGTGGACGGCTTCGAACTGCAGTTCGGCACCAACCACCTGGGCCACTTCGCGCTGACCGGACGGCTACTGCCGGCGCTGCTGGCGGCACCGGCAGCCCGGGTGGTCACCGTGTCGTCGCTGGCGCACCGAGGCGGCACCGCCGCGGTGCTGCAGGGCAATCAGGAGCAGGGTTACCGTCCGCAGGCCGCCTACTCCAACTCGAAGCTAGCTAACCTGCTGTTCGGCCTGGAGCTGCAGCGGCGGGCGTCTGGGGCCGGGGTGGCGCTGAGCTCCACCGTTGCCCACCCGGGCCTGTCGATGACCAACCTGTTCCAGAGCGCCGAGGGCATGGGGGCCAACCCGATCGTGCGGCACGGCGGCCGGCTGGTCGGCTCGGTGCTGTTCCAGTCCGCTGCGGCCGGCGCGCTACCGAGCCTGTACGCGGCCTCGACCGCAGCCCCGGGTTCCTACAGCGGACCGCAGTGGCCCGGTGAGTTGCGGGGTCGACCCGGACCCGCCCGGATCAGTCGGACCGGGCAGGACGCCGGCCTGGCCGCTCAGCTGTGGGATCTCAGCGAGGAGCTGACCGGCGTGCGGTTCGCCTGGTCCTAGCGAGCAGGCTTCGCTGGACGGCGCTGCGGGTTGGGCGGCCGGTCGGCTCTGCGAGAATGGCGGGGTGCAGACCGACACCGTTCTCGTCGTTGACTATGGGGCGCAGTACGCGCAGCTGATCGCTCGCCGGGTTCGTGAGGCGAAGGTCTACTCAGAGATCGTGCCGTCCTCGCTGCCGGTCGCCGATCTGCTGGCGCGCCGGCCCAAGGCGATCATCCTGTCCGGCGGGCCGGCCTCGGTGTACGAGCCGGGCGCGCCGGCCACCGATCCTGCCCTGTTCGAGGCCGGGGTGCCGGTGTTCGGAGTCTGCTACGGCTTCCAGTCGATGACCCAGGCGCTGGGCGGCGAGGTGGCCGACACCGGCGGCTCGGAGTTCGGCCGGACGATGCTCGACATCGGCACGCCCGGCGTGCTGTTCGGCGGTGCCGCCGGCCGCCGGCAGGTGTGGATGTCACACGGCAACGAGGTCACCCGGGCCCCGGACGGCTTCATCGTCACCGCGTCCTCGGCCGGGGCGCCGGTCGCCGCCTTCGAAGACACCACACGCGGGCTGGCCGGGGTGCAGTTCCATCCGGAGGTGCTGCACACCGAGCAGGGCCAGCAGCTGCTGCAGAACTTTCTCTACGACATCGCCGGCCTGCAGCCGTCCTGGACCGACGCGAACATCATCGATGACCAGATCGCCCTGATCCGCCAGCAGGTCGGCCGGTCCCGGGTGATCTGCGGGCTGTCCGGCGGGGTGGATTCGGCGGTGGCGGCGGCCCTGGTGCAGCGGGCGATCGGTGACCAGCTCACCTGCGTGTTCGTCGACCACGGCCTGCTGCGCGCCGGTGAGGCCGAGCAGGTCGAGACCGATTTCGTGGCGGCAACCGGGGTGTCGCTGAAGGTGGTCGATGCCCGCCAGCAATTCCTGGACGCCCTGGTCGGGGTGACCGACCCGGAAGAGAAGCGCAAGATCATCGGACGGGAGTTCATCCGCTCCTTCGAGCAGGCCGAGCGCGAGCTGATCGAGGCCACCGCCGACGGCCCGTCGTTCGAGTTTCTGGTGCAGGGAACGCTGTATCCGGACGTGGTGGAGTCTGGCGGCGGCACCGGAACCGCGAACATCAAGAGCCATCACAACGTCGGCGGGCTGCCCGATGACCTGCAGTTCGCCTTGGTCGAGCCGCTGCGCGCGCTGTTCAAGGACGAGGTGCGCCGGGTGGGCCTGGAGCTGGGCCTGCCCGAGGCGATCGTCTGGCGGCAGCCGTTCCCCGGCCCCGGGCTGGGCATCCGGATCGTCGGCGCGGTCGATGCCGAGCGGCTGGACGTGCTGCGCCGAGCCGACGCGATCGCCCGCTTCGAGCTGTCGGCGGCCGGCCTGGACCGTGAGATCTGGCAGTGTCCGGTGGTGCTGCTGGCCGACGTGCGCTCGGTCGGCGTGCAGGGTGACGGCCGGACCTACGGGCACCCGATCGTGCTGCGGCCGGTGTCCTCGGAGGACGCGATGACCGTCGACTGGACCAGGGTGCCCTACGAGGTGCTGGAAAAGACCTCCACCCGGATCACCCACGAGGTGCGCGAGGTGAACCGGGTGGTGCTGGACGTAACCAGCAAGCCGCCCGGCACGATCGAGTGGGAGTAAGCAGAGCGGCGAGACCCCCGTATTTGCTGGCCTCCAGTGGGCCTGATCCGACA
>JBPCPA010000170.1:0-22630 GCA_050999655.1 Jatrophihabitans sp.
AGGCGGGTCCGTCCGTCAATTGCTTGTGGGGCAGGCAGAAACCGGTCTTCGACCAGAACCGGCACAACGGTCGTCGAGTCACCTTCGGCGGCGATCTCGACATCGCCGCCGAAGCCGTACCGGCTGAGTTCACGCCCGCTCGCGCAGGCCCTCAGCTGCTCGGGCATCAGGCCGGCAACGGCGGCGAACCCGGCCATTGCACCGCGGGCCTCCGGCGAGAAAGTCAGGCCGGCTCCGATCGCGCCGAGTATCGCGCCGGCGCCCCAGAGGTCCTCGATGGCCGGTCGCAGCGACCCGTCCGGCCACCGCTCCCCCGCCGCGATCACCGCCACCGCAAGGGTCGAATCGGCCTGCAATCGCTGGTCAAGCCAGGAGCCGACCGCTGTCGCGTTGCGCAGGCAACCGGCCACCACCCGGCAGCCGCGCTCGCGCAGCGCGAACGAGATCGTCGAGCCGTTGGGCGATGGCAGCACCAGTCGCCGGACGCCGTCGGCCGCCCGCAACGAGGCCGGTGACAGGCTGAGGCCGCCCTGCCGGCGACCGCCGGCCAGCACCGCCGAGCGGGCATCGGCGTACTGCTGGGCCCGGTCATCGGTCCATCGGTAGGGATAGCAGGCGATCCCGAGGTCGCAGGCGACGCTGATGCTCGTGCAGAAGGACAGGACGTCCACCACCACGAAGACGGCCTGTGAAGCGGTGTGCTCGGCCAGCGCCAGCGCACCAGGCAGGCCCCACTCGAACCGGACCCGGGCACCGGCCTGAGCGAAGGGGCTGGCGGTTACGTCAGCGGCCATACGCAGGCGTGAAAGCAGGTCCAGCCGAGCGGGCCACCGCGCCGGTAGGAGTCGACGTAGCGGCTGAACCGCTGACCGTCGGAGGTGCAGCGGGCCGAGACCACCGCACAGTCGCCGTCGAGGTGGATCACCACCTGATCGATGTCCAGGTTCGGCGACGGGTTGGTCTCGAGGTCCTCGATGTAGTCGGGCAATTGCTGGACCTGGCCGGTGGAGCCGGACAGGTAGGCGAAGGTCGGCGTCAGGATCGGGCCGAGCACCTCCCAGGAGCCTTTGCGGAAGGCGTCGATGAACTGGACGTTGAGCTGGGTAAGGACCTCGATGTCATTCACGCCCACATCGTCCACCCGTGCGGCCACGGTGGGAAGCGTCAACATCGTGACGGTCGCGACCAGCCAGTCCACCGTCCGCGGTAAGGCACCGGCAGGTGGCGGGAGCCGAGTAGCCAGCCTTGCGTCGGGTGCTGCCACTGGCGGAATGTACGTGCGCGGCAGCCGGGATCGGGACGGCACCGTGAACATGTCAACCGGTGCGAGCGGTACCTGTTGCTTTCACCGCATGTGTCCGGGCTAATCTCACCGCCATGACATCTGAGGAGTTTGGCTCGATCGCGGCCGGGGCCATCGAGGCCTACTGCACCGAGTATCCCGAACAGGCGACCATGCTGGGCAATCACGACCACGACGACCGGCTCGGCTACCCGACCCTGGCCGCCGCCCATCGCCGCCGCTCGGAGCTGACCGGCCTGCTGGAACAGCTGCAAGCCATCGACGGCAGCGGGCTCGGCCCAGCCGGCCAGGTGGATGCTGAGATCCTGCGCACCGAGGCGCAGGGCGAGCTGCTGATGCTCACCGATCTGGACGACGCCAGTTGGGACGCGATGCGGCACAACCCGGGCCAGGCGATCTACTCGCTGCTGTCGCGGGACTTCGCGCCGCTGCCCGAGCGGTTGGTCAGCGTCGCCGGCCGGCTGCGGTCGGTCCCGGACTACCTGGCCGCCGTGCGGGAACGGCTGGTGCACTGCCCGGCGGTGCACGTCGAGACCGCGATCGCCCAGCTCGGCGGCACCGTCGAGCTGATCGAAACCCAGATCCCGCAGGCGATCGCCGAATCCGGCTCGGGCCTGGACCTAGAGGACAGCATCGCGGCGGCGGCCGGTGCGGTGCGCGAGCACCAGGCCTGGTTGCGCGAGCAGCTACCCAGCTCTGACCGCTCCCCCCGGCTCGGCGCCGACCTGTTCGGCCGCAAGCTCGCGCTGACGCTGGCCACGGTCTGGCAGCCGGAGGCGTTGCTGGCCCAGGCCTATGCCGACCTGGGGCTGATCGAGACCGAGCTGGCCGAGCTGGTGGCCAGCGGGCAGCCGGGTAGCGCGGTCACCCGGGTCGAGATCGCCGCCGAATTCGATCGGCTGGCCGAGGACGTGCCGACGAGTGAGAACATCCTGGACTATTGCCGGCAGGCGATGGCCGAGACCACCGCGTTCGTGACCGAGCACGAGCTGCTCACGCTGCACCACGACCCGGTGGAGATCATCGAGATGCCCGAGATCGACCGCGGCATCGCGGTCGCCTACTGCGAGGGCGTCGGTGCGCTGGAGACCGCCCCGCTGATCACCCGGTTCGCGGTCTCGCCCACCCCCGCCGACTGGTCGGCCGAGCGGGTGCGCTCGTTCTATCGCGAATACAACAAGCACATGCTGCACAACCTGACCGTGCACGAGGGGATGCCCGGGCACGTCGAGCAGCTCTCGCACGCTCGCCGCTACCGGGGTGCCACCCAGGTCCGCGCGGTGTTCGGTAGCGGCTCGTTCATCGAGGGCTGGGCGGTCTATGCCGAGAGCGTGATGGCCCGGCTCGGTTACCGCAGCGAGGTCTCGGCCGAGGCGGCCCGGGCGGTGCGCATCCAGCAGCTGAAGATGCAGCTGCGGATGGTGCTCAACACGATCATGGACGTGTCCTTTCACGCCGGCGATCTGGACGAGGCCGGCGCCATGGAGCTGATGACGGTGCGCGGCTACCAGGAGGACGGCGAGGCGGCTGGCAAGTGGCGGCGCGTCCAGCTCAGCTCGACGCAGCTGTCGACCTACTACGTCGGCTACCTAGAGGTCCGCGAGCTTGCCGAGGACCTGATCAAGGCCAAGCCGGAGTGGTCGCTGCGACAGGTGCACGACACGATGCTCAGCTTCGGCTCGCCGCCGGTGCGCCACCTGCGCACGCTGCTCGGGTTGCCGCCGGCGGCGTGAGCTGGCAGCCGGGCGCGCCGGTCGGCTACGCCCATCGGGGCTTCTCCCCGGACGGGCTGGAGAACACGCTGGCGGCGTTCCAGGCCGCAGTGCAGCTGGGCTATCGGCATCTGGAGACCGACGCCCGGGTCAGCGCCGACGCGGTGGCGGTGGCCTTTCACGATCGGAACCTGGATCGGCTCACCAACCACACCGGCCCGGTAGCGCAACGCAGCTGGTCTGAGCTGGCGCGGGCCAGGGTCCTCGGCCGGGAACCGATCCCGCTGCTCGAGGACGTGCTGGCCGGCTTCGGCGAGGTGATGGTCAACATCGACGTGAAGTCGCACACCGCGATCGGGCCCACCCTGGACGCCGTGCGGCGTACCGCGAGCTGGCACCGGGTGCGGTTGGCCGCCTTCTCGCACTCCCGGGTGCTGGCATTGCGGCAGGCGGCCGGGCCGGCGGTCGCCACCGCCCTGACGCCGCCCGAGGTGGCGGGGCTGAGATCGGGCCGGCGGCCCAGGCTGGACACCCGGCGCTGGGACGCCGCAGCCCAGGTGCCGCCGGCACTCGGCGCGCTGCCGCTCATCACCGCCGGGTTCGTCGAGACCGCCCACTCCCGTGGCATCGCGGTGCACGCCTGGACGGTCAACCAGCGGGCGGAGATGATCCGGCTGCTCGACCTCGGGGTGGACGCGATCATCACCGACCGCGCCGACCTGCTGCGTGCCCTGCTCCGCGAGCGTGGTCACTGGCCCGGCTGAGCCAGCAAGCAGCGAGCAGCTCAGCGATGCCGCGCCTGGGCCCGGATCTGACCGCGACCGTGAGAGCTGTCTCAATCGATGCTGATTGCCGGACGTTTCGCGTTATTTGTCGGATCGACCCGGCCACCGGGGTGGCAACCGCGCGTAGTGTCGGTGCTCCCGGACGGCCGGGAATCATCTTGCGGAGCCGTTCGTTGGACGCTTGGTACCCAGACTTGGGTGAGGAGTGATGAACATGGCCGATCGTGTACTTCGGGGCAGTCGCCTCGGCGCAATCAGTTACGAGACCGAATACGCCGGCGAGCCGGCCCCGCGCCAGCTCGTCCGGTTCCGGTGCGAGCGCGAGCACGAATTCAGCGTTCCGTTCGCCCATGACGCCGAACTTCCCGCTACCTGGGAGTGCCGGCTGGACGGCACCGCTGCCAAGGCGGTCGACCTGCCCGAGCCCGAGCCGAAGAAGGTCAAGGCGCCCCGTACGCACTGGGACATGCTGATCGAACGGCGGACCATCGCCGATCTTGAAGAGGTACTGGCCGAGCGGCTGGACGTGCTACGCGCCCGCCGCGGTGCCACGCCGGGCAAGTCGTCGAAGACGGCCTGACGCCGGCAGTATCACAGCAGACCCGAGGAGTCCCGCACCGGTTTCGGTGCGGGCTTCCTGTCGTTTCAGGATCGATATTGCCTGCCCGGTTCGGGCACGGATCTCGGAGTTGGTTGAAGTTCGAAATCCGGGGTCAGTGACCGCGTCCGGAGTCTGAGTTCATGACCGCGCGCGTCGTGCCCGGAACGGCGATCAGTGCCGGCTGACCAGCTTGCGCAGCTGTGCCGCCCGGTGTGCCGCGCCCCAGCCGGTGACCCGCAGCAGCGCCTCGCGTACCACGTTGCCGCTCATCTTGGACTCACCGCGCTCCCGCTCGGCGAAGGTGATCGGCACTTCGGTCACCCGGAAGCCGGCCTGCACCGTCCGCCAGGCCAGGTCCACCTGAAAGCAGTAGCCCTGCGAGGCGATCGAGGACAACTCGATGCTCTCCAGCACCTCGCGCCGGTAAGCACGGTAGCCGCCGGTGGCGTCGTGCAGGCCGATGCCGAGCGCCAGCCGGGTGTAGAGGTTGCCGCCGCGGGAGAGCACCTCGCGGGACTTGGGCCAGTTCTGCACCTGACCGCCCGGCACCCAGCGCGATCCGAGTACCAGGTCGGAGTGCGCAATCGCGGCCAGCAACCGGGGCAGCTGCTCCGGAGCGTGCGAGCCGTCGGCGTCCATCTCCACCAGCACGTCGTAGCCGGCCGCCAGGCCCCGACCGAAACCGGCGACATAGGCCGAGCCCAGGCCGGCCTTACCGGTCCGGTGCAGCACGTCGATCCGCTCGTCCGCCGCGGCCAGCTTGTCGGCCAGTTCGCCGGTCCCGTCCGGGCTGGCGTCGTCGACCACCAGCACATGGGCGTCCGGCACCGCGCGCAACAACCGCTGCAGGATCGGCTCCAGGTTGTCGGACTCGTTGAAGGTCGGGATGACCACGAGAACCCGTAACGGCTCAGCTGCCCCGGTGCCACCCGATTGCTGCTCGTGCGGTGGCTGGTGAGTGTCGGTCACCCGGTTCCTTTCCTCATGCGCCGACCGGAAGGTCGGCCGGTTCGCTGTCGACGGTGCCGTCGCCCGGGCGCGGGTGCCGTGCTCGCAGCCGCCGCCAGGGCCGGCCGCCGGCGAGCATCCCGAGCACGCCGATCGCCACCAGCAGCCATTCCGCTCCCGCGCCGGTGCGCGTGGCCAGCGTAGTCGAGGTCGACAGCCGCACCGTCTGCACCAGCCGGTCGGCGCTGAACAGCGGGCCGGACTCAGCCACTGTGCGCCCGTCCGCGTCGATGATCGCCGACTTGCCGCTGGTGGCCACCTGCACCACGGTGCGGGCGTGCTCGACGGCACGCAGCCGGGTCATCGCCAGCTGCTGGTAGGTCTCACCGCTGTGCCCGAAGGTCGCATTGTTGGTCTGTACCACCAGCAGCTGGGCACCGGCACGCACCGAGGAGTTGACCAGCGAGTCGTAGGCCACCTCGAAGCAGATCACGTCACCGAGCGGGTACGGGGTCTGGGTGATCAGCCCGTTGCCCCGGCCGGCGACCATGTCCCGCTCCACCAGGTTCACCTTGCTGCTCACCTTCTCAGCGAGCGAGCGCAGCGGGATGTACTCCCCGAACGGCACCGGGTGACGCTTGACGTAGCGCTGCCCCGGGCCCGGTTGCGCCGAGTCCGAAGGCATCCAGACGATGCCGGCGTTGGTGACATGATCCGGGCCCGGGCCGTCCAGCAGGGCGCCGACCAGGATCGGCACGCCCACCGCGTCGGTGGCCTGCTGAATCACCTGCGCGGCGTCCGGATTGGTGGTCGGGTCGATGTCGGAGGCGTTTTCCGGCCACAGCACCAGGCTGGGCCTGGGGACCCGGCCGGCCGTGATGTCGGCGGCCAGCGCCAGGGTCTGGCTGACGTGGTTGTCCAGCACCTGCCGTCGGCGGGCGTTGAACTCCAGGCCGCGGTCAGGCACGTCGCCCTGGATGGCGGCCACCGTCACGCTGCGCTCGGAGCCAAGATCTGGATGCAGCGGCCACCACAGGCCGGCGCCGAGCAGCACCACCAGGCCGGCGCCGATCAGGCCGCTGGCCCGCTGCCGGACCCCATCACCGGTGACCAGGCCGGCCAGCCACACCCCGGACAGTGCCACCGCGAAGCTGACCAGGGGCGCGCCGCCGAGCGGAGCGAACCACTTCAGGGGCGACTCGGCCTGGCTGAAGGCCCACCGGCCCCACGGAAAGCCACCGAAGGGCAACCGGTCGCGCAGCGCCTCCTCGCCGACCCACAGCGCGGCGGCCAGCACCGTGCCACCGCGCGGCCGGTTCACCAGCGGCAGCGCGGCACCCAGCGCGGCCAGATACCAGGTCTGGGAGAACACCAGCACCAACCAGGGAATCGAGCCGACATAGGTCGAGGTCCAGTGCAGCATCGGCCCGAACAGGCCGGCGCCGAAGACCAGGCCGAGCCAGGCCCCGTCCCGGCAGCGCCGGCCGCGGACCGCGATCGACAGGCCGGCCACCGCGAGCATCGCCAGCGGCCAGAGCCCGAATGGCGGAAAGGCCAGGGTGCCGAGCAGGCCGCTCAGCAGGGCGAGCGGCAGCCGCCGCCTCATGCCAGCTCGCCGGAGTCATACAACTGCCGACCGCGCAGCACGGTGCGCAGGCAGCGCGGCAACGGCCGCCCCGGTGCCAGGTCGGGTAACCCCGGCCTGTCGACCGAATCAGCTGAATCGGCTGAGCTGGCTGGGTTGGCTGAGCCTGCCGGAACTGCCGCGTCCGGTGCGCCGGTCGCGAAGATCGCATAACTGGCCGGGTTGCCCGGCGCCAGCACGCCCGAGCCGTCACCGCCGGCGCGGGCAGCCTGCCAGCCACCCTGGCAGTGCGCGGCCAGCGCGGCACGGGCGCTGATCGCGTGCTCGGCGTGGCGCGGGTAGGCCGCCGCGCGGACCGCCCCCCAGGGATCGATCGGGGTGACCGGTGAGTCCGAGCCGAGGGCCAATGGCACACCGGCCGCGGCCAGCGCGGCCAGCGGGTTGAGCCGGCGTGCCCGGTCGGGCCCGAGCCGCTGTGCATACATCCCGTCCGGCCCGCCCCAGGTCGCGTCGAAGGCCGGCTGCACCGAGGCGGTGAGCCCCGCCGTGGCCAGGCTGGCGACGTCGCTGAGCAGCTCGGCGTGCTCGATCCGGTGGCCAGCGGCCGGCACCCGGGCACCGAGCCGGTCCGCGGCCAGCAGCATGGCCTGCACCACCTGATCGGTCGCGGCGTCGCCAATGGCATGAAAGCCCGCCTGCAGGCCGGCCTCGGTGCAGGCCAGGATGTGCTCGGCCAACTCCGCAGTCTCATACCGCAGGTAGCCGCTGGTCGACCCGTCATCGGCGTAGGGCTGGTGCAGGCCGGCAGTGTGCGAGCCGATCGAACCGTCACAGAACAGGTCGCCACCGGCGCCGACGGCGCCGAGCTCGCGGGCGGTGGCCACGCCGCGCAGCTCGCCCCAGTAGCCGTAGACGGCCGGCAACGACTCGTCGGCCCCGGCAAGTTCCAGCAGGGCGGCCAGGTCGTCGGCGCTGGAAATCTCGGGCCCGGCCATCTCGTGCACCGCCAGCACACCGAGCGAGGACGCGTGCCGCAGGGCGGTCTCGTGCAGCTGCGCGCGGCGTCCGGCGCTGATCGTGGCCAGCGCCACCTCGCGCGCGGCGTGGTGCGCATCCTTGGTCAGGTGCCCGGTCCTGGAGTAGCCGGCGAGCTCGGCCAGGCCCGGCACCGCTGCCATCAGCGCCGACGACGCGATGGCCGAGTGCGCATCGGTGCGGGCCAGGTACACCACGCCGCCATAGCTGGCCCGATCCAGTTCGGCCGCGGTTGGCGGTCGGCGTTCCGGCCAGCCGGTCTCGTCCCATCCGCCGCCGAGCACCGGCCGGCCGCCGCTGGCCCGGCAACTGCGCTCGAGGCTGGCCAGAGCCTCGGCCAGCGAGGTCGCCGGGCTCAGGTCCAGTCCGGACAGCGCCAGCCCGGTGGCGGTGGCGTGAAAGTGGGCGTCGACGAAGCCCGGCACGACCAGCGCTCCCGCCAGATCCACCACCAACTCGGCCCGGATGCCCGCCGCGGTGGCCTCGTCACCGAGCCAGGACACCGTCGCGCCGTCGATCAGTAGCGCGGTGGCAGCAGGGACGGACGGGCTGTAGATCCGTCCGTTCCTCAGCAGGGTTGCCACAGGTTCAGAGTGTGCCAGCCGATGCTGAGGACACCGGCTGCGCCGCCCTGCTGGTCTGGGCGTGTCCGTTGCAATACGGTGCTGTAAAGACTTTCAGGAGGCTGTGAAATGTCAGCGAGTATCGAGGACGTCGCCAAGCTTGCGGGTGTCTCGATTGCCACCGTGTCGCGCTCGCTGCGCGGCCTGCCCGACGTGGCCGCGGCCACCCGGGACAAGGTGTTGGCCGCCGCTCAGCAACTGGACTACGTCGCCTCCCCGTTCGCCGCCCGGCTGGCCAGCGGCCGCTCGTCCACGCTCGGGGTGGTCGTGCCGTTCGTCAACCGCTGGTTCTTCGCCGAGGTGCTCGGCTCGGTCGAGGCGGTGCTCAGCGCGGCCGGCTACGACATGCTGCTGCACAACCTGGGCGACAGCGAGGGCCGGTCCCGGTTCTTCTCCGCGCTGCCGGTGCGCAAGCGGGTGGACGCGGTGCTGGTCGTCAGCCTGGCGCTCACCGCCGACGAGGTGGCCGCGCTCAAGACCCTGGAGCTGCCGGTCGGCGTGATCGGCGTGCACCACCCGGGCATGTTCTCCGTCCGGATCGACGACATCGCCTCGGCCCGGATGGCAGTCGATCACCTGCTGTCGCTGGGACACCGCCGGATCGGCCTGATCGGCGGTGACACCGATGATCCGATGCGGTTCACCCCGCCGCACCACCGGGGCACCGGGTACCGGGACGGGCTGCGGGCGGCCGGCATCGAGCCGGACGATTCGATGGAGCGGCTGGGCTACTTCACCGTCGAGGGCGGCGAGGCGGCGATGCTGCAGCTGCTGGCACTGCCCGAGCCTCCCACCGCGGTCTTCGCCGAGTCCGACGAGATGGCCTATGGGGCGATCCGGGCGATCCGGCGCAGCGGCCTGCGAGTACCCCAGGACGTGGCCGTGATCGGTTTCGACGACCATGCCACCGCCGACCTGCTGGACCTGACCACGATCCGCCAGCCGGTGGCCGAACAGGGGGCGGTGCTGGCCCAGGAGCTGCTCGATTCGCTGGCCGGCGACGTCAAGGCCTCGGACGTGGTCCTCGACACCGAACTGGTGGTGCGCGGCTCGACCGACGTCACCGCCAGCGTCTACGCCGACGGTCGCTGACTCGCAAGCCGGCCGGGCGGTTCGGCCAGTCGCCAACCAGCCGCCCAGCGGTTGTCGGTGGTTGTCAGTGGTTGTCAGTGGCTGTCAGTGGGCGGCGGCCAGCTCGGCGGCGGTCGGCGGATTGGCACCGGCCCGGGCACAGGTGAGCGCGGCCACCAGGATTGCCTCGTCGAGGGCCGGCCGCACGTCCTCGGCACTGATCGTCGCAACGCCAGCCGCTCCGGTGCCGGCCATCCCTGCGCTCAGCACCGCATCGCTCAGCACCGCATCGCTCAGCA
Organism: Jatrophihabitans sp.; assembly: GCA_050999655.1. Taxonomy (GTDB): domain Bacteria; phylum Actinomycetota; class Actinomycetes; order Mycobacteriales; family Jatrophihabitantaceae; genus Jatrophihabitans_A. Next base: position 9,963 of record JBPCPA010000170.1, read on the forward strand.
CCGCATCGCGCGCCAGCGCATTGATCAGGCCGGCCATGAAGGCATCGCCGGCGCCGACCGTGTCGATCACCCGCACCGGCCGCGCCGCGACGGCGAACGGCGCACCATCGGCGATCGCCTGGGCGCCGGCCCCGCCGTCGGTGGCCACCACCAGCGCCGGGCCGAGTTCGCGCCAGCGCCGCAGCACGGTGTGGATCGCCAGGTCCGGGTAGAGCCACCGCAGGTCCTCGGCCGATGCCTTGACCACGGTGGCCAGGCCCACCAACCGCTCGATGCGGGCCAGCGCCGCGGCGTGCTCGGTGATCAGCGCCGGTCTGATGTTCGGGTCGAAGCTCAGCACGGTGCCGGCCGCCAGCTCACCGAGCCGGGCCTCGATCACCTCGGCGCCGGGCGAGGTCCAGGCCGCCAGCGAGCCGGTGTGCACCCAGCCGGCGTCGGCAGGAACCCGGTCCAGCTCGGCCGCCGTCCACTGCCAATCGGCGGTGCCGGTCCGGTAGAAGTCGTAGCTGGCGTTGTGCCCGGCGTCCAGGCCCACCACAGCGAGGGTGGCCGGCTCGGCGGCCACCACCGACAGCGACAGGTCCACACCGTTGGTCTCGGCGTGTGCGCGCAGCTGCCGGCCGAAGGCGTCGGTGGCCAACCTGGCCACCAACCGGGACTGCTGGCCGAGCCGGGCCAGGCCGATCGCCACGTTGTACGGGCTGCCACCGGGATGCGCCCGGTAGGAGCTGGAGCCGTCGGCCGCCGTGTCCTGCAACACCGGCTCCTGCAACACCAGGTCGATCAGGGCCTCGCCGATCACGCACACCATGGGCAGACGCTATCGTGCGCCGCCGCTATGTTGTGAGCGTGAAACGAGTGATGCTGCTGGACTCGGCGAGCCTGTACTTTCGAGCCTTCTACGGCGTACCCGATTCGGTCACCGCGCCGGACGGGATGCCGGTGAACGCGGTGCGCGGCTTCACCGACATGGTTGCCAGCCTGCTTACCCGGTTCTCCCCGACCGACTTCGTGGCCTGCCTGGATTACGACTGGCGCCCGGCGTTCCGGGTGGAGCTGGTGCCCTCCTACAAGGCACACCGGGTGGCTCGGCGGACCGCGGCCGGCCGGCCCGACATCGAAGAGGTGCCCGCGTTGCTCGAACCGCAGGTGCCGATCCTGATCGAGGTGCTCAAGGCTGCCGGGCTGTGCTCGGTAGGCGCGGCCGGCTTCGAGGCCGACGACGTGATCGCCACGCTCGCCCACCGCCACGACCAGCGCGGCGAGCTGGTCGATGTCGTCTCCGGGGACCGCGACCTGATCGACCTGACCACCGAGCGGGTCCGGGTGCTCTACACCGGCCGGGGCCTGGCCAAGCTGGTGGAGTTCGGCCCGGCGCAGGTGTTCGAGCAGTACGGCGTGCCGGCCGAGCACTATGCGGACTTCGCGATCCTGCGCGGCGATCCGTCCGACGGGTTGCCGGGGGTGGCCGGGATCGGTGAGAAGACCGCGGCGCTGGTGGTCGGCAAGTTCGGCACCATCGAGAACATCGTCGCCGCGGCCCGCTCCGGCGACCCGGCGATGAGTGGCTCGGTGCGGTCGAAGGTGCTGGCCCAGCTGGACTACTTGGCGGTGGCGCCGGCCGTGGTGCGCGGCCGGACCGATGTCGAGATAGCCGAGCTGAGCACCGCCATCCCGGCCAGCCCGGCCGATCCGGAGATGCTGGCGGCGCTGGCCGAGCGGTTCGGCATCGCCAGCTCCGCGCAGCGGCTCACCGACGCGCTGGCCGCCCGCTGAGCCTGCGCCGCCTCACAGCTGCTGGGCGATCACTCCGCGCCGCAGTGCCGCGCAGCCGGCGGCCGCGGTGGTGCGGATCGCCGGTTCCACCGCGTCGGCGCGGGCCAGCTGCTCCAGCAGGTCCAGCAGCTGGCGCATCCAGCGGACGAAGTCACCGGCCGGCATCGGGGTTCCCTGGTCGGCCATCGAGGTCAGCACCCGGTCCAGCGAGTCGCCGCGGGCCCACCGGTAGCTGGCCCAGCCGAAGCCCAGGTCCGGTTCGCGCGACAGCGGCAGGCCGTACTCCGTCTCTCGCTCGCCGAGTTCGCCCCAGACCCGGGCGGTATCCAGCAGGGCGGCCCGGACCCGTCCGGCCGGCAGTTTCGGCGCGGTCGGATCGTCGCGGCGCGCCTCGTACACCATGCTCGAGCAGACCCCGGCCAGCTCGGCGGCATCCAGGCCGGTCCAGCTACCCGCGCGCAAGCACTCCGCGATCAGCAGGTCGGACTCGGACCAGATCCGCGCCAGCTGCCGGCCGGCCGAGGTGACCACCTCGGCGGCGCCGTCACCGGCCAGGTAGCCGCGTTCGGTGAGCAGCGCGCAGATCCGGTCGAAGGTGCGCGACAGCGAGTGGGTGCGGCCCTCGGACTTGCGCAGCAGTGCCTCGTTCTCCTTCTCCAGCCGGGTAAAACGCTCGGCCAAGCGGGCGTGCTCCTCGCGGTCGTTGCAGCCGTGGCAGGGGTGGGCGCGCAGCTCGGCGCGCAGGCTGGCCAGTTCGGAGTCATCGGCGGCCAGGGTGGCGTTTCTGGCCCGCCGACCGCGCGCCTGGTCGGGCAGCCGCAGGTTGCGGATCGCCGAGGCCAGGTCGCGACGGGCGGTCGGGTTGCGGTGGTTGAAGTGCTTGGACACCCGCACCGTGGCCAGCACCTCGACGGTATTCGGAAAGTCGAGCATGGTGACCGGGCCGGCCCAGCGGTCCTCGGTGAGCACCAGCGGCCGAGGATCGGCGATCGGCGAGACCCCGGGATCCAGCACCACAGCCAGACCGGACCGCCGACCGGACTGGATTCGGATCACGTCCCCCACCGACAGCGCCTCCAGCGACTGGGCAACCGCCGCGCGCCGCTGCGAAGTGCCTTGCTTGGCAAGGGCCTTCTCCCGCTCGGAGATCCGGTTGCGGAGCTGCTGGTAGCCGGCGAAGTCGCACAGGTGGCAGCGCAGCTGCTGGCCGAGCTCGTCCATTGCCTTGCTGTTACGGGTGATCTGGCGGGTGATGCCGACCACCGAGCGGTCGGCCTGGAACTGGGCGAAGGAGGACTCCAGCAGCTCCCTGGCGGTCTGCCGGCCGACCTGGGACACCAGGTTGACCGCCATGTTGTAGGACGGCCGGAACGACGAGCGCAGCGGGTAGGTACGGGTCGAAGCCAGGCCGGCCACCCGGGTCGGATCGAGCTCGGGGCTCCACAGCACCACCGCGTGGCCCTCGATGTCGATGCCGCGCCGGCCGGCCCGTCCGGTGAGCTGGGTGTACTCCCCCGGTGTCAGATCGGCGTGCGCCTCACCGTTGAACTTCACCAGCCGTTCCAGCAGGACGGTGCGGGCCGGCATGTTGATACCCAGCGCCAGAGTCTCGGTGGCATACACCGCGCGGACCAGCCCCCGGACGAACAGTTCCTCGACAATCTCCTTGAAAACAGGGATCAAACCGGCATGGTGTGCGGCCACCCCGCGCTGCGCGCCGTCCAGGAAGTCCCAGTAGCCCAGCACATCGAGGTCATCGGCGTTGAGGTTCGTGGTGCGGCTCTCGACGAGTTGGCGGATCTGCTCGCGCTCGTCGTCACTGGTCAGCCGCAGGTTGGCCGCCACGCACTGCCGGACGGCGGCATCGCAACCGGCCCGGCTGAAGATGAAGGTGATCGCCGGCAGCAGGCCCTCGCGGTCCAGCCGGCTGATCACGTCCGGCCGGTGTGGTGGTCGCCAGCCCGGTCGATGCGACTGGCCCGGCTGGCGGTGGCCACGGCTCCGGCCGCCGTCGAAGCCGGCTAGTCGACTGCGGTCGCGGACATAGCTCACCAGCGTCCGGTCCACCTCGACCGAGCCCGCCTCGTCGGCGAACAGGTCGAACATCCGAGTGCCCACCAGCATGTGCTGCCACAGTGGCACCGGTCGCTGCTCGTGCACGATCACCCGGGTGTGCCCGCGCACCTCGACCAACCAGTCGCCGAACTCCTCGGCGTTGGAGACGGTGGCAGACAGCGACACCAGCCGGACCGCGTCGGGCAGGTGGATGATCACCTCTTCCCACACCGCGCCGCGGAACCGGTCGCCGAGGTAATGCACCTCGTCCATCACCACATAGCCGAGACCGGTCAGTGCCGGGCTGCCGACGTAGAGCATGTTGCGCAGCACTTCGGTGGTCATCACCACCACCGGGGCGTGCGGGTTGACCGCGTTGTCGCCGGTGAGCAGTCCGATCTGCTGCGCGCCGTACCGGGCGATCAGGTCGTTGTACTTCTGGTTGGACAGCGCCTTGATCGGCGTGGTGTAGAAGCACTTCTGGCCGAGCGAGAGGGCCAGGTGGATGGCGAATTCGCCGACCACGGTCTTGCCCGAGCCGGTGGGGGCGCACACCAGCACCCCGCTGCCGTCCTCGAGTGCCTCGCAGGCGTGGAGCTGAAAGTCGTCGAGTTCGAAGCTGTAGCCGCCCCGGAAGTCGGTCAGGACGGGGTAGCTGGTCCGCTGACGGGATCGGGCGTACCGCTCTGCCGGCGAGGACATGTCCTCAGCCTACGGCCCGTGCCGGCCCGGCTTCGGGCGTCGGACAGACTGCTCCGGTGGGCGCCTCGCGCTGGGTGTGGACAGGCTCGGCGGTGCTGTTCGACATGGACGGCACGCTGGTGGACTCCGGCGGCAGCGTGCCGCGGGCCTGGCGCTGGCTGGCCGCCGAGGGTGAGCGACCTGACCGAGCTCGACTTCGCCGCCGACCGGCACGGCGTGACGGTGACAGCCCTGACTGACTCGCGTTGACCGGACGCGCGTTGACCGGCGCCGACGTGACGGATGCCGATGGAAGCAGTCGGGGGGACCTCGCACGCTGAAACCGCGGGCCCACCCGATCGACTGGCAAACTGAAGAGGTGGTTCGGGTCGGGACGTCACTCACCGACACCTCGGGCGACCCGGCGGTCTTTGCCCGCAACCCGGCCCGGCGGGTGCTGGCCGAGGTGCGCTGGTCGTTCATCTGGCCGTGCAGCTGGCTGCTGGGCGTCTGGCTGAACCTGGCGCTGTCGCTGCTCTGGCTGGTTTGGGTGCCGCTGCGCGGTGGCAGCCACGGCGACTGGGTGATCCTGGTCGGCACCTACTTCGCGGTGTCCATCCTGGCCGACGTCACCACCACCAACGTGCTCGGCCTGGACGCCGTCCGGGTGCGGGCCAGCCTGGCCCGCGGGGTGCCGGTGCGCCGGCTGCTGCTGACCAAGAACTATGCGCTGCTGGTGATCGTCGGCCTGCCGACGCTGCTGCTCACGGCGGTGCTGACCCTGCGCAGCGAGCACCCGTACCGGCTGGTGCTCACGCTGCCCGGGGTCGCGCTGCCGATCCTGGCCTGGCTCGGGGTCGGCAACGTGGTCTCGGTGCTGCTGCCGGTTGCCACCCGGCCGATCCGGCGTCGTTGGCAGCAGCGCCGCGAGCTGCTGGTCACCGGCCGCTGGCTGAGCCACCTTGCCGTGCCCTACGCCCTGCTGTACGCGGTTGATCCGGTGGGCGACACCCCGCACGCGATCTTCCGGACGCTGCCGCGCGGCTGGCGCAACCCCCAGGTGCACGGGCTGGTGGTGACCATGACCGGCCTGCTCATCTGGCTGGCCGGCACCCTGGCGGCCAGCTGGCTGGTCCGACGGCGGGGCCTGCCGCTTCGCTGAGTTTGCCTGCCGCTTCGCTAAGCCTGTCGCTGAGCCCGCTTGCCGTGCCCAGTTCTGACGGTCAGGTCGGCGACCGACAGCGCCAGCGCAGCCAGCAGGAACAGCACCGCCACCGTCAGGCCACGCTGCAGGGCGTGCTGGTAGTTACCGTGACTGGCCGCCAGTTGGGCGTAGAAGGCCGAGCCGACCGCGGCGATGCCGACCGCCGAACCGATCCGTTGGCCGACCTGGATCAGGCCGCCGGCGGTACCGCCGCGCTCCACCGGCACCTCGGCCAGGGTCAGCGTCTGGTTGGGCGAGATCACCAGGCCCGAACCGATGCCGCCGACCAGCAGCGGGGCGACCAGCACCCAGCCCACCGCGTGCTGCGGCGCCAGCCGAACCGCCAGGATCACCCCCAGGTAACCCAGGCTCACCAGCACCAGGCCGGTCACCACCAGCCCGCGGCCGAACCGGTGCACCACTCGTCCGGCCAGCACGGCGGCCAGCCCGGAGCCGAGCGCGAACGGCAGGTTGGTCAGGCCGGCCAGCAGCGCGGAGTAGCCCAGGCCGAACTGCAGCAACAGGGTCAGGACGAAGAACAGCGAGGTGAAGCCCGCGAAGTAGATCGTGATCATCGAGCTGCCGAGGGAGAACGAACGGTGTCCGAACAGATCCAGGTCGACCAGGGCGTCCCTGCCGGTGCCGCGGTAGTGCCGTTCCCAGCCCAGAAAGCCGGCCAGAACCGCGATCGCGGCCGGCAATAACAGCCACTTCAGCGGCCCGTGCCACTGCTGCTCCTGCACGAAGGGCAGCAACAACAGCACCACGCCCACCCCGAGCAGCAGCACCCCGATCGGGTCGAAGTCCTGCCTGCGCTGTCGCCGACCGCGCTCGGCGGCCGGCCCGGATCGACCACCGGGTAGCAGCCTGAAAGCGAACGGGGCCACGATCAGCCCGATCGGCAGGTTGACGAAGAAGACGTAGCGCCAGCCGTCGGACTCGCCGAACAGCTGGATCAGCAGGCCGCCGATCACCGGGCCGAGCGCGGTCGAGATACCAACGGTCGCGCCGAGCAGCCCGAAGGCCTTGCCGCGCTCGCGGCCGGTGAACATCTGCTGGATCAGCGCGCTGGTCTGCGGGGTCAGCAAACCCGCCGCCAATCCCTGGATCAGCCGGGCGGTGACCAGCCAGTCGGAATTCGGCGCCGCGCCGCAGAGCACGCTGGCCATGGTGAAGGCGAGCAGGCCGGCGATCCACAGCCGCCGCCGGCCGCGCAGGTCACCCAGCCGACCGGCGGGCACCAACATCAGGCCGAAGGTCAGCGAGTAGCCCGACAGCACCCACTGGATCTGGTCACCGGAGGCGTGCAGACCCTGGTTGATCGAGCGTAACGCCACGTTCACGATCGAGATGTCCAGCAGCACCATGAAGGCGCCGACCAGGCAGACGGCCAGCGCCCTCCAGCGGTTCGGATCGGCCGCGTCGCCGTCCCCGGCAGGCTCGGCGGGCTGCTGGGCGGTCTGGGAGCTCACCGATCCATCTTGCCCGACCGGCCGGCACCGCCCGGTCGGCGAAACTACTCAGTCGGCCCGAGCGGCGCGCGCGACAACCCGGACGGGACAGGTCCGATCGGCACCAGCACCGGCAACGCGGCCGGCACGCAACTGGTCCGCACCGGCAACGCGGCCACCCGCTCGCCGTCGGCGTAGCAGATCACGTCCTCGGCGTCGATGGACACCGTCCGGGCCCGGTACTGGGACACCGCCGGATGGCCGATGTGCCCGGCCCGCGGCAGCTTCGGCGCCAGCCTGGCCAGGGTCAGCCGGGACACCTGGCCGACCACCGTCACGTCGAACAGGCCGTCGTCCATCCGGGCGTCCGGCGTCATCAACTTGCCGCCGCCGTACTGCGGGCCGTTGCCGACCGCGACCAGGGTGGCCAGCACCTCCAGCTCGCGATCGTCCAACCGGAGCCGGAACCGGCGCGGCCGCAGCTGCAGCAGTTCCAGGGCGATGGCCAGGTCGTAGCGTCGCTTGCCGGCCGGCCAGCGCATCGCGTTGGCACGCTCGTTGACCCCGGAGTCGAAGCCGCCGTAGAGCATGGTCAACCACCAGCGGCCGGTGGCAGTCGGCGAGACCGGCGCGGCCTGGCAGTAGCCGAGGTCGATCCGGGCCACCGACCCCGCCAGCAGCGCGGCCAGCAACAGGTCGGCGGCCAGCACCGGGTCCGGTGGCAACCCGAGTGCGGCGGCGGTGTCGTTACCGCTGCCGGCCGGGATGATGCCCAGCGGCACGTCGCCTTCGGCCAGCGCGTTGGCGGCCAGGTGGGCGATGCCGTCCCCGCCGCAGACGATCACTGCGTCCGCGCCGGCCGCGGCCCGGGCCAGCAGCGACACCGACTCGGCCTGGCTGGCGCCGGACAGCACCCGGACCTCGGCGGCGCTGCCCAGGTGCTCGGCGACCTGGCTACCGATCTGGCGGGCCGCTCCCCTGTTCGATGCCGGGTTCACGACCAGCGTGATCCGCGGTCGGGTCACGGCAGGTCCGTCCACTCCGATTCGCTACCCGGCGTCCGGGACGGCTGGTCGATCCGCTCCGGGATCGGGTTGACGCTGGAGGCGATGTCGTCGGGTAGCTGCTCGTGCTCCTCGGCCAGCAACCGGCGGGCCCGGCGGCGGTCGTGGATGAAGCACCAGAACACCGCGATCTCGAACAGCACCACCATCGGAACTGCCATCGCGACCATGGTGAACGGATCGGTGGACGGGGTGGCCACCGCGGCGAACAGGAAGATCAGGAAGATGCCCAGTCGCTGGCCCCGCTTGAGCAGCGAGAAGGGCAGGATCCGGACGGCATTGAGCATCACCACCAGCAGCGGCAGCTCGAAGGAGGCGCCGAACACGATCAGCACCAGGATCACGAAGGAGATGTAGTAGTTGACGGTCAGCGCGGCCTGGGTGCCGCTGCCGGCCTGGGTGATCAGCACGTTCAGGCCCTTGTAGAGGGTGAAGTAGGCCAGCCCCATGCCGAGGGCGAACAGCAGCGAGGAGCTGGTGACGAACCCGATCGTCCAGCGCTTCTCGTTCTTACGCAGGCCCGGTGTGACGAAGGCCCAGAGCTGGTAGAGCCACAGCGGGGCGGTCAGGATGGCACCGGCCACCACCGAGACCGTCAACCGGATGGTGAAGCCGTCCAGCGGCGCGCCGAACAGCAGCTTGCACTGGGCCGCGCTCTGGTCCAGCGCGCCCAGCCGATGCTGATAGGGCACGTTGCAGTACGGGTGCTTGAGGATCGTCAGCAGCGGGTTATAGACCAGCCAGCCAACCACCGCGCCCAGCGCGATCACCAGCATCACGATGATCAGCCGGCGCCGCAGCTCGCGCAGGTGGTCCAGCACCGACATTCGACCCTCGGGGTTGACCGGCCGGCGGGCGCGGCGCAACACCTTGCTGAACTGGGTCATCTGAGCCGGTCCGCACCGGCCTGCAGTTGGCCGGCGACTTCGCCCAACTGCCCGACCAGCTGCTCCAGCCTGGCCCGGTCGGCGAGCAGCCGGCGGGACTTCCAGCTGAGCTCGTAGGCGGCGAAACCGAGCAGCACGACGGCGAACAGCACGGCGAACACCCAGGCGCCGACCACCAGCCATCCCTGCATGGACAGCAGCTTACTGTTCGCCGTAACCGGCCAGCGCGCTCGCTGCGGCCTGCCGGCTGTCCCTGGCCAGCCAGTCCGGTGCCAGGATCGCCACCGCGCCGCCCGAGCGCCGGACCAGGGCCGATACCCAGGCCGGGTCGGACACTCGCAGGCTCACCCGTAGCTCGTTGGCCGCCCTCCGGACGGTCTCGCAGGGGTAGTAGTCGCTGACCCATTCCCATCCGGGACCGAGCCGCAACTCCACCAGCAGGTGTTCGGGGGCGGGGCGGTACACCCCGGCGCTGAGATCGGCCGGCGCGAGATCGTCCGGATCGAGGTCGGCCGGCAGCCGGGCGGGTTCGTCGAGCAGGACGGCCGCCTCGAACCGGTCCAGCCGGAACATCCGGACGCCCTCGGCCCGCCGACACCACGCCTCCAGGTAGGCCAGGCCGTCGGCGTGCGAGATCCGGATCGGGTCGATCACCCGCTCGGTCGACTCGTCGCGGGCGGCGGTATAGTAGCTCAGCTGGACGGCCCGCTGCTCCGTGACCGCGCGTTCGGCCAGCCGCAGCCACCGGTCCTGGGAGGCCAGCCGGATGTCGACGGCGGTGGTGTCCAGGTGCTGCCCGGCGGCGGTCTCGATCTTGGCCAGCGCGCGTTCGGCGGCCCCGCCCTGGCTACCGCCGGGCAGGTCGGTGAGGGTGCGCAGGGCGACCGCCAAGGTCATCGCCTCGGTGGCGGTGAGCTTGAGCGGACGGCGCAGGCCACCGTCGTAGGTGACCGACACGGTGTCGCCCTCGAACAGCAGGTCGATCAGATCCTCGGGCCCGGAGCTGCGTCCGCACAGCCAGAGCATCTCCAGCTCCTTGCGCAACTGCTCCTCGCTGATCTCGAAGGTGGCCGCCGTCTCGCTGATCGAGGCCACTCCCTGCGCCAGCACATAGGGCACCAGCGCCAATAACCGGGCGAGCTTGTCGCCGGTGTCGGTCATGGTCGGCCACCGGCGGCCGCCGACAGCAGGCTCACCACCGACTTGATCAGCTCCGGTGGCTCCAGGGCGAGCGCGTCGCTACCGGCCGCCGCGATCTGGGCGGCCAGCTGGTCCAGGTCGCGGTAGTCGATGCTCAGAAGGAGGTGCTCCGGGCCGTCCGGCACGCTCTGACGCGCCGTGCGGCGCAGCTGGCCGGCTCGGTGCGAACTCACCCGCACGCTGGCCAGCTGGGCCGGTTGCTGGTTGGCGCCGCGGACCAGTTCCAGCATGTTCAGCTCGGCGGGTCGGCTGGTCCGCGCCTGGTCAGCGGTCGTGCGGACCTCGCCGACGATCCGGTCCAACCGGAAGCTGCGCACCTGGTCGCGGCCACGGTCGTGGCCGACCACGTACCAGCGGCCCCGCCAGGACAGCACCCCCCACGGCTCGACGCTGCGCTTCTCGGCGGCATCGGCGCGTGGTTTGCGATGCGCGAACTGCACCACCCGGCGACCGGATACCGCAGCCATCAGCTCGGGCAGCGCCGGCTCGTTTCCGGCCAGTGGCGGCAGCGAACCGGCCTCGGCCGGCTCGTCGATCTCCACGCCGGCCGCGCGCAGTTTCATCAGCGCGGTACGGGCCTCGCTGGCCAGCGAGGCGCTGCTCCACAGCCGGGCGGCCAGCCCGATCGCGGCCGCCTCATCGGCGGTGAACGCGATCGGCGGCAGCTCGAAATCCTTGCGGGCGATCCGGTAGCCGTCCTCGGTGTCGAAGGCGGAGTTGCGGCCGGTCTCCAGCGGCACCCCGAGCTCGCGCAGTTCGGCATTGTCCCGCTCGAAGCTGCGCTTGAACGCCTCGTCGGGGTTGCTGGCCTCGTCCGAGACCTGGTAGCCCTCGACGGTGTCGCGGATGCGGTCGGCGGTGATGAACTGCCGGGTGGACAGCAGGCACAGCACCAGTGAGACCAGTCGCTGCTGTCGTCGGGCCGCCATATCTGACAACGGTATGCGACGAGCGGCTGTCAGGCGCGTGACACCCCGCGAGCGCGAGTCCGTTGCGGTGGCGCCACCGGTCCTGTCGTGGCTCACCTGCGGGCTCACATCGACGCAATCAGCTTCTCGACACGGTCGTCCACGGCACGGAACGGGTCCTTGCACAACACGGTGCGTTGGGCCTGGTCGTTGAGCTTGAGATGTACCCAGTCCACCGTGAAGTCGCGCCGGGTCTCTTGCGCCCGCTTGATGAACTCGCCCCGCAGCTTGGCCCGGGTGGTCTGGGGCGGCACGTTCTTGGCCTCGAAGACGCCCAGGTCGGTGCTCACCCGGGTCACCGCGCCGCGATTGGACAGCAGGTAGAACAGGCCGCGGTCGCGCCGGATGTCGTGGTAGGTCAGGTCCAGCTGGGCGATCCGGGGCGAGGACAGCGGCAGGTCGAACTTGGCGCGGTACCGCTCGATCAGCTGGTACTTGGTGGCCCAGTCGATCTCGCGGTCGATCAGGCTGAGGTCGGCCGACTCCACCGCCTTGAGGGTGCGGCCCCACAGATCCAGCACCTGCTCGGTGACCGGATCGCTGCCGGCGACGTCGACGAAGCCCCGGGCCTTCTCGTAGTACTCGCGCTGGATCTCCAGTGCGCTGGCCTGCCGGCCGTTGGCCAGCTTCACCTGGCGGCTGCCGGTCAGATCATGGCTGATCTCGCGGATCGCCCGGATCGGGTTCTCCAGGGTCAGATCCTTGAACGTGATGCCCTGCTCCATCATTCGCAGCACCAGATCGGCGCTGCCGACCTTGAGCAGCGTGGTGCACTCGTTCATGTTGGAGTCACCGACGATCACGTGCAGCCGGCGGTAGCGCTCGGCATCGGCATGCGGCTCGTCGCGGGTGTTGATGATCGGACGGGACCGGGTGGTGGCCGACGAGACGCCCTCCCAGATGTGCTCGGCCCGCTGACTCAGGCAGTACACCGCGCCGCGCGGGGTCTGCAACACCTTGCCTGCGCCGCAGATCAGCTGCCGGGTCACCAGGAACGGGATCAGCACATCGGCCATCCGGCTGAACTCGCCGTGCCGGGCGACCAGGAAGTTCTCGTGGCAGCCGTAGGAGTTGCCGGCCGAGTCGGTGTTGTTCTTGAACAGGTAGATGTCGCCGGCGATGCCCTCGTCGTTGAGCCGCCGCTCGGCGTCGATCAGCAAGCCCTCCAGGATCCGCTCGCCGGCCTTGTCGTGGGTGACCAGTTCGATCAGCGAGTCGCATTCGGGGGTGGCGTACTCGGGATGACTGCCCACATCGAGGTACAGCCGGGCGCCGTTGCGCAGGAAGACGTTCGATGATCGTCCCCAGCTGACGACCCGGCGGAACAAGTACCGGGCCACCTCGTCAGGACTGAGCCGGCGCTGACCCTCAAAGGTGCAGGT
>JBPCPA010000210.1:0-2744 GCA_050999655.1 Jatrophihabitans sp.
CTCAAGGACTTCTCCGGCACCGACCTCGGCGGTATCGCCATCAAGGCGGCCCTGCAGCGCTGCGGAGTGTCAACCGAGCAGGTCCAGTACGTGATCATGGGGCAGGTGCTCCCCGCCGGCGCCGGCCAGATACCGGCCCGGCAGGCCGCCTACAAGGCGGGCATCCCGATCACCGTCCCGGCCCTGACCATCAAAAAGGTCTGCCTGTCCGGGGTGGACGCGATCGCGCTGGCCGATCAGCTGATCCGGGCCGGCGAGTTCGACATCGTGGTGGCCGGCGGCCAGGAGTCGATGAGCCAGGCCCCGCACCTGCTCGCCAGGTCGCGCGAGGGGTTCAAGTACGGCACCGTCGAGATGGCCGACCACATGGCCCTGGACGGCCTGTGGGACGCCCAGACCGACCAGGCGATGGGCGGGCTGACCGAGGCCGCCAACACCGGTGACCAGGAGTTCAGCCGGGCCGAGCAGGACGCGTTCGCCGCCCGCAGCCACCAGCGGGCCGCCGAGGCGTGGAAGAACGGGCTGTTCGACGACGAGGTGGTCCCGGTGTCGATCCCGCAGCGCAAGGGCGATCCGCTGGAGTTCCGGATGGACGAGGGCATCCGCGCCGACACCACTGTCGAGAGCCTGTCCCGCTTGCGGCCGGCCTTTCGCAAGGACGGCACCATCACCGCCGGGTCGGCCTCTCCGATCTCCGATGGCGCGGCCGCGGTCGTGGTGATGAGCAGGGCCAAGGCCGAGGAGCTGGGGTTGAGCTGGTTGGCCGAGATCGGCGCGCACGGCGTGGTGGCCGGCCCTGACTCGACGCTGCAGGCCCAGCCGGCCAACGCCATCATGGCAGCGCTTGCCAAAGAGGGCATCGCGGTCCAGGATCTGGACCTGATCGAGATCAACGAGGCGTTCGCGGCGGTCGGGCTGGCCTCGGTGGCCCAGCTCGGGGTCAGCCAGGACATCGTCAACGTCAACGGCGGTGCGATCGCGGTCGGCCACCCGATCGGCATGTCGGGCGCCAGGATCACCCTGCACCTGGCCATGGAACTGCGTCGGCGCGGCGGCGGCATCGGCGTTGCGGCCCTGTGTGGCGGTGGCGGTCAGGGTGATGCGTTGATCGTGCGCGTGCCCAAGAGCTAGGCCGCGGCGCACGGTGGCCGGTGGCCGAGGCACCGAGGACCTCACCGAGCTGGTGCGGCAGGCCCGCCAGGGTCAGCCGCGAGCGGTCGGCCGGCTGATCTCGCTGATCGAGGACGGCTCGCCGAGGCTGGCAGAACTGGCCGGGTTGCTGCGTTCGGTGGGTGGCCGGGCGCAGCTGGTCGGCATCACCGGGCCGCCCGGCGTCGGCAAGTCCACCACCACCTCGGCGCTGGTGGCCGCCCTGCGCGCTGCCGGGCGCCGGGTCGGGGTGCTCGCGGTGGACCCGTCCTCGCCGTTCTCCGGCGGTGCGCTGCTCGGTGACCGGATCCGGATGACCGAGCACGCAACCGACCCCGGGGTGTTCATCCGCTCGATGGCGACCCGCGGTCAGCTGGGTGGTCTGGCCGCCGCGGCCCCGCAGGCCGTCCGGGTGCTGGGGGCCGCCGGCTGCGACGTGGTGCTGATCGAGACGGTGGGAGTGGGGCAGTCCGAGATCGAGGTGGTCCGGCTGGCCGACACCACCGTGTTGCTGCTGGCCCCGGGAATGGGCGACAGCGTGCAGACCGCCAAGGCCGGCATTCTCGAGATCGCGGACGTGTTCGTGGTCAACAAGGCCGACCGCGACGGGGCGGACGCGCTCGGCCGCAGCCTGGGCCAGCTGCGGTCACTGGCCGGCAATCGCCCCGGCTGGACGCCGCCGGTGGTGTGCACGGTGGCCACCGAGGGCCGGGGCATCGATGCGCTGGTTGCCGCCATCGAGTCGCACCGGGCCTGGTTGGCCGGCTCGGGGGAGCTGGCCGAGCGCCGGACCGTCCGGGCCCGGGCCGAACTCGAGGCGATCGCGCTGGAGCAGCTGCGCCGCCGGTTCGGCGAGCTCACCGGCGCCGCGACCTTGCCTGAGCTGGCCCGGCGGGTGGCCGAAGGCGAGCTGGACTCCTACACCGCAGCCGCCCAGCTTCTGGCCTTGTTCGAGGCCGACTGACCTCGCGGTAGCAGACCGGCGCGGCGAGTACCGGGCCGGTCTGCCAACTCGGGGTGGCCGGCCCCGGCGAGTATCGGACCGCTCAGCCGGCCGGGGCGATCTGAAAGACCGGGAAGCCCGGCGCAACCGCGGCCAGCTGCTCGTCGGTGGCGTTGGCGTCCAGGCCCGGGAAGAACGTCCCGATCTCCCACTTCCACCGCCGCAGGTACTCGCGCAGCACCGCCGGCTTGGCTGCGTCGGCCAACTCGGTGGCCGTGAACGCCTCGGTCCGGCGGCCGACCCGCAGCTCGCCGCTGCCGGCCGCGCGCAGGTTGCGCACCCACTGGGTGATGCCCCGGGGTGCGATCAGGTAACGCTGGCCCTCAAAGCTCAGCAGGTTGACCGGGGTGTTGCGCCACTCGCCGCTCTGCCGCCCGCGCACCCGCAGCTCGCGGGAACCGTAGACGCTGATGCCCAGCCGGGTCAGCCGGCGCACTGTCCGGTTGAAGACCTGGCGGGTGAACCAGTTGGGCTGCAGATAACGCTGTTCGGTGGTCATCGCCGGCTCCTCGGGGAGGTGTTAGAGAGCGGTGCTCTCTGTTCAGATCAATGATGCGCCCGATTGTGTTCAGCTGTCAAGAGCGGTGCTCTC
>JBPCPA010000223.1:0-5200 GCA_050999655.1 Jatrophihabitans sp.
GCCACCGGGTGCCAGGGCGTCGCGGCAGGCGGCCAGGATCTCGGGATCGGCCACCCCGCCGCCGACGCACACCGCGGCCGGCTGCGCCAGCCCGGCCAGCGCCTGCGGCGCACCGCCCAGCACCACCCGCAGCTCGGGCACACCGAGCGCTCCGGCATTGCGCCGGATCCGCTCGGCCCGTTCCGGCTGCTGCTCGATCGCGATGGCCCGGCAGGCCGGGTGGTGGCGCATCCACTCGATGCCGACACTGCCCGCTCCGGCGCCGACGTCCCAGAGCAGCTCGCCGGGCTGCGGCGCCAGCCGGGCCAGCGCGGCGGCCCGGACGTCCCGCTTGGTCAGCTGCCCGTCGTGCTCGAAGGCGGTGTCGGGCAGGCCGCCGACGGTGGCCAGTGCCTGGCCGACCGGCGGCACCGAGCAGTGCACGGCGAGCAGGTAGAGCGGGTCACCGGGCTCGGCGTCCCAGCTGTCGGCGACCCCGTCCCGGATTGTTTCGGTTGGGCCGCCGAGCTGCTCCAGCAACACCAGCCGGCTCTGGCCGTAGCCGTGCCGGCCCAGCAGCGCGGCCACCTCGGCCACCTGCCCGCCCAGCACGATCAGCCGACGGCCCGGCGCACAGGCCCGGACCAGCCGCTCGGCCGGTCGGCCGCCGAGGTTGACCACGTCCAGCTCATCGCGCGGCCAGCCCAGCCGGGCGCAGGCCAGGGTCACCGACGAAGGATGCGGCACGATCCGCAGCCGCTCGGCACCCACCAGCTCGCCGAGACTGACCCCGATGCCATGCGTCATCGGGTCCCCGCTGGCCAGCACGCACAACCGGGCCGCCCGGTGCTCGTCCAGCACCCCGGCAAGATTGGGCCGCAGTGGACTGGGCAAACCGACCCGACGTCCGGTCACCTCGGCCGGCAACAGGTCGAGCTGGCGTTGGCTGCCGAGCACCACCTCGGCCTCTGCCACCGCCTGCTGGGCGGCCGCCGCCAGCCCCGGCCAGCCGTCCGCGCCGATACCGACCACCACGATCTGCGGCCGGCTCCGGTGGCTTGGGTCCAGGCTCATGCGGGGCTCGGCGGGTTCATCGGGCTCGCTGGGCTCGCCGGGTTCATCGGGCACCCAGTGCGAGCACGATCAGGCAGCTCGCCACCGCGAGTTCGCCGGCCGCGCCGAGCACGTCACCGGTGCTGCCACCCAGCCGGCGCTGGGCATGCCGGGCGAGCAGTTCGGTGACCGCCATCGCCAGCAACACCGCCAGCGGGCCCTGCCAGGGCCGGTGCGGCACGGCCAGGGTGGCGATGACGGCAGCGATCAGCGTCCAGCCGAGAGCCACCACGACCGGCACCGAGTCGGCCCAGAGCGCGCCGAAACCGACCGGACGGGCCGGCGGCAGGCCGCGCCGGCAGGCCCAGGTCATGGCGACCCGGCAGGCCGCCACCGCCAACCCGGCCGCCAGCCAGCGATGGCCGCAGGCCAGTGCGGCCAGGCCGGTGGCCTCGGTGCCGAGCACCAGCACCAGCGCGGCCACCCCGAACGGCCCGACCTCGGGCGACTTCATGATCGCCAGTGCCCGTTCGGCCGGCCGGTAGCTGCCCAGCGCATCGGTGGTGTCGGCCAGGCCGTCGATGTGCATGCCCCGGGTGGCCAGCACCAGCGCGCCGACGGTGAGCACCCCGGCCAGCGCCGGGGCCGCACCGAGCGCGCTCAGGCCACGCAGCACGCCGATCGCGCCCAGGCCCAGGCCGGCGCCGACCAGCGGTTGCAGCATCGCCGCCCGGCGGGCCAGCGTCCGGTCCGGTGGTCGTTAGCCCAGCGGCAGTACGGTGAGCACCGCGGTGGCCAGCCGCAGGGCGGCCGGCCAGCTGGCGGGGCCGCTGCTGTCCGGGGCGGCGCGTTCTCCGCCGCTGCTTTCTGGGCCGCTGCCTCCGGCGCTCTCGGGGCCGCCCGCCATGCTGTCCGGGCCGTCGGTCACTCGTCGGGCCGGTCAGAGACCCCGGCCTGTTCGAAGGTGAGCATCCGCTCCAGGATCGCCGAGGCCGCCCGCAGCACCGGCACCGCGACCAGCGCGCCGGTGCCCTCGCCCAGGTGCAGTTGCAGGTCGATGATCGGGTCCAGGCCGAGGTGGCGCAGCGCGATGTCGTGGGCCGGTTCGCTGGAGCGATGGCCGGCCAGCCACCAGCGCTGCGCTGACGGTTCGATGGCGTGGGCCACCAGCGCCGCGGCGCCCACGATGACCCCGTCCAGGATGACCGGGGTGCGCCCGGCCGCCGCGCCGAGCAGGAAGCCGGCGATCGCGGCCAGGTCGGCCCCGCCGAGCGCGGCCACCAGATCGACCGGGTCCTGCACAGCGTCCGCACGCTGCACCGCGGCGCGCACCACCGCCACCTTGTTGGCCAGGCCGGCTGAATCCAGCCCGGTGCCCGGCCCGGTGACCTCGGCAGCGTCCACCCCGACGATCCGTGACACCAGCGCGGCCGATGGCGTGGTGTTGCCGATACCCACCTCGCCGGCGATCAGCAGGTCCGCCCCGCCGGCGATCTCTTCGGCGGCGATCGCGGCGCCGGCGGCCAGCGCCTGCTCGGCCTGCTCGCGGGTCAGTGCGTCCTCGCGGTCGATCCGGCCGCTGCCCCGGCGCACCTTGTACCGCGACAGCTCCGGAGCGGTGTCGGCGTTCACCGCCAGGTCCTCGACCCGGACGCTCGCGCCGACCTCGGCCGCCAGCACCGCCACCGCGGCGATGCCAGCGCCGATCGCCCCGATCATCTGCGCGGTGACCTCGGCCGGGTAGGCCGATACGCCCGCCTCGGCCACCCCGTGGTCACCGGCGAACACCACCACCCGGGGCCTGGCCACCGGGCCGGGCGGGCAGACACCGCGCACCCCGCTCAGCCAGATCGACAGCTCCTCCAACCGGCCCAGCGAGCCGGGTGGCTTGGTCAGCCGATCCTGGCGGGCCCGGGCCTGCTCGGCGGCGGCCTGGTCGGGCACGGCGTCCCGGACGGCGGCGCGCAGGGTGTCGAGTTCGCTCATGACTGCCATCCCATGGGTTGTCCGTACCGTTCGCCGTGCAGCACCCCGTCCGGCGGCATCCGGGTCCGCCACTTGTGCCGTTCCAGATCCGGGACGGTCTGCAGCTGGCTGACCGGGCCCAGGCAGAGCCAGGCCACCGGCCGGATCCGCTCCGGGATCCCGAGCAGCTCGCGCAACCGGTCCTCCCGGTAGAAGCTCACCCAGCCGACCCCGATGTCCTCGGCGGTCGCGGCCAGCCACAGGTTCTGGATGGCCAGGCACACCGAGTACAGCCCGGCGTCGGCGATCGCGTGCCGGCCCAGCACCGCCGGCGCGCCCCGGTCCTGGTCATAGGTCACCACCAGGCCGATGGACGCGTCGAGGATGCCCTCGATCTTGATATTGCCTAACCGCTGGGTCTGCTCGCCGCTGAGCTGGTCGGCGAAGCTGTCCCGCTCAGTGAGCACGTGCTCGCGAAACGCCTCGCGCACCGGCCGGTCACGCACCACGATGAAGTCCCACGGCTGGGTCAGCCCGACGCTCGGGGCGGCATGCGCGGCAGTGAGGATCCGGCGCAGCACATCCTCATCGATCGGCGCACCGGTGAACTCGGCGCGCACGTCGCGACGCCGTTCGACGATGTCGTAGAAGGAGGAAACAATAGGATCTTTGCCCGTTAACATGAGTTCCTCCTATGTGCGTGGTCGGTTACGATACCGGTGATCTTGCACCGCGGTACAGGTTGGGCGTCGAATAGCGCCGGGCGATCGATCTTATGCCCGGCAGCGGCTACGTTTGGTCTGATATCGCACTCGTGCGGCGGGAGGCCGGAGTGATCTCATTTGTGGGGGGCGGCCCGGGCGCGGCCGACCTGTTGACGGTGCGCGCGGTGCGCCGGCTCGCCGCGGCCGACGTGGTGGTCTGGGCATCGTCGCTGATCCCGAGCGAGGTGCTGTCCGACTGCGATCCGCAGGCCCGGATCTATGACTCGGCCGGCATGACCCTGGAGGATGTGCTGGCCATCTATGCCGCCCACCCGGACGCCGACATCGTCCGGCTGCACTCGGGCGACGTGTCGATCTTCAGCTCGATCACCGAGCAGATCGGCTGGTGCGAGCAGGCCGGCCGGGAGTGGGAGATCGTGCCGGGGGTCGGCTCGCTTGCTGCGGCCTGCGCACTGGCCGGCGTCGAGCTCACGTGGCCCACCGTGTCCCAGACGGTGGTGCTCACCCGGCTCGGAGGCGGGCGCACCGCCGAGTCCATGCGGCCGGGCGAGAGCGTGGCCGAGCTGGCCCGGACCGGGGCCACCATGGCGGTGTACCTGTCGGCGGCCCGGCCCGAACAGCTGCGCGACGAACTGCTCGACGAGGGTCGCGGTTACCCGCCGGGCACCCCCGCGGTGATCGTGGCCAAGGCGTCCTGGCCGGACGAGGTCGTCATCTGGACGACGGTGGGCGAGCTGCCGGAGGCGCTGGCCGGCACCGGCATCCGGACGGTGGCGCTGATCCTGGTGGGCGCCGCGCTGGCCCCGACCACCGATGGCGACGTGCCGCGCAGCCGGTTGTACGACCCGCGCTACTCCCACGGCTGCCGGTTGCGCTCGGCCGAAGGCTCCACGGTCGGTCGCCCGATCCCGGTGGCGAAGCGACGACGCCCGTGATCGGTCAGCTCGCCCTGGTGGGCCTCGGCCCGGGTGGTCCCGACCACCGCACCCAGGCGGCCGAACGGGCGGTGCGCGAGGCGTCTGTGGTGATCGGCTACGAGCGCTACCTGCAGCAGTGCGCCGACCTCACCGGGCCGTCCCAGGAGCTGATCGCCGGCCGGATGGGCGAGGAGGAGCAGCGGGCGGCCCTCGCCGTCGGACGGGCGGCCGACGGCGCCCGGGTGGCACTGGTCTCGGCCGGTGACATCGGCATCTACGGCACGGCCTCGCTGGCGCTGCAATTGGCCGCCGAGCTGCCGCTCGAACGCCGCCCGCAGGTACGGGTGCTGCCAGGGGTGACCGCCGCGGCGGCCGGCGCTGCGCTGCTCGGCGCCCCGCTGGCACGCGACTTCGCCTGCCTCACCCTGTCGGACCTGCTCGCGCCGTGGGAGCTGGTCGAGCAGCGGTTGCGGGCAC
This sequence comes from Jatrophihabitans sp., assembly GCA_050999655.1. GTDB lineage: Bacteria > Actinomycetota > Actinomycetes > Mycobacteriales > Jatrophihabitantaceae > Jatrophihabitans_A. The sequence continues at coordinate 5,117 of JBPCPA010000223.1, forward strand.
TGGCGGTCTCCGGCCTGGTGCTGGCGCTCTACAACCCGCGCTCGGCCGGCCGGCCCTGGCAGCTCGGCCGGGCCCGGGAGGTGC
>JBPCPA010000284.1:0-21286 GCA_050999655.1 Jatrophihabitans sp.
CTCAGCCTTGGCCCGCAGCTTGGTGTCGAGTTCGGCACGCCGGGGGCGCAGGCCGGCCTGCGCGATGGCCAGCACCCCGCTCAGCCGGACCCGAACCTGGCGCAGCACCGCACCGGCCTCGGCGTGCGCGCGGTCTGTGATGCGCTGTGCCTCCAGCTCGGCGGCTTCGAGCAGGCCGGCGACGGTCTGCTGGGCCCAGCTGACCTGCTCGGCGGCGGTGGCGATCTCCTGGGCGGCCTCGTCCCGGGCTCGCTGGGCGACGGCATCGGCATGTTCGGCAGCCGCAACGCGCTCGGCGGCCGCGGCGGCCTTTGCCTGGTCGAGGTGCTGCTGCCCGGCCAGGACGGCCTGGTCGGCGTCCACCCCGGCATCGGCCAGCCGCTGAGAGGCCAACCGGTCGGCGTCAGCCAGGATCTGCTCCGCCCGGGCAGCGGTCTGGGCGCGCTCGTCGGCCAGCTGCCGGCCATGCTCGGCGTGCCGCTCGGCCAGCTCACCGGCCACCTCCGCGCGCAGCCGCTGTGCCTCGCGTTCGGCGCCGTGCACCAACTCCTCGGACTGGCTGCGAAAGGCCCGTGCGGTGGCCTGTGCCGCCGCCTGCTGCTCGGCCACCTCGGCGTGGGCGTCGGCGACCAGCTGCTCAGCGGCCTGCTCGGCAGCGTGGCCCACCAGCATCGCCTGGTGCATGGCGTCGGCGATCAGTGACTGGGCCTCGTCGTGGGCTTCGTTGAGTCGGGCGCTGGCCGCGGCCTGCTTGTTGCGCGCGGCGGCGAGCGCGTCGTCGACATCCTCACGCAGCAGCGCCTCGACGGCCGCCCGGTTGGACCCGTTGACGTGATCGGCCGAGGATGCCGCGTAGTGGTCGCGCGCGTCCTCGACATCCTCGCGAGAGGTGCCGGCTGGATCGGGTGAGAGGTCGGCCCGGGCGTGCTCGGGCACCGCGTTCGGCTGAGCCTGCGGTGCGGAGTCACCCTGCATATAACAAATAATCGCAGAATTGCGCGGCAGACACACCTCTCGGGCCGTTGGCAACTCAGATCGTGCCGGTTATTGGCTGATTCTGGCGACTTGTTGGCGAACCAGGGCGCGCCTGGCTTCACACCGGTTTCGCCTGGGCGGTCGGCTCGGGTGGATGTGGAAAACTGACCCGTCCGGTCCGTGGGGTGAAAGGCAGGGTGTCGGCGTGGTGCCCGTGGCTCGACTGGCGCGCTCGGCCGGCCAGGCAACCCGTGCTCGGCTGCCGGTGGCCGTCCTCAGCGTTGTGCTCTTCGCGGTCTACGCCTGCTATGCGCTGTCCCGGCAGGCCGGCTACCTCACCGCGGGCTATGACCTCGGCATCTTCGACCAGGCGGTGCGCAACTACGCCCATCTGCGGGCGCCGCAGGTGCCGTTAAAGGGCAGCGGCTACAACATCTTCGCCGACCACTTTCACCCGATCATCGCTACCGCGGCTCCGCTGTACTGGATCTGGAACAGCCCGGGGGTGCTGCTGGTGGTGCAGGCGGCGCTGGTGGCTGCCTCGGTGCCGGTGGTGCACGCCTTCGCCGCGCGTCGAATGTCGGGCCGCGCCGCGCTGGCGGTGGCCGCGGCCTACGGTTGCGGCTGGGCTATCCAGGGCCTGATCGATTTCGACTTTCACGAGATCGCCTATGGGGTTCCGATCCTTGCGGTGGCCATCGACGCGTTGGACCGCAGGGCCGACCGGACGCTGCTGATCGCCGCCGGCCTGCTGCTGCTGGTGCGTGAGGACATGGGCGCGGTGCTGGTGGTGATCGGCCTGCTGCGGTTGGCCCGCCGGCCGCGGCGCACCGGCTGGTTGCTGATCGGGGCCGGCATCGCTGGTTACCTGGTGGCCACGTCGCTGGTGATTCCGGCCTTCGCGCCGGACGGCCGGTTCGCCTACTGGACCTTCGATGCCCTCGGCCCGGACGTGCCGCACGCGCTGGTCGCCATCATCGCTCACCCGGCGCACACCGTCCGGTTGTTCTTCACCCCGTCGGTCAAGGCGCAGACGCTGGCGTTTCTGTTCGTGCCGCTGGCGTTGTTGCCGTTGCGCTCGCGCTATTGCCTGATCGCGTTTCCGCTTCTGGCGGAACGGTTCCTCAATTCCCGGACGATGATCTGGACGACCCACTACCACTACAACGCGCTGCCGTGGTTGGTTCTGGTGCTGGCCATGATCGACGGCGCCGCGCGGTTGTCGGTGTGGACGCGACCGCGGCTGAGGTCGTTGCTGCTGCTGTACCTGCTGGCGGTGCCGATCGCCCTGACGGCCTATGACCCGGTGGCGCCGGGGGTGTTCCGGCGGATGCTGACCGGCCAGGCCTGGCAGGTCAGCCAGCACCTGCGCGACCAGCGGGCCGCGGTGGCGCTGGTGCCGCGCGATGTCTGCGTGTCGGTCGATGATCGGCTGGCGCCGCAACTGACGAACCGGGACCGGGTGACGCTTCCCGGCATTCCCGCCCCGCGGACGGACTACCTGGTGTTGGACCTGTCCCAGCAGCAGGTCGGCTTCGAACTGGCCGCACCCGCCGTGGTGCTGCGCCAAGCCCGGGCCGCGGGCTACCAGACGCTGTTCAGCCAGCGCGACATGGTGGTATTGCGCTCGCCCGACTTCAACGGGCCGTCGGCGGGCTGCCGGCCGTGACCCATACCGCCTGAGGCAACCGCGCTGATCTGGTCAGGCCGGCTGGCTGAACGGTCGCCGGTCGAGGTCGCCGGCGGCCAGCGAGCGGATGGCCTCGTAGCGCTCGGTGGCGGTGCCGGCCTGCCGATGCTCGATGATCGGGTCGGTCAGCGCGGTGTGCCACAGCCGGTCGGCGTCGCCGCACAGCTCGCAGCCCGGCGCGGCCCGGTTCGGGTAGTGCGCCAGCCGGGCATGCAGCAGCGCGCCGTAGGTGGCCAGATCCAGCAGGCTGTCCAGGGTGTTCCAGGGCACCGCGTCGGCCTGCACGACCAGGCCGCGGGACGCGCCGTGCTCATCGTCGCGCTCGAGAATCCGGTGCGCGTACAGCCAGGACGCTCGCCGGTGGCCCGGTGGTACCTGGTCGCGCAGCTCGGACTGAGCGGCCGTCAGCGCGTCGGCCGCAACGTGGCCCCGCTCCGGCGCGATCGGGCTTCTGCGTTGCGGCATAAGCAGAATCTATCGAACAGGGTGTCGATTCGACTTCTTCCGCCGTGCCCGCCGTGCCCGCCGTGCCTGCCGTGGCGGGCACGGCTGCGGCGGCGAAGTGAGCGCGGTGAGACCGCGAGCGTCGATCGGCCGAGTTATCCACAGATCTGGTGTTCAGCTCACATCGTTAGCCGCCAGCCGATAGGGTCCATTTTCGTAATGTGTTGATTACGGCAGATAAGGGCATCTGTGGCTAGCGGTGTGGCGATCGTCGAGGACGAGGTCCGTGAGCTCGTCCGGCGCAGATCTCTGGATCCGGTGCTGGAGCCGGAGGCCACCCGGCGGCTGGTGGACGACGTGGTGGCCGACTATCTGGACCGGGCCGCGATGTCGGAGCTTCCGCCGCTGGCGGACCCGGTGGGCGCGGCCCGATCGGTGTTCGACCAGGTCGCCGGCTTCGGCCCGTTGCAGCAGTATCTGGACGACCCGTCGGTGGAGGAGATCTGGATCAACGAGCCTGGCCGGGTGTTCATCGCCCGGCACGGTCGCTCCGAGCTCACCACGGTGATCCTGACCAGCGAGCAGGTGGCCGATCTGGTCGAGCGGATGCTGCGGTTGTCCGGCCGCCGATTGGATCTGTCCGCGCCGTTCGTCGATGCCCAGTTGCCCGATGGCTCCCGGCTGCACGTGGTGATCCCGACGATTACCCGTCGCCATATGGCGGTCAACATCCGCAAGTTCGTGATCTCGGTGGCAAGTCTCGACGAACTCGTCCGGCTGGGCTCGCTGCCCGAGCGGGTGGCGAGGTTTCTGGAGGCATCGGTCGCGGCCGGCCTGAACGTGCTGGTGTCCGGTGGCACCCAGGCCGGCAAGACCACCATGCTCAACGCGCTGTGCGCGGCGATCCCGGCCGGCGAGCGGGTGATCACGGCTGAAGAGGTCTTCGAACTTCAGCTCCCGTTGCCGGACGTGGTATCGATGCAGACCCGGCAGCCGAACCTGGAGGGCACCGGCGAGATCAGCCTGCGCCGGCTGGTGAAAGAGGCGCTGCGGATGCGTCCGAACCGGATCGTGGTCGGCGAGGTGCGCCAGGAAGAATGCCTGGACCTGTTGATCTCTCTGAATTCGGGAATGCCTGGCATGTGCACCCTGCATGCGAACTCGGCCCGCGAGGCGCTGCTGAAAATGTGCACATTGCCATTGCTGGCGGGTGAGAACGTCAGCGCGGCCTTCGTGGTGCCGACGGTCGCGGCGTCGGTGGATCTGGTGGTGCATCTGGGCACTGATCATCGGGGGCAACGGCGGGTCCGCGAGATCGTCGGGGTGAGCGGTCGGGTCGAGGGCGAGGTGATCGAGGTCGCCGAATTGTTCATGACCGTCGACGGGCAACTGCGCCGGGCGGGGGGCTACCCGCCGCACGAACAGCGTTACCGCCAGGCCGGATTCGAGCTCGCCGAGCTACTGCACGACGACCGGACGACCGGCCCTGTCGGCTCGGTCGGCTCGGTCGGCTCGGCCAGCAGGGGCGGGTAGCGGTGGGCGCACTTGTCGGGTTGCTGGCGGGGGTCGGACTGCTGCTGATCTGGCGCAGCGGGCCGCGGGCGCCGCAACGGCGCGCCACCGGGACGGGCTGGAACGCCCGCCGGGACGAGCTCATTCGCCAGGCCGGTATCGAGTCGGTCAGCTCCGCCCAGCTGCTTGGCCTGCAACTGCTCGCAGCACTACTGGTCGGCCTGGGGGTGCTGCTGATCACCGCGACCACCGCGGTGGCCGGCTGCTTCGCGCTATTCGCGTTGCTGGCACCGGTCGCGGTGGTCCGGCGGTTGCGGCAGCGCCGACAGGTGGCGTTGCGTGAGCTGTGGCCGGAGGCCATCGACAACCTCGCGTCAGCCGTCCGGGCCGGAATGTCCTTACCGGAAGGGGTATCCGGCCTCGCGCTACGCGGGCCTGAACCGTTGCGGCCGGCTTTTGCCCGGTTCGCCGCCAGCTACCGGGCCACCGGTCGGTTCGCCGACTGCCTGGGCGCGCTGAAGCAGGACCTGGCCGATCCGGTGGGCGACCGGGTCTGCGAGACGCTGCGGGTCGCACGCGAGGTCGGCGGCACCGACCTCGGCACCGTGCTGCGCACCCTGTCGGAGCTGTTGAGGGTCGATGCCCGAACCCGTTCGGAGCTGGAAACCAGGCAGGGTTGGACGGTCAGTGCCGCCCGGCTCGCGGTGGCCGCGCCCTGGTTGGTGTTGCTGTTGCTGGGCAGCCAATCGACCACGCTGCGCACCTTCGACTCGTCCGGCGGGGTGCTGCTACTCGCCGTCGGCGGCCCGGTGTGCCTGGCCGCCTACCGCATCATGCTGAGGATCGGCCGGCTGCCCGAGGAACCGCGGGTGCTGCGGTGATGGCGTGGGCGGGCGCCCTGCTGGGCCTGTTGGCCGGTCTGGGAATGCTGGTGGCGGTGCGGGCCGCGCCGCCGATGCGAACGATCCGGCTCAGCGAGCGGATCGCGCCCTACCTGGCCGAGGCCCCGGCGCCGTCGAGATTGCTGGCCCGCTCGGTTGCTCCGGACGGCCCGCTCGCGATCGCCCGCCAACTGTTGGGCCCGGTGACCGCCGACGCGGTGCGCTGGCTGGACCGCATGATCGGCGGCGCGGACTCGGTACGCCGCCGGCTCGGCGGTATCGGTTCGGACGCCGGAGTCGAGGAATTCAGGATCGAACAGGTCGTCTGGGCCGCGCTGGGCCTGGTCGGCGGCGCGCTCGGGCTCACGCTGGTGACCCTGCTGCGCGGCGGAGTCGATCCGGTGCTGGTGGCCGGCGCCGCACTGATCGGCGGTATCGGCGGCATCCTTGCCCGGGACTGGTGGCTCAGCCAGCAACTGCAGCGCCGGGAGCGGGCGATGCTGGCCGAATTCCCGGTGATCGCTGACCTGCTGGCTCTGGCGGTGGTCGCCGGCGAGTCGCCGGTCGATGCACTGCAGCGGGTCTGCCGGCTGACCACCGGTGAGCTGACCCGTGACCTGGCGACCGCACTGGCCGAGGCCCGGGCAGGCAAGCCGGTCACCCGGGCGCTGTCGGATCTCGCCGGCCGGACCACGCTCGAGCCGTTCAGCAGGTTCGTCGAGGGCATGGTCGTGGCGATCGAGCGCGGCACCCCGTTGGCGGCGGTGCTGCGGGCCCAGGCCACCGATGTGCGCGAGTACGCCAAGCGCGCACTGCTCGAAGCAGGTGGCAAGAAAGAGCTGCAGATGATGGTCCCGGTGGTCTTTCTGATCCTGCCGGTGACCGTGCTGTTCGCACTGTACCCCGGCCTGTTGACGCTGGTTTCGCTGTCGCAGTAACGATGAAAGGGACGCATACATGGTTCAGGCTCAGCTGTTCGCCGCCTGGTTCGGGCTGCACTACCTGGCCGCCCGGCGACGGGTTCGTGGCACCGGCGCCGATCGCGGCGACGTGCCCGGTTGGGTGATGATCACGGTGATGTCGGCCGGTCTGGTGGTGGTGATCTTCGGGGTGTTCAAGTCCAAGATCACTGATGCGGTCTCCAACGCCATCGACTCGGTGACCGGCCAGACCAGCCAGTAGCGATGTCTGTCCGGCGGCGCGTAGCCGATGATCGAGGCTCGGCGGTCATCGAGTTCTCGATGATCTCGGTGCTGCTGGTGCTGCTGCTGTTTTCGGTGCTGCAGGTCGCGATGCTGTTCTACGTCCGGTCGGTGACCGCCTCGGCGGCAGCCGACGGCGCTCGGTATGCGGCCAACGCCGACGTCAGTTCAACCGCCGGCGCCCAGCGGGCCAGCGACCTGATCAGTCGTGGCATCGGAACCAGGATGGCCGGTCAGTTGCCGTGCACCGGCGACTCGGTGCGCGATCCGGCGACCGGCCTGATGAGCGCCCGGGTGCGCTGCAGTGGTCGGATCAGGTCACTGCTGGCACCGATCGGCGCCCTGGTGCGGGTCGAGGTGAGCGCGGAGTCGCTGGAGGACGGTCCATGATCGGCCGGCTGGCCGGTCGGGTTCGGCCAGCGGATGACGCGGGAAACGCGATAGTCGAGTTTGTCTTCGTGGCGGTTCTGGTGCTGGTGCCACTGATCTACCTGATCGTTGCGGTGGCGGTGGTGCAGCGCGCGCGGCTGGCCACGACGGACGCAGCGCGCGATGTCGGACGGGCCATCGCCACGTCGCAGACCCTTGCCGAAGCCGATGGTCGCGCCCAGGCCGCGCTGCGGATAGCGCTGGCCAACCAGGGGATGACCCCGGCCGACATCCAGTTGCGCTACGTCGCGGCCGGTGACAGCTGCCAGAGCGGCCCGGCCGTCACGCCGTCGCTGGCGCCCGGCGCGCAGTTTCAGGTGTGCGTGATCGGCCACCAGGCGCTGCCCGCCGTGCCACGGGTGCTGTTCGGCCGGGCGGTCGTTACGGTCGGGCGCTATCTGGTGCAGGTCGATGACTTCCGGACGATCCGGTGACCGCGCCGGTGACCCGGGGCACCGCCCGGTCGGCCGAACCTGGCGATGACCGGGGCTCGATCACCCCGTTGATCCTGGGCTTCTTCCTGATCGGCCTGCTGGTGGTGGCGGCAGCGGTGCTGGCCAGTGACGCGTTCACCAAGCAACGCGACCTGCAGAGCGTGTGCGACGGGGCGGCGATCGCGACGGCCAACGCGATCGACAGCGCGGCCGCCCGCACCGACACCCTGGCCGAGCGGTTACCGCTGGCCGGGGTGCAGCGGGCCACCGAGACCTACCTGGCGCGCGATCCCGAACGGGCCGGCGTCCAGGCCCGGGCGACGCTGTCCGCCGACGGGCACACGGTGCTGCTCGACTGCCGCCAGCACGTCCGGCTCGCCTTCGGCGCGGTGATCGGGCACGGCGACGGCATCGACGAGCACGCCACCGCCAGCGCCCAAGGCATCCTGCGCTGAACCAGCCAGCCAGCAAGCCTGCCAACGAGTCGGCCAACAAGCAACAAGCCAGCAAACGCAGCCCGCGCGGCGGTGACCCGAGCGCCCTGCCTACTCTCGGACTGGTGGTCGACCAACCGGAACCGGACAGCGAGTCCGGCGAGAGCACCGTCACGGTGCTGCTCGCGCTCGGCGCCAACGTCGGGGTCGGCCTGCTCAAGCTCGCGGCCGGGCTGATCACCGGCTCCGGCGCGCTGCTGTCCGAGGCCGCCCACTCGGCCGGTGACAGCACCACCGAGCTGCTGCTGCTCACCGCGCTGCGCCGCTCGGCGCGTCCGGCCGATCGGGTTCACCCCTTCGGTTACGGCAAGGAACGCTACTTCTGGTCGCTGCTGGCAGCGGTCACCATTCTGGTGTCGGGCGCGGCGTTCTCGATCTTTCAGGGCCTGCACACGATTCTGGGCGGTCACGAGGACACCGACCGGATCTGGATCAACTACCCGGTACTGGCAATCGCCTTCATTCTCGAAGGCGCCTCGTTCCGGCAGGCCATCGGCCAGGTTCGCGGCGCGGCGGCCCGCGGCCGGCGCTCGGTCAGGTCCTACATCCGTGACCCGGAGGACCCGACGGTCAAGAGCGTGGTACTGGAGGATTCCGCCGCGCTGATCGGGTTGATCATCGCCGCCGCCGGCGTAGGCCTGCACCAGCTGACCGGCGCTGCCTTCTGGGACGGCGCCGCGTCGCTGGCCATCGGGGTACTGCTGATCGTGGCGGCCTTCGCGCTCGCCCAGACCTGCAAGGGCCTGCTGATCGGCAAGCAGGCCGATCTTCGGCTGGTGCGGGAGGTCGCGTCCCGACTGGAGCAGCAGCCCGAGATCGTGGACGTGGTCGACGTGCTCACCATGATGACCGGGGTGGACCGGATTCTGCTGTGCGCCAGGGTCGACTTCGAGGACCAGATCAGCGCCGCCGAGGTGGAGCGCGCCTGCGTCCGGCTCGACACCGACCTGCGCGCGGAGTTCGGCTCACTGGACGAGATCTTCATCCAGCCGGTGCCGCGCAGCGATGCCGACCTGCGTGCCCGGGTGCTGAACCGTTACGGCCGGGTGCTGGCCGACGAACCGGCGTCCGAGTCGGCCGAGCGGCAACGCTCCAGCGACCGGCGAGACTCTCGATGACCGGCCGCTGGCTCGCCCTCGGCTGCTACACCGCCGAATCCGAGGGCCACGGCAGCGGGATCAGCCTGTGCTCCTTCGACGACCGGACCGGCGAGCTGACCCTGGCCGACACCCTCGAGCTGGCCTCGCCGTCCTGGTTGCAGTGGCACCCGCGGCTGCCGGTGCTCTACGCCAGCAATGAGGTGGCCGACGGCGCGGTCACCGTGGTCGCGGTCCGGGCCGGCCGGTTGCACCAGCTCGGCACCGCCGCGACCGGCGGTGCGCTGCCCTGCCACCTGGTGATCACCGGCGACGGCCGGCAGCTGTACGCGGCCAACTACGGCGGCGGCAGCCTGGCCGGCTTCGCGCTGGACGCGGTCGGCGGCCTGGGCGAGCGCACCGAGCTGATCGCCCATCACGGCACCGGCCCGGACCCCGACCGGCAGGACGGCCCGCACGTGCACATGATCGTGCTGGATGCCGCCGACGAGCTGGTCAGCGCGGTGGATCTGGGTATAGACCAGATCCGCTCCTACCGCCGCACATCGCAGGGCCTGACCCCGGCCGCGGTGACCGAGCTGGCCCCGGGCACCGGCCCCCGGCAACTGGTCCGCAACCGCCACACCGGACGGGCCTACCTGGTCGCCGAGCTGGCGGCGAGCCTGCTGACCCTTGATGAGACCTCGCCGGGCAGCTTCGCGGTGCGGGACTCGGTGACCGCCTCCGAGCAGCCGATCCGCAACCTGCCCGCCCAGTTCAGCCTGTCCGCCGACGGCCGGTTCGGCTATCTGTCCAACCGCTATCCCGACAGCATCGCGGTGTTCTCGCTCACCGGCGACACCCCGGTGCGGCTGGCCGAGTACCCGACCGGGCCGGGCTGGCCGCGGCACTTCGCGCTCACCGGCAACTGGTTGATCGCGGCCAACCAGCACGGCGACCAGCTGATCGTGTTCGCCGTCGAGGACGGTGGCGCGCGGCTGCGCGAGGTCCGCCGCTACCCGGCCGGCACCCCGACCTGCGTCGCCCTGCGGTAGGCCCGGCAATCGCGACATTCCGGTGAGGCATTCGGACCAGTAGGCTGAACGGCTGTGACTGACGTACCTGCCGAGCTGAAAGAGCTCTCGGCAACCCTGGCCAGTATCGAGGCCGTCCTCGACGTTCCGAAGCTGCGCGCGCAGGTCAGCGCGCTGGAGGCCCAGGCCTCGGATCCGAACCTGTGGAACGACACCGACAACGCCCAGAAGGTGACCTCGAAGCTGAGCCACACTCAGGGCCAGGTCCGCCGGGTCGAGGAACTGCGCAGCCGGGTGGATGACTCCGAGGTGCTCTGGGGGATGGCCGAGACTGAAGAGGGCTCGGCGGACGCTTCCGAAGCCCGCACCGAGGTCGAGGTCGAGCTGGTCAAGCTGCGCAAGGCGATCGGCGAGCTGGAGGTGCAGACGCTGCTCAACGGCGCCTACGACTCCCGGGAGGCGCTGGTCACCATCCGGTCCGAGGCCGGCGGGGTGGACGCGGCCGACTTCGCCGAGATGCTGATGCGGATGTACCTGCGCTGGGCCGAGCGGCACAACTACGCCACCGAGGTCTATGACACCTCCTACGCCGAGGAGGCCGGCATCAAGTCGGCCACCTTTCAGGTCAAGGCGCCCTACGCCTACGGCACCCTGTCGGTCGAGCAGGGCACCCACCGGCTGGTGCGGATCAGCCCGTTCGACAACCAGGGCCGCCGGCAGACCAGCTTCGCCGGCGTCGAGGTGCTGCCGGTGGTGGAGTCCTCCGACCACGTCGAGATTCCCGATGACGAGCTTCGGGTGGACGTCTACCGCTCGTCCGGCCCGGGCGGCCAGGGCGTCAACACCACCGACTCGGCGGTCCGGCTGACCCACCTGCCCACCGGCATCGTGGTCAGCTGCCAGAACGAGCGCAGCCAGATCCAGAACAAGGCCTCGGCGCTGGCGGTGCTGCAGGCCAAGCTGCTCGAACGGCGCAGGCAGGAGGAGCAGGCCGCGCTGGATGCGCTCAAGGACGCCGGCAACAGCTGGGGCAACCAGATGCGCTCCTACGTCCTGCACCCCTACCAGATGGTCAAGGACCTGCGCACCGAGCACGAGGTGGGCAACCCCTCGGCGGTCCTGGACGGTGACATCGACGACTTCATCGAGGCCGGCATCCGGTGGCGGCGCTCGGCCTGACACCGGTAGGGACGCTAGGGTCTGGCGCATGACCAACGCGGCGCCGCAACGCCGGATCGGCGCCTGGTGGCACCTGCTGACCTTTCTCGCGGTGGCACTCGGCCTGGTCTGGCAGCTGGCGCTGACCATGCGCGGGCAGAACGTGCTGGTCGACGCCCACGGCGCGCTACCCAGCATCAGCACCCGGGTGATCCGCTTCCTGAGCTACTTCACCGTCGAATCCAACATCCTGGTGGCCGGCACCGCGCTCAGCCTGGCGTTGCGGCCCGACTGGGACGGCCGGTTGTGGCGGGTGCTGCGGCTACAGGCGCTGTACGGCATCACCGTGACCGGCATCGTGTATTCCACCCTGCTGCGCGGCATCGTGGACCTGCACGGCGCGGCCGCGGTGACCAACGCGCTGCTGCACTACGTCGCGCCGCTGATGACCGTGATCGGCTGGCTGCTGTTCGGACCCCGGCCGCGCCTGGACGAGAACACCCTGGTCACCTCGCTGAGCTGGCCGGCGCTCTACGTCGGCTACACGCTGGCGCACGGCGCGGCCTCGCACTGGTACCCCTACCCGTTCATCGATGTCAGCACGCTGGGCTACGTCACCGCGCTGCGCAACGGCGTCGGGCTGAACGTGCTGCTGGTCGGGGTCGGCGCGCTGTACATGTGGCTGGATCATCGGTTGCCGGCGACCGCGCCGGAATCTGACCGGCAGCCGGCCGATGGCTGACTGGTACCCGCTGGTCGAGGCCTACGACGAGGGCATGCTCGACGTCGGCCAGGGAAACCAGGTGTATTGGAGCGTGGCCGGCAACCCGGCCGGCAAGCCGGTGGTGATGCTGCACGGCGGCCCGGGCACCGGCTGCAACCCGGGTATGCGCCGTGGCTTTGACCCGCAGCGCTACCGGATCGTGCTGTTCGACCAGCGCGGTAGCGGCCGCAGCACGCCGCACGCCAGCGATCCGGGCGCCGACATGAGCGTCAACACCACCCACCACCTGATCGCCGACCTGCAACTGCTGCGTGAGCACCTGGGCATCGACCGCTGGATGCTGTGTGGCGGCTCCTGGGGCTCCACCCTGGGCCTGGCTTACGCCGAGCGCTACCCCGAGCGGGTCACCGAGATCGTGCTGTCGGCGATCACCACGGCCCGGCGGCGCGAGGCGCAGTGGCTCTACGGCGGGGTCTCGCGGTTCTTTCCCGAGGAGTTCGAGCGTTTCGCAACGGCGTGCCCGAACCGGAGCGCACCGGTGACCTGGTCGGCGCCTACGCCCGCCTGATGGAGCACCCAGACCTGGCGGTGCGCCAGCGAGCCGCGCTGGACTGGTGCAACTGGGAGGACACGGTGCTGTCCCTGGAACCGAACGCCAAACCGCAGCTGTACAGCGACCGGCCCGTCGATGCGATGATCGCCCTCGTCCGGATCTGCGCGCACTACGTCGCCCACGATGCCTGGCTGGCTGAGGGCCAGCTGATCCGGGACGCCGGCCGGTTGGCGGGCATTCCCGGCGTGCTCATCCACGGCAAGCAGGACCTGAGCTGCCCGCTGGACACCGCCTGGGAGCTGGTCCGGGCCTGGCCGGACGCGCAGCTGATCGCACCGGCAGATGCTGGCCATAAGGCCAGCTCCAGCAAGCGGGAGGCGCAGCTGGCCGCGCTGAATCGGTTCGCCGACACCTGAGCCGACGGGGCCCTGGACGGGTCTTAGACGGGTCCTTGGACGGCCAGTCGGCTAGCGCTGGATCTCCAGCAGCACCACCGAAATCACCCGGCTGGTCATGCTCTCGTAGTCGGCGAAGCCGGGATAATCGCGTTTCTGGGCGGCCCAGATCACCTCGCGCTCATCCGGGTCATCGACCACTCGGGCGTGCACGTCGAGGGTCTCCACCCCCACCTCGATCCGGACGTCCGGGTGCGCGAGCAGGTTGTGGTACCAGTCCGGGTTCTTGTCGGCGCCGGCCGCCGAGGCGAACACCGCCAGGCCGGCGTTGGTGGCCTGAAACGCCATCGGGTTGACCCGCTCGACGCCCGACCTGGCACCGATGCTGTGCAGCAACAGCAGCGGGGAGCCCTCGAACTGACCGCCGACCCGGCCCTCGTTGGCGCGGAACTCCGCGATGATCTTGGCATTCCAGTCCTCAGCCATACCCGCTCCCTCGTCCGGCCCTGAACGAGCTCCCTCGTCCGGCCCCGATCGAGTCTATGACCCGGCTCCGGGCAACCCGCCTACGATCCTGGCAAACCGGGCACTGGGCCTTGCCCGGGTAGGATCGCCTTCCGTGATTGCGCTCCAGAACGTCACCAAGATCTACCCCGCCAGCACCCGTCCCGCCCTGGACGGGGTGTCCCTGGACATCGACAAGGGTGAGTTCGTCTTCCTGATCGGCGCGTCCGGGTCCGGAAAGTCCTCGGTGCTGCGGCTGCTGCTGCGCGAGGACGTGCCGACCCGGGGCAGCGTGATCGTCAACGGCAAGGACATCGCCAAGCTGCCCGGCCGCAAGGTTCCGGAGCTGCGCCGGGGGATCGGCTGCGTGTTCCAGGACTTCCGGTTGCTGGCCAAGAAGACGGTCTTCGAGAACGTCGCCTTCGCCCTGGCAGTGATCAACAAGTCGCAGCGCTCGATCACCCGCTCGGTGCCCGAGGTGCTGGAGATGGTCGGTCTGGACGGCAAGGCGCACCGCTACCCCAACGAGCTGTCCGGCGGTGAGCAGCAGCGGGTGGCGATCGCGCGGGCGTTCGTCAACCGGCCGCTGGTGCTGCTGGCCGACGAGCCGACCGGAAACCTGGACCCGGACACCAGCCAGGGCATCATGGGCCTGCTGGAGCGGATCAACCGCAAGGGCACCACAGTGGTGATGGCCACCCACGACAACAACATCGTCGATGCGATGCGGCGCCGGGTGATCGAGCTCGATCTCGGCCACATCGTGCGCGACCAGAACCGTGGGGTCTACGGCATCGGTCGCTGAGGCGCCCCGCCAGCCAGGACGTCCACCCGAGAAGTACCGATCGGAGCAGAACCCATGCGTGCCAGTTATCTGATGTCCGGAGTCGCCACCGGGTTGCGGCGCAATGCCAGCATGTCCGTCGCCCTGGTGCTCTCGACGGCGATCGCGCTGTTCTTCCTGGGCGGAGCCCTGTTGATCAACAAGGAGATCTCCAAGACCCAGACCGCCTACAAGGACAAGATCAACGTCTCGATCTACCTGTGCACCGCTACCTCGAACCAGACCCCGGGTTCGAACTGCAAGCATCAGGTCACCGACGGCGAGCGGCAGGGCCTGCAGTCCAAGCTGCAGTCCGACCCGCAGATCACCGGGGTGGAGTACCTCAACCAGGACCAGGCCACCGCGATCGCCAAGCAGCGCCTCGGCGCCAAGGTCGTCGACGAGGCCGGCCCCGGCGCCATCCCGTCCTCGTTCACCATCAAGCTCAAGGACCTGAAGAACGACTACGCCCCGGTCGCGCAACGCTATGCGAAGTCTCCCGGGGTCGAGCAGGTGCAGAATCAGGACGTCAGCCTCAAGACCATGCTGCGGCTGTTCGACACCGGCCGGGTCGGCTCGTTCGTGATGGCGTTCATCGTCGGCATCTGTGCGCTGCTGCAGATGGCCAACACCATCCAGACCGCGGCCCAGCAACGGCGCAA
Organism: Jatrophihabitans sp.; assembly: GCA_050999655.1. Classification (GTDB taxonomy): domain Bacteria; phylum Actinomycetota; class Actinomycetes; order Mycobacteriales; family Jatrophihabitantaceae; genus Jatrophihabitans_A. The sequence goes on from JBPCPA010000284.1 coordinate 14,991, forward strand.
CGAGACCGGCATCATGCGCCTGGTCGGCGCGTCGCGCTGGATGACCCAGCTGCCATTCGTGATCGAGGCGATGGTGGCCGCGGCGGTCGGCGCGGTGCTGGCCATCGTCGGCAACTGGGTGGCCAAGGTGGTCTTCCTGGACGGCCTGCTCGGTGATCAGGTGAAGTCCCGGATCCTGCAGCCGATCGTCGGTAACGACATCATCCTGGCCGGCGGGGTCGGCCTGATCGCCGGCGTCATCCTGGCCGCCGCGACCGCCTGGCTGACATTAAGGCTTTACGTCCGGCTGTAGTTTTGTAGGCATGGCAACCGCACAGTCCTCCAGAGCCGCGGCGTCGGCCGGCTCGAACAGGGCGAAGCAACCTGCGCGCAAGCTGATCGCGCAGAACAAGAAGGCCCGCCACGAGTACGCGATCCTGGACAGCTACGAGTGCGGAGTGGTGCTGATGGGCACCGAGGTCAAGTCGTTGCGGCTGGGCCGGGCCTCGCTGTCCGACGCCTTCGCGACCATCGACGACGGCGAGGTGTACCTGCACAACGTCCACATCCCCGAGTACGCCTTCGGCTCCTGGACGAACCACACCCCGCGCCGGGTTCGCAAGCTGCTGATGCACAAGTCCGAGATCCTGCGGCTGATCGGCAAGACCAAGGAGTCCGGCCTGACCCTGGTGCCGCTGTCGATCTACTTCAGCGAAGGCAAGGTCAAGGTCGAGCTGGCCCTGGCCAAGGGCAAGAAGACCTGGGACAAGCGCCAGGACCTGGCCAAGCGGGACGCCGACCGGGAGGTGAGCCGGGTGCTCGGCCGGCGCGCCAAGGGCATGACCGACTGATGCGTTGCCGGTGAGCGCGCCCGGGCCGGGGTTGACCGACGCCGAGGTGCCGGCGGTGTGGCAGCGCCTCGGCCTGCCCGGCCTGGCCGACATCCACATCCACTTCCTGCCGGCGGCCATGCTGGCCAAGGTGTGGCGCTTCTTCGACGAGGCCGAGACCCACTACGGGATGGCCTGGCCGATCCACTACCGCACCGAGGAGGCCGACCGGATCCGGACGCTGGCCGCGCTCGGCGTCCACCGGTTTCCCACCCTGTGCTACCCGCACAAGCCGGCGATGGCGGCCTGGCTGAACGACTGGTGCGCGGCGTTCGCCGCCGATCATCCGCAGGCCGTGCCCAGCGCCACCTTCTTCGCCGAGCCCACCGCCGCCCGGGACGTCCGCCGGGCGCTGGAGGCCGGTGCCCGGGTGTTCAAGGCGCACGTCCAGGTGGGCGGCTATGACCCCGGCGACCCGGTGCTGGACGCGGCCTGGGGCTTGCTCAGCGAGGCTGGCGTCCCGGTCGTGGTGCACTGCGGCTCCGGCCCGCTGCCCGGTCGCCATACCGGCCCGGGCCCGATCGGGCAGGTGCTGCGCCGGCACCCGGCGCTGACCGCGGTGATCGCGCACTGCGGAGCGCCGGAGTTCGACGAGCACCTGGCACTGGCGCTGCGCTACCGCAACGTGCACTTGGACACCACCATGGTCGGCACCGAGTATCTGAACCGGATCGCCGCGGTGCCGGCCGGGGTGTTGGCCCGCTACCGCGATGCCGGCGACAAGATCGTGCTGGGCAGCGACTTTCCCAACATTCCCTACCCCTACGCCAGCCAAATTCAGTCGCTGCTGGACTGGGGTTTCGGCGATGATTGGTTGCGCCGGGTGCTGTGGCACAACGGTGCCGCCCTGATGGGCCTGGACGAGCGGGGGTGAGCGGCGGTGGCGCTGCGCTGGACGAGCCTGGATGCTGCTTCGGTGACCGGCTGGACCGAGCTGACCAACCTGCTGGCCAAGCTCGACCAGACCGATGAGTACTACGAGGCGGCCGACCTGGCCGAGGAGCTGTGCGAGCCGGGGGTCGACCCGGCCCTGGACACCGTCGCGGTCTGGTCGGGGCAGATCCTGGTCGGCTTCGGCCAGTTGCGGGTGAGCACCGGTCTGTTCCAGGCACGGGTGCGGGCCGGCATCGGCGGTGGCGTGCACCCGGACTTTCGTGGCCGCGGCATCGGCACCGAGATCATGGATCGGCTCGAACCACGGGCCCGGCAGCTGAGTGCCCAGCGGCATCCCGGCGTCGAGGTGCTGCTGCGCGCCTCCGGCGGCATTCAGGGGGCCTCGGTGCGGCGGCTGCTGGAGCATCGCGGCTACCGGATCGTGCGCTACTTCCACGAGATGTCGCGCCCGTTGCCCGCCGCGCTACCGGCCGAAGCCAGCCAGCAGCGGCCCGAGGCCGGCCCGCAGGTGCAGGCCTACCGTCCGGAGTTGAGCGAGGCGACCCGGTTGGCGCACAACGAGGCGTTCAGCACGCACTGGGGGTCGACACCGTGGGACGCCGCCCAGTGGCAGGACTTCATCGGCTCGCGGGCGTTGCGTCCGGAGCTGTGCTTCGTCAGCCTCGGCGCGGACGGGGCGGTGGACGCGCTGTCGATGGCCCGGCAGTGGGTGCCCGGTGAGGCCTGGGTCGACCTGGTCGGCACCCGGCAGCGGGCCCGCGGCCGGGGATTGGCCCGGGCCTGCCTGAGCGCCACGCTGCGGGCGGCCGCCGAACACGGCTACCGCACCGCGGGCCTTGGCGTGGACAGCCAGAACGGCCAGGGCGCCGGCGCGCTCTACAGCTCGCTGGGCTTCGAGGTGGTTCGGGTGCTTGCCTCCTACGGCAGGGTCGTTCCGGCTTGGGAGGGCGAACTGTCCACCGGTAGTGAATACTCTGCCTGACACCTTTTTAACGTCGAGGCGTGGAGTTGGGCAGCATGGATCGCACCGTGGCACTCGTGGTCGGCACCAGGCCCGAGGCGGTGAAGATAGCGCCGCTGGTTCCGGCGCTGCTCGGCGCCGGTCTGGAGCCGGCGGTGATCGACACCGGACAGCAGCCGGGCCGGGTGGCCGAGGCGCTGGCGCCGTTCGGCATCGCGCCGGACGGCAGCCTGGGCCTGCAGCGACAGGACGGCAGCCTGAACGAGCTGATCTCGCTGGCGATCACCGCGGTGGACAGCTACCTGCGCGCGCAGCGCCCGGCCGCGGTACTGGTGCAGGGCGACACCTCGACGGCGATGGCGGTCGGCCTGGCCGCGGCGATGCTGTCGATCCCGGTGGTGCACCTGGAGGCCGGCCTGCGCACCGGCGACCGTAGCCAGCCCTTTCCGGAGGAGACCAACCGCACGCTGCTGGCCGACCTGGCCGATCTGCACCTGGCCCCGACGCCGCTGGCCGCTCGCGCGCTGGGCCGGGAGGGACGCAGCGGCGACACCGTCGTGGTGACCGGCAACACCGTCGTGGACGCGCTGCAGGACCTGCTGCCCCGGATCATCGATCGGCCGCTGGTGGATGCGATCAGCTGGCGCGGCGAGGGCCGGCTGCTGGCGGTCACCGTGCACCGCCGCGAGGCCTGGGGCGAGGGCGTCCGGACGGTGGCCGGTGCGGTCCGCACCCTGCTCGAGCAGCACCCGGACCTGCACGCGGTAGTGGTCACCCATCCCAACCCGGCGGTCGCCGCCGACGTCCGGACGGTGCTGGCCGGGGTGCCGCGCTGTGACCTGCTACCGCCGCTGCCCTACGACGACATGCTGGCCCTGCTGCATCGCGCCGACGTGTCGCTGACCGACTCCGGTGGCATCCAGGAGGAGGCGCCCACGCTGCGGCTGCCGGTGGTGGTGGCCCGGTCGGTCACCGAACGTCCAGAAGGCATCGAAGCTGGTTGGGCAACGCTGGTCGGCCTGGACGCCGAGCTGATGGTGAAGGCGGTGTCCGAGCGGCTGGCCAACCGCAGCCTGCCCCCGTCGGCCGCCAACCCCTACGGCGACGGCCGTGCCTCGGAGCGCTGCGCCCAGGCGATCAGCTGGTTGCTGGGCAGCGCCGAGCGGCCGACCGACTGGGTGCCCGGAACCTGAGCTACCGGGCCCGTGCGGCTGGTTACCGGGCCCTTGCGGCTTTGGCCGATTTCGCCGCCAGCCGGAGCTGCCCAGCTACCAGCACCCCGTAGCTGAACGCGTTCTGCCCGTCCCGGGTTGCCTGTTCGGCAAGCCGGCAAAGCAGCAGGACGGCCACCACGCTGTCCTGGTGCTCGCCGAGCACCTCCTGCAGCCGCTTGGCCGCGCCGGCCAATTCGCTGACCTGCCCGCCCAGCGCCGGCCCGGCGGCCTCGGCGGCGTAGCGAGCCCGCTTGCCGGCCTTGCGGGCCGAGTGCAGGCTGGCGTCCTGGCCGTCCCGGCCGGCCCGGGCGAGCCGTTTGGACAGGTTATGCTCGGCGGCTTCGACGTAGCCGCCGAGCGCGCTCGCGGGCTGGTCGGCGAGCGCTCCGAACGGCGGGTCGGACCGCCAGCCGGCAAGGTTGGCGGCCAGCGCCCGGTACCGGTCCTCGCGCAGGCACAGGTGCAGCCGGCCGCCGGCCTGGCCCAGCTCGGCGCGTAGCGCCTGATCGATCCGCTCCGCGACCGGTCCGACCACCAGGTCGGCCGGCAACTCGGCAACCGCCCGAGCCAGCCGGGATCGCATCACCTCGGCATCGCGGACCGGTCCTAGCAGGCCGGCGTACCAGGCCAGCTCGGCCTCCAGCCGGACAACGGCGTCGGCGTCGAAGAGCGCGCCGTAGGTGCGCAGCATCGCCCGCAACCGGCGGGTGGCCACCCGGGTCTGGTGCACCGCCTCGGGCGGCTCGGCCACGGCGGCCGGCAGCGCGGCGTCCTCGAACGAGCTGCCGATGATGGCGAAGTAGCCGCCGGCCAGCGCCTCGCACTGGGTCCGCAGGTAGCCGGCGAGCAGCTCGCCGGCGGTGATCGCGGCCGATCGCGGCCGGTGCCCGTGCACCGCGACGTCCAGCCCACTCTCGGTGGCCCCACGGTGGATCGCGCCGCCCCGGGCCAGCAGGTCGGCAGCCTGCCGCAGGTCCTCGGCGCTGCCGGCTGGTCCCCGCTCCAACCGGAGCTGGCGCCAGCGCGAGGTGGTCAGGGCGAGGCTGTCCGAGTGCGCCCGCACCTGGTCGTCGGCAAGCTGCCGGACGATCTCACCACCGGCGTCGAGCACCTGGTACCGGGTGCGGGTGCACCGCAGGGTCAGCACCGGCAGCGGCGGCTCGCCGGCCCACGGGGCGAGCAGCTCGGCCAGTTCGTCGGGCAGGTCATGGCTCATCGGCCACCGCTGGCGGTGCTCGCCGGCATCCAGCCGCCAGCCGGCACCGGTCCGGCGCAGGGTGACGCCGGCCCGAAGCAGCCCCAGCTCGGCGGTGTCGAAATAGCTGACCCGGTAGTCGCGGGCACCGTCAACCGGCTGCCAGTCAGGGCCGGTGGCGAAGTCCGGCGCGGCGTGAAAGCTGATCATCCGGCGCTGGCGAACCGGCGTAACCGCAGGCTGTTGGTCACCACGAACACCGAGCTGAACGCCATCGCCGCGCCGGCGATCATCGGGTTGAGCAGGCCGAGTGCCGCCAGCGGGATCGCCGCGACGTTGTAACCGAAAGCCCAGCCCAGGTTGGCCTTGATGGTGCGCAGGGTCGCCCGGGACAGCCGGATCGCCAGCACCGCCAGCAGCAGGTCCGGGCGCACCAGGGTGAGGTCAGAGACCTGGACGGCGGCGTCGCTACCGCCACCGATGGCCAACCCGAGATCCGCGCCGGCCAGCGCGGCGGCGTCGTTGACCCCGTCGCCCACCATCGCCACGGTGGCGCCGTCGCGGCGCAGCTCGGCGATCACCGCCGCCTTGCCGGCCGGGAGCACTTCGGAGATCACCTCGTCGATACCTACCTGTTCGGCTACCGTGCGGGCGGCCGCGGCATTGTCGCCGGTGAGCAGGATCGGCCGCAAGCCCAGCGCCCGCAACTGCTCGATCGCAGCCCGCGATGTCGGCCGAACGGTATCAGCGAGCACCACCACCGCGGCGATGGCGCCGTCCCGGCCTACCCAGACCGGCGTCCGGCCCTGGGTCTGGGCCCGCTCGGCGGCCTGGATCAGCACGGCCGGCACGGTGGCTTCCGGCCAGCGTTCGGTCAGCCAGGCCAACCGGCCGATGGCCACCTCGTGTCCTTCGACCGTCCCGCTCACGCCCAGGCCACCGGTGTCGTGAAACTGCTCGACGGCCGGCAGCGCGGTACCTGCGGCAGCCGCGATGGCCCTACCGATCGGATGTGCCGACGCATGCTCGACGGCACCCGCCTGGCGCAGCAGTTCGTCCGGATCGAGCGTGCCGGCCTGTACCTCAACGGCCCGCAGCGGGCCGCTGGTCACGGTGCCGGTCTTGTCCAACACGATGGTGTCGATGCTGCGGGTGGATTCGAG
>JBPCPA010000297.1:0-4555 GCA_050999655.1 Jatrophihabitans sp.
CCCTACCACCCGTCACCCCCCCTCCCCCCCCTCCGCGTGCTCCCCCCCCCACTGGCGTCAGGCCCGGACGCTACTTCGAGGTGGTCACCGACACGGTCGGCTTCGGCGACACGGTGGACTTGACCGAGGCCGACGGGCTGGCCGACGTCCCGTCCGCACCGGACGTGCTGGGCGTCGCGGTCGGCGACGGCGCGGCGGTGGACTTGGCCTGCGACAGCGCGGTCTGGATCGCGGCGTCGATCTCGGCCAGCGTCGGCGACGAGCCGTTCTTGCTGCCCACCAGCTTGTTGTCCACGTACATGGTCGGGGTGCCGTTGACGCCCCGCTTGGACGCCGCGTCGGTCACCCCCGCCACCAGGTCCTGGTGGCTGTCGCTGGTGACGCAGGTGGAGAAGTCCGCGCTGGTGATGCCGGCCTGCTTGCCCCAGTCGATCAGCTGCGAGTCGGGCTTGCCGCTGCTGTTCTCTGCCGGCTGGTTGTTCTGCCCGTCAGCGTTCTTGCCGTACAGGATGTCGTGGAACTTCGGGAAGGCGTCCGGGCTCTGGTCGGCGGCACAGTAGCCTGCGTTGGCCGCCCGCGAGGAGTACTTGTTGCCGTTGGACGAGGAGTCCAGAAACGACATCACGTGGTAGTTGACCTTGATGGTGGTGGCCTTGACCTTGGCATCGAAGTCCTTGGTCAGCCCGCTCTGCTCCAGGTTGTTGCAGATCGGGCACTGGAAGTCCTCGTAGATGTCCACCAGCACCGGCGACTGCTTGTTGCCGACCATCACTCCGCCGGCAGCGGTGGCGTTGGCGGTGTCGGCGGTCGGTGAGATCTTGGCCCGGTTGCCCTGCACCCCGATCGCGATGAAGCTGACCAACACCACCACCACGGCCGTGCCGCCGGCGATGTAGCGCTGCTTATGCCTGAGTTCCACCTCGGCGGCCGCCATCGCCGTCCGGTAGCGGCGCTGGTTCTTCTCCAGCTTGGCCTGTTTGCCGGTCAGCACCGGCACCGCCTCGGACCGGATGATCCACTCGTCCACCGACAGCTTCGTCAGCGGCCACAGGATCAGAAACGCCGCCAGCACCAGCAGACCGAGGTCACGCAGCACGTCCAGGGTGTAGGCCGTCGAGCTGGACTGGCCGCCGCCGCCGAAGCAGCCGCACCCGATCTTGATGCCGCGGGCCGAGGCCTGGATGATGCCGATGGTGAACACCACGAGCAGCACCGCGCTCACCGCGGCGGCGTAACGCACGATCAGCCCGACCAGCAGCAGTACCGCCAGCGTCAGCTCCAGCATCGGCAGGCCGTACCCGATCGCCTTGCTCAGCCATTCCGGCGTGGCGTCGTAGGCTCGCACCGCCCGGACGAAGGTGCGCGGGTCACCGATCTTGGACAGCGATGCCCATGCCCACACCGCGGCCAGCACCACCCGGACCACCAAACCGGCCCAGCCGAGCCGCGCCCGGTGCGCCGATATAGCTGCGAACGTCACGTCGAAGAACCTCTCACTTGCTGCCGGCCACCAGGGCTAGATCATGCGCGATTTGACGCGCTTGGTCGTTACTTTCCAGAAAAGCCACACGCGCGTAGTCGTCAGTACCGTAGAGCAAGACCTCAGCCGAGTGCGTCTGGCCCTCGTCCTCGGCCAGCGTGACGTGTGCGGCGACCTGGGCCGCGTCGACCTGGGACTGGGTGCCGGTCAGGCCGACGAAGTGGTTCGGCAGCCCCGGATCGAACTTAGACAGGTACTCGGCCAGCACCGGCACGGTGTCGCGCTTGACGTCGGTGGTCACGAACACCACCTGGGTGGCCGAGCGCACCGAAGCCGGAACAGCCTGCAGCGCCTGGGAGATATCAGCCAGCGTGGTCGGGCAGACGTCCGGGCAGTGGGTGTAGCCGAAGTACAGCAGGGTGGGCTTGCCGGCGGTGGCGGTGCCGAAGTGGTACTGCTTGCCGGACGAGTCGGTGAGGCTGAACTGCGGACGGGGCTGCGCCGGGGTCAGCCCAAGGCCGGCGAAGCTGGTGTCGCTGTGATCGGTCAGCTCGCTCGTCGAGGACGAGGGGGTGGCTGGCGTGCCGGCGCCGGACGAGCAGCCCGCCAGCAGCCCCAACACGGCAACCGCCGCCGCGCCACCGAGCCTCCGCCGGCGGTTCACTTCGGGATGGCCGTGGTCGGGGCGGGCGCGGTGACCCCGATGACCGGGGCGGTCACCAGCACCTCACCGGCCTTGGCGAAGTCGAGTTCGAGGTTGACGCTCTGGCCGGCCTTCAGCGGGCCGTACAACTTTTCGATCATCAGATGTCCGTTGGTCGGTGACAGGTCATAGCTGCCGTGCGCCGGGATGCTCAGCGATCCCATGCTCATCATCGCCATGCCGGGGCTGGTGGCGTGCACGGTGGTCAGCGCGCCGGCCCCCGACGAGGCCGACACCAGTTGGTCAGCCGAGCCGGTGGTGTTGTAGATGACCAGGTAGGCCGCCGCGTTGATGCCGTTGGCCGGCTCGCGGATGTAGGCCCCGGACACCACGATCGGCGTGCCCTGCCCGGCCGGCGACGCCTGCCCGGCGGCGGCCGGCACCGACTGCGGCAGCGCGCCGCGAACCAGGCCGGCGAAGCCGGCGATCACCACGACGGCCGCGGCCAGCAGCGAAAGCGGAGGACGGGTCACGGCCTGGATGATCCCTCATCCAGATGTAGCCGACCTGTGTGGCAGCAAGGGACGGGCATCGGCACTCCTAGTAGAGCCGCAGCTGGGCCACGGCGGTGGTCGAATCGAACTCCGAGGTCTGCACCGTGATGGTGATCTGCCAGGTGCCCGCGGACGGCAGCAGCACCCCGGAGCCGCTGTAGCTGGCCGGCCCGGCCGCCTGCAGCGGGATCGGGATCGGGCCCAGCTGCTTGGCCGGCAGGCTCGCGGTGGCGCTGACCTTGGTCGGCGCCGGGCCGCCGGCGAGGTCGATGCTGATCTGGACGTTGCCGTGCACGCCCGGGTCCACCCGCACCACTGCCCGGGCCTGCGCCGTCACCGTCACCGTCGTCGAGCGCGCCTTGCCCCGCTCGGCGGCCAGCGCCACCCGGCCCGGCGGCTGGGCGATCAGCACGCCGGTGACCGCCAGCACCGTGGCACCGACCGTCACCTCGGTGATCAGCGTCCGGCGCAACCGGCTCAGGCTGCTACGACCGAGCCGCGGTCGCGCCACGCTGCGCCGAGCGAAGTACCCCAGCGTGAGCAGCCCGCAGAACAGGGCCACCTTCACCAGCACCAGCCGGCCGTAGGTGGTGGTGATCGCGTGCACCGTCCCGATCTCGCGCCAGGCCTGCAGGGTGCCGGTGACGGCCAGGGTGGCCACGCAGGCCATCGCGATCCGGGAGAAGATCGGCAGACCGGCCGACAATTCGTCGGTGTCGAAAGCCTGGTCGTCCGGCCCGTCGGTGTCGAAAGCCTGGTCGTCCGGCCCGTCGGTGGGATAGCCGGGGCCGCCGGCTGGATAACTGGGGCCGGCTGCGTAGGCCAGCTCGTCGGCGTACTCGACCGGCTCGGCCACCGCTGGCCGGCGCCGGGTGGTCGCGGCCACCAGCAGGATCACCAGGCCGCCCAGCCAGATGATCATCGCGGTCAGGTGCAGCGCGTCGACCAGCACCGCCAGCCAGCGCGGGTTGGCCGACTGGGAGTGCCCGGTCGCGGCGTAGGTGACCACGATGCCGACCCCGACGATGGCGGCCACCTCGGGCGCCCAGCTGGGCCGGCGCCAGGCATCGGCGGCGAACAGCGCGGTCAGCACGGTGCCCAGGATTCCGATCAGCACCAGCCGCACCGAGAGCAACTGGCCGGCGTTGACGTGCAGCGTGTCGTCCAGCAGCCCGGTGTGCAGCGCCGTGCCCAGCCCACTGCCGGCCGCATAGGGGCCCTGCAGCACGAACTCCCCCAGCGCGCCGAGCACCGCCGCCGCCCAGCCGGTCCAGATCAGCCGGCGGATCGGTGGGCGGCGCTGGCCGGCCGGCAACAAAGTGAAGATCAGCCAAAGGCCGCCAACCCACCCGACCCCGGCGAAGCTGAGCCAGTGGCTCACCGCCAGCAGGCTGGACACGCTCTGGTTGACCGGCGCCGAGCCGGACGGCCCACCCCCGCTGCCCAGCGCGCCGTTGCCGACCACGTAGCGGATGGAGCCCGCGATCGGATGGGAGTCGGCCGAGATCACCCGGTAGCTGGCCAGGTAACTGCTGTCGCCGAGGCCACCGCGCAGCGCCACCGAGATCGCGGCGCCGTTGCCGGCCGGGTGGCTGGCGGCACCCGTGTCCACCCGGCGGCCGGCGCCGTCCACCACCCGCAGGTAACCCAGGTCCAGGCCCACCGGCTCGTCGAAGCGGATGGTCACGCTGGTCGGCGAGCTGCTGAGCCGGCTGCCGTCCACCGGATCGGAGCCGACCACCACCGCGTGGGCCATCGCCTGCGGGGCGAACAGCACCAGGCCGGCCGCCAGCGCGAGCAGCGTCAGGCCGAACCGGATCAGCCGGCTCATGCCACGCCTCGCCGGAACCGGTGCCCGGCCGACGGCTCGGACCGTCC
>JBPCPA010000300.1:0-6485 GCA_050999655.1 Jatrophihabitans sp.
TGATTCAGTCAACATCGCGACCTACATCATCGACCGCAACATCAACTCCACCAACGTGTGTCTGACCGCCTGCAAGTTCTGCGCCTTCTACCTCGCGCCCGGCCACAGCGAGGGCTGGACGCATCCGGACGAGGAGATCCTGCGCCGCTGCGCCGAGGCCGTCGAACTCGGCGCCACCCAGATCCTGCTGCAGGGAGGCCACTCCCCGCAGCTGGGCATCGAATGGTACGAGCGGATCTTCGCCGCCATCAAGCGCGAGCAGCCCACGCTCACCCTGCACTCGCTCGGCGCGTCCGAGGTGGTGCACATCGGCAAGGTGTCCGGCCTGGAACACGGCGAGGTGATCGCCCGGTTGCACGCCGCCGGCCTGGACTCCTTCGCCGGGGCGGGTGCGGAGATCCTGGTCAGGCGGCCGCGCACCGCGATCGCGCCGCTGAAGGAGTCCGGCGAGGTGTGGTTGTCGGTGATGGAGACCGCGCACGGCCTCGGGGTGCAGTCGACCGCGACATTCATGATGGGAACCGGCGAGACCAACGCCGAGCGGATCGAGCACCTTCGAATGGTGCGCGACGTGCAGGATCGCACCGGCGGCTTCCGCTCGTTCATTCCGTGGACCTATCAGCCGGAGAACAACCACCTCAAGGGACGCACCCAGGCGACCTCGTTGGAGTACCTGCGGATGATCGCGGTGAGCCGGCTGTTCTTCGACAACGTCGAGCACCTGCAGGGCTCGTGGCTGACGACCGGCAAGGACATCGGCCAGCTGACGCTGCACTTCGGCGCCGATGACCTCGGCTCGGTCATGCTGGAGGAGAACGTGGTGTCCTCGGCCGGGGCCAGGCACCGGTCCAACCGCACCGAGCTGATCGAGTTGATCCGGTCGGCCGGACGCATCCCGGCCCAGCGCGACACGCTGTACCGGCACCTGGTCGTGCACGCCGACCCGGCGCAGGATCCGCACGATGACCGGGTGCGCTCGCACGTCGCCTCGACCGCGCTGAAGCTGCTGCCGGTCACCGCCGCTGCCAGCTGAGCGGTGTCGTTCACCCTTGCCGTCGCGGCCGGCCTCGGTTCGGCGCTGGCCTACGGCGCGGGCACCGCGGGACAGCATGCGGCCGCCTACACCGGACGTGCCGACGCCGGCCAGCTGGCCGAGTTGGTGCGCAACCCGCGCTGGCTGCTGGCCACCGTCGGCGACCTGTTCGGCATCGCGCTGCAGCTGATCGCGCTCGGCAACGGCCCGGTGGTGCTGGTGCAGCCGTTGCTGGTGCTGTCATTGCCGGTGGCGGTGGTCATCCGGGTGGCCTTCGGCCTGCCCAGGCCGTCCTGGCTGGATCTGGGCAACTGCGCCGCGCTGATCGCCGGGCTCGCGCTGTTCCTGGCGCTGCTGGGCGAACCTCATCGCGGCCGGAGCGTCGGGCTGCTCGGCGGCGGCTGCACGGCGCTGGTCGCGCTGGTCGGTGGCGGCCTGGCCATCGCGTTGATGCGCAACCGGCCCCCGGTGCCGCGCGCGGTCACCTTCGGGGTGGTGGCCGGCTGCTGGTTCGGAGTGGTCAGCGTCCTGATCGAGGCGGTCTCGACGGTGTTCGCCGACGATGGGGTGGCAGGTTTCGGTCACCTGGCCGGCCTGGTGCCGCTGCTGGCGGTGCTGGTACTGGCGCTCGGCGGCTACCTGCTCGTCCAGATCGGCTTTCAGCTCGGGCCGCTCGGCGCGAGCTTTCCGCCGAACCTGATCCTGGACCCGGTGGTGGCCGTGGTGCTGGGCGCTGCGCTGCTCGGTGAGCGGGTGCCACTCGGCCCGCTGCACCTGCTGGGCTACCTGGTATGCGTGGCGCTGATCGGCTGGGCGGCCGTCCGGCTGGCCGAACCGGGCCAGGCCAGCTGCCGGCCGGCCGGAGCTCCCACTCCGGCCCTCGGCTGAACGACCGGCCCGGCCGATCACCGCGGCGAGCCGTCGGGGACAATCGGAGCCGATGACCAGAGCCACGCTCGCCAAGCAACCTTCTGATGTCGCCACGATGTTCGACGGGGTGGCCAAGCGCTATGACCTGACCAACACGGTGCTGTCCTTCGGCCAGGACCGGCGCTGGCGCCGGCGCACCCGGGACGCGCTGGCGTTGCGGCCCGGCGAGCGAGTGCTCGATGTGGCGGCCGGCACCGGCGTATCCACCGCAGAGCTGGCCCGATCTGGTGCCAGCGCAGTGGCCAGCGACTTCTCCCTCGGCATGCTGCGGGCCGGTGCCGGTCGGCCCGGACGCAGGCACCTGCCGTTCGTGGCGGCCGACGCGCTGCGGCTGCCGTTCGCCGACGAGGCCTTCGACGCGGTCACCATCTCCTTCGGCCTGCGCAACATCGCCGACGTGCCGGCCGCGCTTGCCGAGTTCGGCCGGGTCACCAAGCCTGGCGGCCGGCTGGTCATCTGCGAGTTCTCCACCCCGGTGATTCCGGGTTTCAAGCAGCTCTACCTCAACTACCTGATGCGCGCGCTGCCCTGGATCGCCCGCAAGGTGTCGAGCAACCCGGCGGCCTACGTCTATCTTGCCGAGTCGATCCGGAGTTGGCCGGCGCAGCAGGTCCTGGCCCGCACCGTGGCTGATGCCGGATGGGTCGACGTGCACTGCCGAAACCTCACCGTTGGCGTGGTCGCGCTGCACTGGGCCGAGCGAGCCGCGACCGCCGGGACGATATCCGTTTGACTTAGTTGCGCTCAGCAGCTAATTTAGATGCGTGGCACAAGCATCTAAAACCATCGCGCCGGACGAGCTGAGCGGGTCGATCGACGCCCTGGAACGCGAGTTCCGGACGTTCACCATGAACCTCACCCGCTTCAAGCACCAGGTCAACGGCAACCGGTTGGACAAGCTGGCCCTGATGGTGCTGGGCACCCTGACCTACTGCGGACCGTCCCGGCTGAGCACCATCGCTGACCGGTCCGGCTTTGACCCGTCCACCGTCTCGCGCCAGGTGGCCGACCTCGAAAAGGCCGGCCTGCTGGTGCGCGAGGTCGACCCGGACGACCGGCGCGCCATCCTGCTCAAGGCCTCCGAAGCCGGCCAACAGATGCTCGGCCGCCTCGAACAGGGCCGTCGCAAGCGCATCGAACGGACCCTGACCGGCTGGAGCAGCGACGAGATCAGCACCCTCGCGCGACTGCTGGGCCGGCTCAACCAAGCAACCGAAACGTACGGCGAACAGAACGCCTTGGAACTGGAGCAGGAACTCAACAATGGCTGACACCCTATCCACCGAGCCCAGCACGGCTGACGATTCCGGGCGGCTCTCGCACAACCAGATCATGCTGATCCTGTCGGGCCTGCTGCTCGGCATGTTCCTGGCAGCGCTGGACCAGACGATCGTCTCCGCGGCGATGCGCACCATCGCCGACAAGCTGAACGGCCAGACCAACCAGGCCTGGGCGACTACCGCCTACCTGGTCACCTCGACCGTCTCGACACCTCTCTACGGCAAGTTGAGCGACATGTACGGCCGCAAGAAGTTCTACCTGTTCGCCATCTCGATCTTCCTGGTCGGCTCGGTGCTGTCGGGCATGTCGAACTCGATGGAGGAGCTCGCAGCCTTCCGCGCGGTGCAGGGACTGGGCGCCGGTGGCCTGATGGCACTGGCCTTCGCGATCATCGGTGACATCGTCCCGCCGCGCGAGCGCGCCAAGTACCAGGGCTATTTCAGGGCGGTCTTCGGGCTGTCCTCGGTGGCCGGGCCGGTGCTCGGCGGCCTGCTGGCCGGTCAGAACCGGCTGCTCGGCTTCGACGGCTGGCGCTGGGTCTTCTACGTCAACCTGCCGGTCGGCATCGTCGCGCTGGCCGTGGTCAGCAAGTACCTCAACATCCCGCACGTCCGCAAGGAGCACAAGGTCGACTACCTCGGCGCGGCCACCCTGGTGCTCGGGGTCACCTCGCTGCTGCTGGTCGCCGAGCAGGGCCGCACCTGGGGCTGGGGCTCGGGCAAGGCGGTGGCCTGCTACCTGGTCGGCGCGGTGCTGATCGCCGGCTTCGTGCTGATCGAACGCAAGGTCGGCGACGAGGCGATCCTGCCGCTGAAGATGTTCCGCTCGCCGGTGTTCAGCGTCGCCTCGCTGCTGAACTTCATCATCGGCATGGGGATGTTCGGCGGCATCATCTGCCTGCCGCTCTACATGCAGATCGTCAAGGGATACAGCCCGACCAAGTCCGGTTTGTCGCTGCTGCCCCTGATGCTCGGCCTGATCCTGGTCGCGATGAGCAGCGGTATCTACACCTCCAAGACCGGCCGCTACAAGATCTTCCCGATCGTCGGCAGCGGGCTGCTGGTCGTGGCGCTGATCGGCCTGTCCCGGATCAGCTACACCACCAGCTACGCCCACCTCGCACCGCTGATGTTCCTGGTCGGCGCGGGCCTGGGTTGCTGCATGCAGACCCTGGTGCTGGCCACCCAGAGCTCGGTGCCGGCGTCCCAGATGGGCGTGGCGACCGCATCGGCGACGTTCTTCCGCTCGATGGGTGGCACGTTCGGCACCGCGGTGTTCCTGACCATCTTCTTCTCCGGGGCGGCCCATAAGGTCGGTGCCAACGTCCAGGCCGCGGCGCAGAATCCGGACTTCCAGAGCGCGCTGCGCGATCCGGCCAACCTCACCATCGCCCAGGCCTTCGCCGCGATGAAGAACGGCGCGACCAGCCAGCTCAACGACACCAGCTTCCTGCAGCACGGTGCGCAGGTGCTGCGCGAGCCGTTCCTGTCCGGCTTCGCCGGGGCAATGGACCGGGTGTTCCTGGTCGCAGCGATCGTGGTGATACCGGCCTTCGTGCTGAGCTTCTTCCTCAAGGAGGTCAAGCTGCGGATGGAGTCCGGGTTGGAGGCGCAGGCGATGGAACGCCGCCGGCTTGCCGAACAGCAAGAGGTCCAGACCGAGCACGCCGGGCTGTAGTAGCCCCTTGTAGTTGCCGTTTGTAGTCTCGATCGCAATATCAGCACCAGCACTGCCCCGCGGCCGGATCGGCCGTGGGGCAGTGTTGTTCCCCCGACTCGATTGAGGCCGCCGGGCGTTGCGCGTTGTGAATGCGGCGTTACCGGGACAGTGTTTCGAGTTGCCGGCCTGCTCCGGGTGGGCGACGGTGGAGCTGGTGAGAGATCCTCGGCACCGGAGCCGAGTACTCGACTGTCAGGCACGGCAGCGGTGGTGGCTTCGCTGCGCACAACGGGGGTGGCCATCACCGCCAAGCAATCGGCGAGACCGGCCGATTGACAGTGCTGAGCGCGGACCGTAGCCCGCGCTCAGCGCTGTTTGCTCACGCAGTGACCGCCGGCGGTGTTGTGCGACGCGTTGCTACCCAAAGTGATGGCAGTGACCAACGGCGGCAATCTCGATATCGCGCTCCAGCAGTTCCTGGCGCAGTTGCCCGCACACACAAAGCTGCTGTCGGATTTCGATCGGGACCTGGCTCGGGTGCCGGTGCCCCCGCAGGCGAGCGCCAAGGCGGCCGCGCTCAATGCCTACGTCCAATTCGCGAACGAGTTGGACGCCACCCGTCTCGCGGCTGCGAAGCAAGGCCCGGCTGCCTATGCCACAGAGATCCACGCGGAGCAGGCGTCCGCCGCAAGCGAGCCGACGATCATCGCGCGCAACGCCGCCGGCTTTCACGACTCATGCGACGCCCGGTAGCCGATCGGCGGCGAAGGCGAGACGTGACTGTGGCACGCGGCCGCTGGTCCGAACATGAGTCGAGCCACCGCGGAGTCCGGTGCTCGATCCGAGGTCAGTGCGGGACGGCGTCAGGGTTATCGGCCAGCCGCTTACGACTGGCGACGATCTCGGCCTCGGCCTCGACCCGTCCCACCCACGAGGCACCCTCGACGCTCTTGCCGGGCTCGAGCTCCTTGTAGACCTCGAAGAAGTGCTGGATCTCCAGCCGGTCGAACTCCGGGACGTGGTGGATGTCGCGCAGGTGCTCCAGCCGCGGGTCGTTGGCCGGCACGCACAGCACCTTGTCGTCGCCGCCCTTCTCGTCGGTCATCCGAAACATCCCGATCGCCCGGCACAGCACCAGCACGCCCGGGAACAGCGGATCGCCCTGCAGCAGCACCAGCGCGTCCAGCGGGTCGCCGTCCTCGCCCAGGGTGTTCTCGATATAGCCGTAGTCGGCCGGGTACTGGGTCGAGGTGAACAGCGTCCGATCCAGCCGGATCCGGCCGGAGGCGTGATCGACCTCGTACTTGTTGCGGCTGCCCTTCGGGATCTCGATCAGGACGTCGAACTCCTGCATCACGAGCTCCTCCCGCGCGCCGTCGGCGCGCACCTGCCCTGCCGCGAATCCCGCCGCCCGCCCGCCGAAGTCACGGCTCGCGAGCACTGCCTGTGCACTGTCATTATTGTGACCTACCGTGACCACCACGAGGACCAATCCGATCCGGGTTGTGCTACTCGTCATGCTCACCCTGGCGCTGCTGGTCGGCGGTTACCTCGCGGTCGCCGGGGGCAGGCAGTACCTGGC
>JBPCPA010000319.1:0-5408 GCA_050999655.1 Jatrophihabitans sp.
CGGGGTCCCCGACAATCGGATTCGGCCCCTTTTCTCTCAGCACCCCCGCCGGCTCCCCCTGTGCTACCTGTCAGCTTCTGCCTACCCTGTGGGAGAAACCATGCCCGAGGACAACAGCCACGCCGGCCAGGGGCCGGTAATGCTCGACATCGGCGATGATATCGGCGCGCTGATCCTGAGCATGCCGGCCGTGCTCGCCGACTGCGAGGTCGAGGCGCGTCCGATCGCCGGTGCGGCCAAGGAGCGCTACGACGCGGCTGTCCAGTCCGGCGACGCGCATCACCACCATCACCACGACACGCACGGTCACGACACGCACGGCCACGACGAGCACGGCCACGACGAGCACAGCCACGGGGCGCCGCTGGTACACGTCGGCGTGCTCGGCCGTCCGGTCGGTGACGAGATCCGGTACTCGGCGGTGTTCGGCGAACTGCAGGACGGCGAGTACGAGCTCTACCTGCGCCCGTCCGGCCCGGTGCGCCTGACGGTCACGGTGCGCGGCGGCGAGGTGTGCACGGCCGACTGGCCGGCCTGAGGACTCGCCGAGGTCAGTGGCCGACGGTGAACCGTTGGTCGGGATGGGCGCCCTGCTCGATCTCGTCGAGGTAGGCCCGGGCGAAGTCGGTGCCCGAGATCTCGGACGAGCCGTCCTCCTTGGTCACCAGCACATCGCCGCCGGTCCGGTACGAGCCGGTGTCCGCGCCCGGGGTCCAGGCGCCGAACAGCGCAGCCGGGGAGACATAGAACCAGCGCAGGCCGGTGCTCTGGGCGCGAAGCGCGTCGAGCACCGCCGAGTGCGCCAGCGCCTCGGGCTTCCACTCCTCGTGAAAGTCCGGTTGGTCCAGCAGCCGTGGCCCGTCCGGTGCGACCAGCGACGAGCCGGCGCCCCCGACGAAGGACAGCCGTGCGCCGTGCTCGACAGCTGCCTCGATCAGCGACGGCAGCCGGTCGGCCAACGGAGCGCCGTCGACGTCGGAACCGTGCACGGCGACGACCAGTTCGTCGGCATCGGCGCTGGCGGCCGCCAGGACCTGGGGATCGGCGATCGAGCCGAGCCGGTAGCGCACGTCCGGCAGCGGCTGGCCGGGCTCGCCGCGCGAGTAGGACACCACGTCATGGCCCCGCCCCGCCGCCTCGCGGGCGATGTTGGTGCCGGCATAACCGGTACCACCGAAAATCACGATTCTGGCCACTGTCGCTCCTCTGGTCGCACTCCTTGTGAGCTGTGCAACCACCCGGTGGCAGTTCGGTATTCCGGGCTCAGGACGCGCTAACGCGCAGCATTCGCGGTGGCTGCGGTGGCGCGAGACGGTGTGGAATCGGTGAGACCGGGCTCTGATCCCGCTGCGGCCACCGGGGAGGGCGGCACCCGCAGCACCCGGGCCAGACCGGCGGGCAGCCACCAGTTCCAGCGGCCGAACAGGCTGACCAGAGCCGGCACCAGCAGCGCCCGCACCAGAGTTGCGTCGATCAGGATGCCAACCCCCAGGGCGGTTCCCAACACCTTGATGTCGGTGCCCGGTGAGGATGCGAGCGCGGCGAAGGCGAAGAACAGGATGAGCGCCGCCGAGGTGACCAGCCGGCCGGTGCGGCCCAGACCGGTGACCACGGCCTGGGCGGTGGAGCCGGTGGCGTCGTACTCCTCGCGCATCCGCACCAGGATGAACACCTCGTAGTCCATCGACAGCCCGAACAGGAAGGCGAAGATGATCACCGGCAGCCAGAAGGTGATCGCGCCGGTGGGTGAGACGCCGAAGACGGCGTTGGCGCCGTGGCCGTGCTGCCAGAAGAACACGACTGCGCCGAACACGGCGCTCAGCGACACCAGATTGAGCACCACGGCCTTGATGGGCAGCAGCAACGAGCGGAAGGTGCGCACCAGCAGGATGAAGGTGATCAGCGCGATGATCAGGAGAACAAAGGGGAAATTGTGATAGACGGCGCTGAAATAGTCCTGCACGGCCGCACCCGGGCCGGCCACGCCGACGTGTGTGCCGCTGGTGGCCTGCTCGACCGCGCCGCGCACCCGATCGACGACGCCGTCGCTGGTGCTGTCGACCGTCTCGCGCACGGGTATCACGTCGATGACGCTCTGGCCGTCCTTGCTGCCGCCGATCGCCGCGGTCCGCACGCCCGGCACCCCGGTGGCGGCCTGGACGGCCGCGTCGGCCTTGGCCTGGGGCACCAGGATCTCGATGGGAGTGAGCACGCCGTCATTGACGCCGCTGGCTTTCAGCTGCTGCAGGACCGTGAAAGCCGGGCCGCTGCGCGCCAGCGAACTGGTACCGGACTGGCCGATCTTGAGCCCGGCAACCGGTGCGATGATGACGGCCAGCGCCAGCGCTGCCACGCCGGCAGCGATCCAACGCCGGCGCACGATCAGCCGCGCCCACGCCGACCAGCCGCGTGCGGCTGCGTCCTCGTGACGGATCCGCGGCCAGTCGACCTTCGGGCCGATCTTGGACAGTATCGCCGGCAGCAGCGTGAGCACGACCGCGACGCTGACCAGGGGGATGAGCATGCCGCCCAGGCCCATACTGCGCAGGAACGGTACCGGCACCACGACCAGGGCGAGCAGGCTGATGGCCACGGTGACGCCGGAGGCGAACACCGCATGCCCGGCGGTCTGCACCGCGCGCACCACCGCCTCGTCATTGCTGAGTCCGTGCGCGCGTTCCTCGCGCCAGCGTGAGACCAGCAGCAGCGAGTAGTCGATGGCCACCCCCAGGCCGACCAGGGCGATCAGGAACTGCACCACGAAGCTGACGTCGGTGAGGTAGGTCAGCCCGAGCACCAGCAGGAAGGTCGTCAGGATGGAGACACCGGCGATCACCAGCGGCACGAACGCCAGGAAGGAGGCGAAGACGAAGGCGAGGACGGCAAGCGCACCGAGCGCACCGAACAGGGTCTCGACCAGAACGCCGGGACCGCTGGAATCCCCGCCCTGGGAGAGTAGCCCGTAGGAGGTGACACCGGCCTGCAGGTTCACCGATTTCGCTGCCGCCTGGAGCACCGGGGTCAGCGACGATTCGATGCCCGGGCCGAAACCCTTGGGCTCAGGTCCCTGGATGAGGGCGAACGTGGAGCGCCCATCGTTGCTGATGAACTGCTGATCGCCGGTGGTGGTGAGGTCAACGACCCGCAGTTGCGGCAGCTTCGTGCGCACCGCGTCCCACACCTTGGCCACGTCGGCGGAGTGCTGCTGCACGGTGCTGCCCGCGGGCACCGTCAGCACCGGCACCAGCGTGTCAGCGGTACTGCTGCCGAAGGTGGCGATCAGCTTCTGCTCGGTCTGGTACCCCGGCTGGCCGGGCAGCGAGAAGTCGAAGTTCAGCCGGTTGGCTGCCGGGCCTGCCGCGATTCCGCCGGCGATCAACAACACCAACCAGATGATGGCTACCCAGAGACGGTGCTTCAGGACCAATCGTGCCAGACGCTCCATGGGGCAGACAGTAGCGGAGTGTAGGAGGCTTGATTCGACAAGGGCGCATGTCCCATGGCACAAAGTTCAGACCGTTGCCTCGTCCCGCCCGGCCTGTTGCGCCTCGGGTGGCGATCCGCGCGCCGTGACCTGGCAGGATCGCCGTGACCCGGCAAGTCACCCCGATCGCGACGGAGACCCATGGCGCACCAGGCAACGACCGAGATCGGCGCGCTGCTCGCGGCCCTGAACAGCCAGCGCAGGCACGTGCTCGGCATCCTGGACGGCTTGGACGAGCAGGCCCTGCGTCGGCCGGTGCTGCCTTCCGGCTGGAGCTGCCTGGGGCTGGTGCGCCACCTCGCCCTGGACGTCGAGCGGTTCTGGTTTCGGGCTGTGGTTGCTGGCGAACCGGTCGAGCTGGAATCCGGTGACGGGGCCTGGCAGGTCGGCGCCGAGCTCAGCGCCGACGCGGTGTTCGAGCTGTACCGGCAGGAGGCCGAACTCGCCGATGCGATCGTGGCCGCCAGGCAGCCGGACGCCGAAGCGGCCTGGTGGCCGGACGAGTTGTTCGAGGCCATGGCGCCACGCACCCTGCGCCATACCGTCCTGCACGTGCTCACCGAGACCGCCTGCCACGCCGGCCACCTGGACGCCGCGCGCGAACTGATCGACGGACGGAGCTGGCTGGTCCTCACCGGCTAGCCTCGTCGCCATGCTGGACACGGTTGCGGTGCTGTCCGATATCCATGGTGTGCTGCCGGCCCTGGAGGCGGTGCTGGCCGAGCCGGAGGTGCGGGCCGCCGGCCGGATCGTGGTGACCGGCGACATCGCTGCCGGCCCGCAACCGGTCCAGGTGCTGGACCGGCTGGCCGGCCTGGGGGAGTGGGCCGTCCTGGTCCGGGGCAACGCCGACCGGGAACTGGTCCAGCTGGCGGCCGGCGGCAGCACCGCGATCCCGGACCCGATCGCGCCCTGGGCAGCCGCTCAACTACGTCCGGACCAGGTGGCGCTGCTGGCCGGATTGCCGCATCCGCTCACCCTGCCGGTGCCGGGCTTCGGCGACGTGCTGTTCTGCCACGGCACGCCCGAGGATGACGATGCCGTGGTGCTCGTCGATTCCCGCCTGGACCGGTGGCGCGAGGTGCTGGCCGGGTTGCCCGAAACGGTGCAGACGGTGGTCTGCGGGCACACCCACATGCCCTTCGTCCGGCTCGCGCACCGGCGGCTGATCGTCAACCCCGGCAGCGTCGGGATGCCCTACGGCCGGCCCGGCGCGCACTGGGCGCTGCTGGCCGGCGGCGCGGTGCAGTTGCGCCGGACGCTGTTCGACATCGAGGCCGCCCGCCGGCAGATCCGGCAGGCATCGAGCTACCCCGACGTCGAGGAGTGGACCGACTACTTCCTGAACGCCAGGGCCAGCGACGCCGAGGCGCTGAGCGTGTTCGGCCCGCGGGACGGCCGGGCCGCCGACCCGAGCTGATGCTCCCGCGGCCGCCTGCGAGTCATCGGCCCGACGGCGATCCTCAGGTCAGCCGGACCGGCATCAGGATCGAGAAGCTGCCTGCTCGCTCGGGGCTGCGGATGGCCAGCGGTCGGATCGGTCCGTCCAATTCCAACGTCAACTGCTCGTCGTGACCGGCGGCCAATGCCTGCAGCAGGAACTCGCGGTTCACCCCGATCGTGAGGCTGTCAGGGCCTGCCTCGGCGCCGGCCAGCGACAGCGAACCGGAGCTGTCGACGGTGAGCACGCTGACCTGGTAGCGCTGGCCGTCCTGCTCGCGGGTCAGCTCTGACATCGGGCCCTCGGCGACCGCCCGCCGGAAGGCAACGCGGTCCACCGGCACCTGCCTACCCTGGCCCTGCGGTAACCGGGCCGCCAGGATCCGGCGGTAGTCCGGGAACTGGTGGTCCAGCCGCTGACCGGTGATGGTCCTACCCGAACAGCTGAAAGTGACCTGATCGGGCTGCCAGGACAGTGTCAGCC
>JBPCPA010000010.1:0-14663 GCA_050999655.1 Jatrophihabitans sp.
CCCACCGGCAGATTCCTGGGAGCGATCCGAGCCGCGGGCCAGGCGAAAGCCAGCACCGCGAGCATGATCAGCACCGGCAGTGCCACGGCGATGATCGCTAGCTGGCGCCACGGCGGATGTGCTGCCAACGAACTCTGCACGATGATGCCCCCTTAAGGCGAACGATCGTTCTCTTTTAAGCCACCATGCGGCATCGCAGCGTCGATTGCAAGACGAACATTCGTTTTTCTTATACGCTGCCGGCATGCCGAAGGTCACCCAGCAGTACCGGGACTCGCGCCGCGAGCACATCCTGGCCGCGGCACGTCGCTGCTTTCTTCGGGACGGCTTTCACGCAACGTCCATGCAGGACCTGTTCGCCGAGGCCGGCCTGTCCTCCGGCGCGGTCTATCGCTATTTCGCCAGCAAGGACGAGATGATCATCGCCATCGCCGCGGAGAACATGCAGGACGTGGTGAGCATGATTCACGCGGTCGCCACCCAGCGCCACGGCACGTCCGTCGGAACGGTGCTGGGCGACGTCCTCGCGATCGTGCAGGCCAAGCACGCGCAGGACGGCCTCGGTGGGCTCGCCGTGCTGGTCTGGGCCGAGGTGTTGCGCAACCCTTCGCTGGCCGGGCAGTTCACCGAACTGCTCATCCGGATGCGCACCGATGTCGCCGAGGTGGTGCGCGTCCATCAACGTTGCGGAGACCTGCCCGCCGACGTCCCGCCGGCCGCGGTGGCAACCGTGCTGATGTCGATCGTGCCGGGTTACATCCTGCAACTGGCCCTGCTCGGCCCGGCGGCGGTGGACGGTGCCGTCGACGCCGTCCGCGCACTGTGGCCATGAGGCGCACTGTGATTGGCAGGCTCACTATGGCTATCAAGCGCACCGTGGCTATCAGGCGTCCGTTCGCCGCAGTCACCGCCACCGCCGCCGAGGTGGCCGCGAGCCGGGTGGGTGACGACCTGATCACTGCTGCCGATGCGGTACTGGATCGCGCCTTCACGCTCGCAGCACCTCCCGAGCAGGTCTGGCCATGGCTGAGCCAACTCGGCAAGCAGCGCGCCGGCTGGTACCTGCCCCGATCGATCGAACGGTTCATCCCGCCGCGGCGTCGCGCGCTCCGCACGATCGATCCGCGGTGGCAGAACCTCCGGGTGGCAGACGTGATCCCCGACTACGGGGGCCGCCACGAAACCTTTCAGGTCGCCCACCTCGACCCGCCACACGCGCTGGTCTACACGTCCCAACGGGGACGTATGCAGGTCAGTTGGTCGCTCACCCTGACCCCGATCCCAGCCGGGCTCGACGCCACCATTCGGCACACGCGCCTGCACCTTCGGCTACGGCTCGGCCCGATCAGGCGACGGTGGCTGGTCGTCACCGGCGGCGACCTGCTCGACGTGCTGACCGTCGCCGGCCTGGCCGCCGGTCTTGGCGAGCGGCTGCAAGGGCCTGCGTGAGCCGTCCGGCCGCGTGGTCCGGCGGGACTGCGTGATCCGGCGTCGCCGGGAGCACCACGGACCGATGTTGATCGTTGCCGGCTTCCTGCAGGTCACCGAAGACAGCCGTGCCGGAGATCATCGACGCCGATGTCCGGCGCTACGAGATCGCCGCTATCGGCCCGTCCTAGCCACGGCCGGTTCGCCCGTGGCAATCGTGCTGATCGGTTCAGTCGATCGAGGCCGGCAGCCGCCGCGCGCACTCTAATCTGTGCGGGTGCGGGTGCGGGTGCGGGTGCGGGTGGGTCGATCCGAGGGCGGTGACGGCGATGGCTGAGGCCGATGACGTGCGCCGGCTCGCGCTCGCACTGCCCGAGGTGGTGGAGATCGACAGCGACGGCTTCGACTTCCGGGTTGCCGACAAGGGGTTCATCTGGTCCTATCCCGAACGCCGACCGGGCGGCAAGCGAGTGATCCGAACCGACATCGCCGTGCTGTTCGTCGGCGACGAGGCCGAGAAGCAGGCACTTCTGCTCGGCGAACCGGCACTCTTCTTCACCACGCCCTCCTACGATGGCCTACCCCTGGTGATGCTCCGGCTGGCACGGGTGCCCGTCCAACGTCTGGAAGAACTCGTCGTGGACGCCTGGCGAATCCGGGCTCCGGACAGCGCACTGGCCGGGTGGAAGAACCTGGCGCTCGACGACGTCGGCAGCGTCGCTCGCCTCGATCGTGACTGAACGACCCGATCGCGCCTGAACAAAAGGCCCACCTCGGCAGGTATCCGGATCAGCACGCCTGCCGGTCTCGGCCGACGAGCGGCTCAGTAGAGTCGTCATCGCAAGGCCCTGGCCCGCGTTCACCTCTCGTCCGACAGTCAGGACACCATGAGCAGCACCGCCACCGCGATCCTCGCGCCGCCGCGGGTGGCGGCCGCCATCAGGGCCACCTATGCCGCGTTCATCGCGTCCGGTTTTGCCTTCGCCAGCTGGGCATCGCGCATTCCGCAGGTTCGCGACCGGCTGCACCTGAGTCCGGCCGGCCTCGGCCTGGTGCTGCTGTCCATCGCCGCCGGCTCGCTGGTCGCGTTGCCGCTGGCCGGAGTCATCGTGCACCGGCTCAACTCCCGCCGCACCGTCGCCAGCATGTCCGTCGCGCTGGCCGCCGGCCTCGGCATCGTGGCCGTCGGCTACCTCGGCGGGGTGGTCCCGGTGCTCGGTGGGCTGTTCGTGCTCGGCTTCGCCAACGGCGCCTGGGACGTGGCGATGAACGTCCAGGGCGCCACCGTCGAGCGTCACCTCGGCCGCTCGATCATGCCGCGCTTTCATGCCGGCTACAGCGCCGGCACCGTGGCCGGGGCGTTGCTCGGGGTGCTGATGGTGGCCGGACACGTGTCGGTCACGGTGCACCTGCTGGTCGTCGCCGCGCTGATCGCCCTGGTGGTGCCCTTCGCCGTCCGCGCCTTCGTTGCCGACGTAGCGGCCGCTGTAGCTGCCGCTGTAGCTGCCGATGCTGATGTAAATGCGGCTGTAGAGACCGATGCCGCGGCCGAAGCGCCCGACTCGCCGCGGGCCAGATCGAGCGCCGGCACCGCGCTGGCTCGGTGGCGTGAGCCGCGCACCCTGGTGATCGGCGTGGTGGTGCTGGCATTCGCGTTCTCCGAGGGCAGCGGCAACGACTGGATCACCGTGGCCCTGATCGACGGCTACCACGCCCCCGCCGTGGTCGGCACCCTCTGCTTCGCCACCTTTCTCGCCGCGATGACCGGCCTGCGCTGGTTCGGCACCGGGCTGCTGGACCGCTACGGCCGGGTCCCGGTGCTGCGCGGGTTGGCCGCCGTCGCGGTCCTCGGCCTGTTGCTGTTCGTGTTCAGCCCGTACACCCCGCTGGCCTTCGCCGGCGCGGCGCTCTGGGGTTGCGGTGCCTCGCTGGGATTTCCGGTCGGCATGAGCGCCGCCGCCGACGACCCGGCTGCCGCGGCCAGCAGGGTCAGTGTGGTGGCCTCCATCGGCTACTGTGCCTTTCTCGGCGGCCCGCCGCTGATCGGCTTTCTCGGTGACCACCTCACCGTGCTGAGAGCGCTGCTCGCCGTCGTGGTCATGCTGGCCGTGGCCACGGTGCTGACCAACGCCCTGCGCCCGCTGCCAGCCGGCCAGCGAGGCTGACCGGCGGCTGCCAGAGCAGCCACAGACCAGCCCCGCCCGACAACCGCGAGAGCCGGCCGCCGCCGGAAGAGGGAGCGTCCTGATGTCCGATCAGACAGCACCTGCCGCCCGGCAGCCGATCAGCGAGGCCGCGATCCGGGCGCGGGCTGACCAGCTGATCGAGGCGATGACGCCGGCCGAGAAGGCCGGGCAGCTGACCCAGTACTTCTACTTCGGTGGCCTGCCCGACAGCGGTGCCGCGCCGACCAGTGCGCTGCGCCCGTCCGAGCAGGCGGGCATGGTCGAGGCGGCTGCCGGCCGGGGCGAGCTGGGGTCGTTGCTGTTCGTCACCGATCCTGTCCAGATCAATCGGCTGCAACGGCTCACGGTCGAGGGCAGCCGGCATGCCATTCCAGCCCTGTTCGGCTTCGACGTGGTGCACGGGCTGCGCACCATCTTCCCGGTACCGATCGCGATGGCGGCGTCCTGGGATCTGACCGTCATCGAGCAGGCTCAGGCGGTTGCCGCTCGCGAGGCGCGGGCCGTCGGCATCCACTGGACGTTCGCCCCGATGATCGACATCGCCCGCGACCCGCGCTGGGGACGCATCATCGAGGGGGCCGGCGAGGACCCGTTCCTCGGCGCCGCGATTGCCGCAGCCCAGGTTCGCGGGTTTCAGGGCAGCCAACCCGGCGCGTCCGATCGGGTGATCGCCGGTCCCAAGCACTTCGCCGGCTACGGCGCGGCACTCGGAGGCCGCGACTACGACGAGGTCGGTCTGTCCGAGGCTGACCTGTGGAACATCTACTTTCCGCCCTTCCAGGCCGCCCTGGCGGCCGGTGCCGGCAACGTCATGACGGCCTACATGGACCTCAACGGCATTCCCGCCACCGGCAATCGCTGGCTGTTCACCGAGGTGCTGCGTGACACCTTCGGCTTCGACGGGTTCGTGGTCAGCGACGCGAACGCGGTGCGCAACCTGGTCACCCACGGCTTCGCCCAGGACCTGGCCGACGCAGGCAGCCGCGCGCTGAGCGCCGGCGTCGACATGGAGATGGCGGTGGCCGATCCCGCCTACGCGCGGCTGCCCGAGGCTCTGGAGGCGGCACAGGTGACCGAGCAGGCTCTGGACGCCAGCGTCCGGCGGGTCCTGCAGGCCAAGCTGCGGCTCGGGCTGTTCGAGGACCCGTATGTCGATGAGGCCCGGGCCGATCAGGTGTTGCAGGACCCTGCCCATCGTGACCTGGCCCGGCTCGCCGCGCAGCGATCGGCGGTGCTGCTGCGCAACGAGGGCGACCTGCTGCCGCTGAGGCCCGCAGCCGGTAGCTCGGTGGCCGTCATCGGCCCGCTGGCCGACTCGCGCCGCGACATCCTCGGGCCCTGGTGCTTCGACTACGACCTGGCCGAGACGGTGACCGTGCTCGACGGCATCCGGCACAAGCTCGCCGGCACGGCGCAGGTTCGCTATGCCGCCGGGGTCCGTCCGGCGTTGCGGCCCACCCCGTCCATCTTCGACATGCACGGCAACAACTCACCGACCGACCCGGCCGGTTTCGACGACGAGGCCGAACTGCGCCGCGCGGTCGAGCTCGCGCAGGACAGTGACGTCGCGATCGTGGTGGTCGGCGAATGGCAGAACCTGGTCGGCGAGCAGGCTTCGCGATCGTCGCTGGAACTGCCCGGACGGCAACAGGAGTTGCTGCAGGCGGTCGTCGGCACCGGCACCCCGGTCGTGCTGCTGTTGCTGAACGGGCGGCCACTGGACCTGCGCTGGGCCGCCGAACACGTGCCGGCGATCCTGGAGATCTGGTATCCCGGCACGCAGGGCGGCAACGCGGTGGCCGACCTGCTGGTCGGCGAGGTCTCACCGGCCGGCAAGCTGCCCTTCAGCTGGCCGCGTTCGGTCGGGCAGGTACCGATCATCTACTCCCACACCCGTTCGCACGAGCCGGAGAACCAGGACCATCGCTACTGGGACGAGCCGAGCACCCCGCTGTTCCCGTTCGGTTACGGCCTGAGCTACGCCCGTTTCAGTTACCGCGAGCTCAGCCTGGACCGCGCCGAGATCGCCCGGCACGAGACGGTGACCGTGTCGGTGACCGTCAGCAACACCGGGGGGTGCCCGGCGGATGAGGTGGTGCAGCTCTACGTCCGACAGCGGTACGGCACGGCCTCGCGTCCGGTCCGCGAGCTCAAGGGGTTTCGCCGGGTCAGCCTGGCAGCCGGGCAGGCCAGCACCCTGCAGTTCACGCTCGGCCCGGCCGAGCTGCGCTACTGGAATGCGGCCGCCCGGGACTGGGTCAACGACGCGGCCACCTTCGACGTGTGGGTCGGCGGTGACTCAACCGCCCAGCTCGCTGCCAGCTTCACCGTCACCGCTCAGTAGCCGGTCACGGCCCGGCGAGGCCGACGGTCAACCGCTACGATCGGCCCGATCGGAGCTGCCCTTTCCGGACTGATCGGACCAGCCCCGCAGGTGAGCGGAGGAGTGCTGATGACAGGCGAGGTGCCGGCATCGGTGGCGGTGTCCCGACGGATCGACGCGGCGGCCAGCGACATCTTCGGGGTTCTGGCCAACCCGGCCAGGCATCTGGAGCTGGACGGCTCCGGCATGCTGCGCGGGTCTTCCGACGCGATGATCTCGGGCATCGGGGACGTCTTCGTGATGAAGATGCACTACCCGCAGCTCGGCGACTACGAGATGAACAACCACGTCGTGGCCTACGAACCGGGCCGGCGGATCGGCTGGGAACCGGCGGCCGGCCACGGGCATCCGGACGCCGACGCCGACGATGCCCGGTGGGGACACGTATGGAGCTTCGAACTGGTCCCGGACGGCCCTGGCGCAACGATCGTGACGCAGCGCTATGACTGCTCCCGGGCACCGGCCGACGAGGCCGCGGCCATGGACGGCGGCCGGATCTGGATCGAGAGCATGACCCGGACGCTGGAGCGGCTCGACGAGCTGTGCACCGGCCGGCCCGACGGGGCAGCCGCCACCGACTAGGGGCCGCCCCGCCAGTGGTCGATGCGGTGATGGTCCGGGGTGAAACCGTTGGCGACACCCCACAGGACGGCCTGGGTCCGGCTGGCCACGCCGATCTTGCGATAGATGGTGCGGATGTAGGACTTGATGGTGTTGGGACTCAGGAAGGTCAGGGCGGCGACCTCTGCGTTGCTCTTGCCCTGGGTGATCAGCGCCAGGATCTCGGCCTCGCGGTCGGTCAGGCCCTCGCCGCGTCCCGGCCAGTCCAGGCCGGCCGTGCTGCGCGCCCGGCGCGGCGCCTCGCTGACCACCACCTCGCCGGCGTGCACGGCCTCCAGCGCCGAGACCAGGTCGCGCGCGGTCAGCGTCTTGGACAGGTAGCCGCGCGCACCCTGCTGCCGGGCGCTGGCGATCAGGTCGGGATGAAAGTTCCAGGTGTAGACGACGACCCGATGTGCCCGCGGGTTGCGCACCAGGACGTCGATCTCGTCGTGGTCGGATTCCGGCTGGGCGAACGAGTCGTAGAGCACGATGTCCACCACGTCCTCGACCGGCTTGTTGGCATCGATCTCGGCGACCACGATCCGTTGGCGATAGGGCTCCAGCATCTTGGCGACGCCGGTCAGCACCACGTCGTAGTCGTCGACCAGCGCGACCTTGATCGGCGAATCCGGTGATGTCATAGCTCCGAGATTAAACCTACCTAGGGGTGTACTGCACCAGCCCTAGGGGTGATTTGCTGGAGGTAGCCCAAAGCTCCGGCAGCTGGCCGGGGTTCGAGGAGCGGTCCCCCACCTGGGGGCTGTCCGCGCATCGAAGACGCGCGCAAACAGAAAGGTTTCATCATGCTCGGTCTCATCATCGGCATCGTCGTCATCGGCTTGATCGCCGGCGCGCTGGCCCGCCTGATCGTCCCCGGCAAGCAGGAGATGTCCATCCTGATGACCATCGTGCTGGGCATCGTCGGGTCGTTGCTCGGCGGGTTCCTCGGCTACCTGATCTTCCACAAGGATTCGCAGGACGGCTTCCTGCAGCCGTCCGGGCTGATCGGATCGGTCATCGGTGCGATCATCGTGCTGCTGCTGTGGATGCGCCTGGGCGATCGCCGCGCGGTACGGCACTAGACCCCCCAAGCCCGCGATGCCGGACGCGCGTCTGTCGCCCTACCTGGTCAGGGCGAAGGACGCGCGGGTCCGGCATCGGCCGTCGAGTACCTCCAGCACGCTGAGTTCGCGGGCGAGCGTGGTGATCGGCAGCCGGGCGGTGATCTCGGCCCGCATCGCGACCAGTTCGTCCTGGCCGATGGGCGCCGAGGCCACGGTCAGATGCGGCACCGGCTCCGGTCCGTGCGCGCCGCCGTAGGGCGGGTACTCGGGCCAGCCGGTGCTCAGGTCGTCGGTCAGCTGGCGGAACGGCTCGTCCGGCTCGGGCACCAGCCAGTGCACGCTCGGGCCCCCGGCCACCTCGAAGCTGTCGAAACGGCTGAAGCTGACCTCGAACCGGCTCCAGTTGCCGACCAGTTGGGCCAGCGCGTCCAGGTCGGACCCGGTGAGCTCGGCCGGCGCGATCCACGGCACCAGCACGCTCACGTGCGCCGACACCTCGGCCGCCCCGGCGTCGAACCGGGATCGCCAGGCAGCCACCAGCGGATCCAGTTCGGGCAGCAGCACCACCAGGCCACTGAAGTCACCCAACAGGCGGACCGGCTGGCTCATTTCTTGCCGGACTCCGGGGAGTCGGCGGTCGACAGGGCGGCGATGAAGGCTTCCTGCGGCACTTCGACCCGTCCCACCATCTTCATCCGTTTCTTGCCTTCCTTCTGCTTCTCCAGCAGCTTGCGCTTGCGGGTGATGTCGCCGCCGTAACACTTGGCCAGCACGTCCTTGCGGATCGCCCGGATGCTCTCGCGCGCGATCACCCGGGACCCGACGGCCGCCTGGATGGGCACCTCGAACTGCTGGCGCGGGATCAGCCCGCGCAGCTTGGTGGTCATCATCACCCCGTAGGCATAAGCCTTGTCCTTGTGGACGATCGCCGAGAACGCGTCCACCGCCTCGCCCTGCAGCAGGATGTCGACCTTCACCAGATCGGCCTCCTGCTCACCGGCCTCCTCGTAGTCCAGGCTGGCGTAACCCCGGGTGCGGGACTTCAGCGCGTCGAAGAAGTCGAAGATGATCTCGCCCAGCGGCAGGGTGTAACGCAGTTCCACGCGGGTCTCGGACAGGTAGTCCATGCCGAGCAGGATCCCGCGCCGGGTCTGGCACAGCTCCATGATCGCGCCGATGTACTCACTCGGCGCGATGATCATCGACTTGACGATCGGCTCGTGCACCTCGGCGATCTTCTGCCCGGACGGCCAGTCCGACGGGTTGGTCACCACGAACTCGCGCCTGTCCTCCAGCACCACTCGGTTCACCACGTTCGGCGCGGTCGAGATCAGGTCCAGGCCGAACTCACGCTCGAGACGATCCCTGGTTATTTCCAAGTGCAGCAAGCCCAGGAAGCCACAACGGAAGCCGAAACCGAGGGCCGCGGAGGACTCCGGCTCGTACACCAGCGCGGCATCGTTGAGCTGCAACCGGTCCAATGCGTCGCGCAGCAGAGGGAAATCCGAACCGTCGATCGGGAACAGCCCGGAGTACACCATCGGGACCGGGTCGCGGTAGCCGCCGAGGGCCTGCTTGGCGGGCTTGGCCGCGTCGGTGACCGTGTCGCCCACCTTGGACTGCCGGACGTCCTTCACGCCGGTGGTCAGGTAGCCCACCTCGCCGACGCCCAAGCCCTTGCTGACGACCGGCTCGGGTGAGATGACGCCGACCTCGAGCAGTTCGTGGGTGGCGCCGGTGGACATCATCTTGATCCACTGCCGGGGCAGGATGTGGCCGTCGATGACCCGGATGTAGGTGATCACACCGCGGTAGATGTCATAGACGGAGTCGAAGATCATCGCCCGGGCGACCGCGTCGGCATCGCCCACCGGCGGCGGGACGTCCCGGCAGATCACGTCCAGCAGTTCGGCGACGCCCTGACCGGTCTTGGCCGACACCCGCAGCACCTCGTCCGGGTCGCACCCGATGATGTGGGCGATCTCGGCCGCGTAGAGGTCCGGCTGGGCGGCCGGCAGGTCGATCTTGTTCAGCACCGGGATGATCTGCAGGTCGTTCTCCAGCGCCAGGTACAGGTTGGCCAGGGTCTGGGCCTCGATGCCCTGCGCGGCGTCGACCAGCAGCACCGCGCCCTCGCAGGCGGCCAGGCTGCGCGACACCTCGTAGGTGAAGTCGACGTGCCCGGGGGTGTCGATCATGTGCAGGGTGTAGTCGGTCTGGTCCAGCTGGGACCGCCACGGCATCCGGACGTTCTGCGCCTTGATGGTGATGCCGCGCTCGCGCTCGATGTCCATCCGGTCCAGGTACTGCGCCTTGGCCTGGCGCGGATCGAGCACACCGGTCAGGCGCAGCATCTGATCGGCCAGCGTGGACTTGCCGTGATCGATGTGAGCGATGATCGAGAAGTTGCGGATGCGCGCCGGCGGCGTGTTGCCGGGTGGGCTCGGGATGGCTGGCACGGGCTCGGTTCTTCTGCTCTCTGCGAGTGGGCCGCGCCGGTTGCCGGGCAGCTGTCGGGCTGAGTAGTACCCAATTCTCCCACGCCGGACGGCCCTGGCTCGCACCGTCGAGTTG
This sequence comes from Jatrophihabitans sp., assembly GCA_050999655.1. Taxonomy (GTDB): domain Bacteria; phylum Actinomycetota; class Actinomycetes; order Mycobacteriales; family Jatrophihabitantaceae; genus Jatrophihabitans_A. The sequence continues at coordinate 10,239 of JBPCPA010000010.1, forward strand.
CGGCGGCCGGCCAGGTGGGAGGATGAGCCCATGAGCCAGCCAGTCGCAGACCCCCGGGCCGTGTCCGAATACCGCATCGCAGCCACCTCGCTGCTGGCCGGTGACCTGGTCAACACCTCGCCCGGTAACGAGGACGACTGGCAGAAGGTGCTGTCGGTGCACACCGTCGAGGTTCCTGGATCGCCCGAGGATGCAGCCGCCCTGGTGGCCGAGATCGGCGACCGATACGTGGTGGTGCGGTTGACCGATGTCGCCCCGGTCGACTCGCCGGTCTACTTCGCCGACGGGACCGCGATGGCTTTCGGCATCGACGGTGCTGAGGACGGTCCGGTGACCGATGTGCTGTCCGATCCGGACTCGGTGCGGACCTTCCTCTACACCCGCTTCGAGCTGGTCACCGTCCGGGCCTGAGCCGCGACCCACCCAGCGGCACCGACGGGTGTTCGCGTGCCGGTGCTGACGTGCCGGTGGTGCTGACGTGCCGGTGGGTGCCGGACCCACCGGGGGATTTGGGCGACGGCCGACGGCACTGGTAATCTGGCGGGGTTGTCCGGACCTGTCCGGGCCAGCATCGTGTCACCACCTTCGACGATCGGCATTTGAGGCAACTTCGTGGCGAACATCAAGTCCCAGATCAAGCGGATCCGCACCAACGAGGCGGCCCGGCAGCGCAACAAGAGCGTCAAGAGCGCGCTCAAGACGGCCATCCGCTCTTTCCGCGAAGCGGCTGACGCCGGCGACAAGAACACCGCTGATGCCGCGTTCACGCAGGCCGCCCGGCAGCTGGACAAGGCCGTGAGCAAGGGCGTCATTCACGCCAATCAGGCCGCGAACAAGAAGTCGGCGATGGCACAGCGCGCCAACGCTCTCTAGGAGCACCTCCGTTCTTTTCGAGCCCGCGTAGCTCTGGCCACCACCGGCCGAGCACGCGGGCTTCGTGCTGCCGCCGGCCCCGCACTGCCACGGGCTTCGTGCTGCCGCCGGCCCCGTACTGCCACGGGCCTCTGTGCTGCAACCGGCTTCGGACTGCCGCGGTCGGGGCAGCCGGTCTGGGGCAGCACGAGGCCGGCTGGTCGGGGGCAGAGCGCCGGTCAGCTGTGTTCGCGGGCGAGCGCGATCTTGCGCACGGCCGATTCCAGCGCGTACTCCGCGACCGCGGCATTACCTTTCACATCGGCATTGAGCGCCGCAACCACCGCCAGCGCGTGGCGCAGGCCCGGCTCGTCCCAACCTCGGGCCTGGCTTCGGCCCCGCTTCACCTTCCACGGCGGCATGCCCAGCGCTGGCGCGAGCCGGAACGGGTCCCCCGGTCCGGCTCCCAGCACCCGCGCGACGGTGCGCACGCCATCGGCCAGGGCATCGGCTATCACCACCGGTGGCACTCCGACGTTGAGCGCCCATCGCAGGTTGGTCAGCGCGCCGGCCACATTTCCCACCACCGCCTGATCGGCAACCGCGAACCCGGTCACCTCGGCTCGGCCCCGGTGGTAGGCGGCGACCGCCGTGGCATCGATTCGTCCGCCGGTGTCTCCGACGAGTTGCGCGGTGACGGCGGAGATCTCGCGCAGGTCACTGCCCACGGCCTCGAGCAGAGCAGCCGCCGCATCGGGGGTGATCTGACCGCGAAAGCGCTTGACCTCCGCCCGCAAGAAGCTCTGCCGTTCCTCGGCCCGGCTGAGCCTGGCACAGCTGATCTCGATCGCGTTGGCCTTGCGGACCGCGTCGAGCACCGCCTTGCCCTTGGCCGCGCCCAGATGCTGGATCACCACGGTGCAGTCAGGATCGGAGTCGATCAGCATCGGCAGCACGGTGGATACCAGCGCCGCCGGCAGGTCCTGGGCCGAGCGGAGCACCACCAGCCGGCGACCGCCGAACAACGACGGGCTCAGCAACTGGCCGATGTCCACCGCATCGATCGCGCTGGCCTCCCGCTCGTGCACCTCGGCATCAGGCTCCTGGTCGAGTACCGCTCGACGCAGATCGTCCAACGCGCGGCTGACAAGGAACTCCTCGTCACCGACTACCAGGGTGAGCGGCTCGACTGTGGTGGAGGGCACCCGTTCATGCTTTCACGAAACGCCGACCGGGCTATACCGCGGGCCGCCGGCGGCATTGCCGTTGCTGGTCGACCTGATCACCGGCACGAACCGGCCGCCGGAGCGGACCACCGCTATGTCGCCGTCCTGGTCGGTGCGCCTGGTCGGCACACCCAGCCGGGCCATCTCAGCCAGCAGCAACGGCGAGGGGTGGCCGTAATCGTTGTCCCGACCCACCGAGATCAACGCCACCTGGGCGTGCACGGCTCGCAGGAAGGCCGGATCGGAGTAGGCCGAGCCATGGTGGGGAATCTTGAGGATGTCGGCCCGCAGGTCCGTTCCGGTAGCGAGCAGGTCGTCCTGTGCCTGGAGTTCGGCGTCACCGGGCAGCAGGATGCGCACGCCGTGCACGCTGGCCCGGATCACCACCGAGGAATTGTTGGGATCCGACCGGGTGTCCTTGTACCGCCTGGTCGGGCCCAACACGTCCAGCCGGATCGGGCCGACGGTGAACGCTGCCCCACCGGTGACCGGTTGTGGCACCAGGCCGCGACTGGCCAGGCCGGCCAGCACCAGGCGGTAGCCGGCGACCGGATCGTCCTGCGGCGAGCTGATCACCCGGCCCACCTGGCGTTCATGCAGCACACCGGCCAGCCCACCGATGTGGTCGAGATGGAAGTGAGTGAGCACCAGCAGCGGTATTCGGCTCACCCCCAGTTCGCGCAGGCAGCGGTCAGCGGCGACCGGGCTCGGTCCGGCATCGATCACCACTGCGCTGCCCGCGCCCGCGTTGATCGCCAACGAGTCTCCCTGGCCGACGTCGCAGGCGGTGATGATCCAGTCCGGTGGCGGCCAGCCGACCACGACAGCTCGCACCGGTATCTGGACCAGCACCGCCACCACCACCGCGACCGCGGCCAGTCCCCGGATCGCCGGCCGTCGGCACAACCACCAGCCGAGGCCAGCCAATAGTCCGAGCAGCAGGCCGCCCGGCACCCCGGCCGGCCACGGCACCGACGCGCCGGGTAGCGACCCGAAGTACTCGGCGACCCACACCAGCCATCGGCAGGGCCAACCGGCCAACTGCGCGAATAGCACCGCCGCCGGCATCCAGAGCACCGAGCAGACCGCAGCCAGCGCGCCGAGCACGGTCGCCGCGGCCACCACCGGCTCCGCGAGCACGTTGGCCGGGATGGCGACCAGGCTGATCCGGCCGCTCAGACCGGCAACCAGCGGGACCGTCACCAGGTGCGCCGCCGCGGCGACCGCGAACGGCTCGGCCACGCCGACCGGAACCCCGCGCCGGCGCAGCGCGTGCACCCAGCCCGGCGCGATCAGCAGCAGGGCCGCGGTCGCGGCCACCGACAATGCGAAGCTCAGGCTGACGGCCAGACCCGGCTGCCAGACCAGCAACACCAGGCAGGCCGCGGCGAGCACCGGCACCCCGGAGCGTTGCCGGCCGGTCGCCAGCGCCGCGAGCGCGATGGCCGCCATCACCGCGGCGCGCAGCACGCTGGGCGAAGGCCGGGCGATGAGGACGAAGCCGAGTAGCACCAGGCCACCGAGCACCGCGATGGTGCGGGGCGAGGCACGCAATCGCCGTAGCACCAAGGCGACCGTCCCGATCACGATCGCGCAATTCGTTCCGGACACCGCCACCAGATGGCTCAGGCCGGCGACCTGGAAGCGGTTGGCCAGCACCGGATCGAGCTGGCTGGTGTCACCGTCGACCACTCCCGGCAGCAGGCCGCGGGCCAGGATGGGCAGGCCGGCACTGGCCCGTTGCAGACCGACCCGTACCGACCCCGCGGCCCGTTGCCAGGGCGGCGGCCGGCCGAGCAGGGTCGGGGAGGTGTTGGTGGAGATGGTCGCGCTGAGCAGGTTGCCCGACATCGGTGTTGAGAGCCGGCCGTCCAGCCGCACTCGCTGACCGGGCAGGAGCCCCCGCCAGGCGTCGGCCGGAGCCAGCACCAGGACGTGACCGGCCACCGGGTGCCGCTGCCCAGCCACCACCAGCGCCAGCAGGTCGGCTTCGATCAGGCTGCGCGGGCCGGCCGAGGTGCCGCGGGCGGCCAGCGGTCGCGGGTCGCCGGTGATGCGCAGTTCGGCGGTGACAGCACTACCGCGACGAGCCAGCGCCGCCAGTTGGCCGTCGTGGGCCTGATGCAGCCGGGCGGCCAGCGGCGCGAGCACCAGCGCCATGGTGGCCGTCGCGAAGGCAAGCCCGGATAGGCAGGGCCGCCGCCTGGCCCACCAGGCGAGGAGCAGCACCGCCAGCAGGAGCACGGTGGCGGCCACCGCGACGGCGGTTGCCGAGCGGGCCAGGCCCCACAGCAGCGCCGCCCACGCCGCGAGTACCCCGACCGCAAGTCGGAGGTCAGCCGTCGGC
>JBPCPA010000312.1:0-33895 GCA_050999655.1 Jatrophihabitans sp.
GTCGCTGCAGATCACTACGGCGGTTCTGGAGCGGGTGCTCACCGAGCTGCGCGGGCTCGGCGGCGTACCGCTGAGCGCTGAGGCCGGTCAGCGGCTGCCGCTGAGCTGGTCGGTCTACTCGGCAACCACCCAGCCCGAACACAGTTACGACGAGCAGACCGGACGGCACGGCCCGACCGGCCGGGTGCACGCGACCGTGTCATTGGCGGTGGCGGCCCGCGCATTCGACCTGCTCGACCTGCTCGGCTCGAGGCTCGCGGCGGTGGAGCAGCTGCGGGTTCACTCGGTGTCCTGGCAGGTGGACGCCGACAACCCTGGCTGGCCACAGGTGCGGGCGGCAGCCATCGGCGCCGCGATCGACAAGGGACGTGACTATGCCCAGGCGCTCGGCGGATCGCTGATCCGGGTCGAGCACGTTGCCGATGTCGGACTGCTGGGCGGCGATAACGCCGGCGCGGGGCATCGAAGCTCGGGTTGGGCCGCGCAGGCCACCAGCGCGGGGATGGGCGGCGACTCGGACGCACCGTCGCTGGATCCGGTGCCGCAGGAGCTACTGGCTACCATCGAAGCCAGGTTCACCGCCTCGGTCTCTGCGTTGCGTTAGCGGCCATCGGCCCGGATCGCCGCGCCGACGGTGGTCGACGGCTCAGGCAGCGCCGATCCGGACCTGACCGAGCCGGCCGGACAGATCGCGCAGTACCGCCCAGCTCTCGTCGCCGGGCTGGTGGCTCGCGCCCGGTGCGTTGAGCAGCACCGGCGCCCCGGCCCCGAGCAGGTCACGCAGCCGGTCCGCCTCGGCCGGGCTGCTGGTGGCGAAGGCGAACACGGTGGACAGCAGCGCACCGCTGCCGGCCAGCTGGCTGACCGTACCGGCGCTCTCGGCGGACAGGCCGACGGCCGCGTTCTGCTCGCGTGCGGTGCGGATGATCCGGCCAAGGCGTGCCGAGAGGCCAGCCGGAATGGTCACCGTCGAGGGCAGATCGACCTGCAACAACCGGGGGAAGTCCGCCGGGCCGAGCAGTCCGGCCAGGCCTTGGGCGGCCGAGATCGCGGTGCCGAGTGCGCCATCGCCGGACAGGTCGAGCACGGTGAGGTAGCCGGGTTCGATCAGGTTCGCGCCCGGTCGCTTGTTGAGCAGCTGCGACAGGCCGGCGCCGCCGGACAGCTGTGACAGGGTCTGCCACAGCCCGCCCAGGCCCACCGCGCCACCGGCCAGCTCGTCCAGCGGCGGTAGCGCCAGTTGGTTGCGCACGATCCGGACGTTCTTGCCGAGCCCGGTGGCGTGCGCGGTCAGCTGGCCGGACAGGTCCACCAGCAATACCGCGGTGCCGCGCGCCGCGGCGTCCTGAGCCACGCTCAGCGACAGTGCGGCCCGCTGATCTGCCTCGCCCAGGATCGCGAACAGCGGGCTCCTGCCGGCCCGCACCGCGGCGTGCGGGTCGACGGACACCGGCTCACCGTCGATGGTGTGCCCGATGTGGCAGCCGGAATCATCGCCCAGCCCGTCTCCGGTCGCCGGACCGCCCGGGTCCGGACCGCCCGGGTTCGTGCCGCCCGGGTTCGTGCCGGCCGGGTCCGGTTCGGTGGCCGGTGGCTGGTCCGCGACCGAGGTTGCCCCGCCCGTCCCGTCCGTTGCCCCGTCCGCTGGCCCGTCCGTCCGCTCGGACGCGGACGGGGTAGCGGCCGGCAGCGAGGCCACCAGGTCCCGAAGCGCCGATCGAGCGCCTTCCAGAAAGCCGGCCTCCCAGCCCAGCGACTGCTCCTGGGTCAGCGCGTACAGGTCGTGCGGCAGCGCCTCGGCCGGAATCTCGGCCAGCCGCTGTTCGCGCAGCAGGCCCAGTAGCTGGAGTTGGTTGGCGGACGCGGTCCAGTCGACGCCGGCCTGCCAGCCCTGCCGGAACTGCTCGCCAACCACCTCGCCGAACGGATGCGGCGCGGCTTCGGCAGCTTCGACGGCAGCCAGCAAGGCCCGCTGGCACACCTCCGAGATCGGCACCCGGGCCGCTCTGACCCGGCGCTCGAGGTCGTCGGGCAGGTAGACATTCGCGCGTCCCATGGCTGATCCCTTCGCGGTGTGCGTAGCTATACACACACTGTACGCATAGACGGCGGCCGAGTCAGCACGCGTGACCCTGACAACCACGCATCGCAGGGCTTAGGCTGACCCGATGCACGCTGACCGCGGATCGCGCTGGTCCTACCGCTCCCGCAACTCGATCCTGTCGATCTGCTCGGACGGCTCGGTGCTGTCGATCTGCTCGGTGGGCTCGCTGCTCTCGGTGGGCTCGGTCGGCTCCGCGGCCTCGGTGCTGTCGATCGGCTCGTGGGCCAGCGCCGGATCGGTGCTGTCGGCCGCTTCGCGCTGGTCGGTGATGTCCTGGCTGGCCGCGCGCCGGGTACTGGCCGCCGGCTCGCAGCCGGTCACCGACGTGCTGCAGGCCGGCGCGCTCGACTGGAGCCGCCGCGCCGCCCGGTTCGGCCGCTAACCGCCCGCCGCTCAGTCCTTCCGGTAGCACCGTCCTTCCGGTGGCACAGTGCTTCCAGTGGCCCGGTCCTTCCGGTGGCCCAGTCCTTCCGGTGGCCCGGTCCTTCCGGTGGCACCGTCCTTCCGGTAGGACGGTCCTGCCGGAGTTCAGTCCTGCCGGTACGCGGGCGCCAGCCGGGGCCAGGGGTTCAGCCGCTCCAGCTGGCCGGCTACCTGCAGCAGCATCGCCTCGCCGCCGGGCCGGGCCACCAACTGCACCGACAGTGGCAGGCCATCCGGGTTCAGCCCGGCCGGAACCGCCATCGCCGGCCAGCCGATCAGGTTCCAGGGGGCGGCGAACGGGGCGTAACGGACGTTGGCCAGCACGTTGGCCGCCCAGCCGCGCTGGCTCCAGGCGACGGCCGGCAGTGGCGGCCGGGCCAGGGCGGGGGTAAGCAGTACGTCGAGATCAGCGAAGTACCGCTCGGCCGCTCGCCGCATCGCCTGACGCCCGCCCGGTCGCGGTCCACCGGCGGCCAGCACCGCACGTCCGAGCCGGGCCTGTCGGGCGACCCGGCGGTCCATGCGCGATCGGTCGGCGAGCAGCCGCGCGTCCAGTTCGGTGCCAGCGAACCAGCGGGCCAGCGCGGCCGGGCCGGCCAGGGTCGGGTAACGCAACTCGGCGGCGCGCACCGGGTGGCCGGCGCCTGCGAGCAGGCCGGCGCTGTCGCGGGCTGCGGCGACGAAATCGCGATCGACCGGCAGGCCCACCAGCGGGGCTCGCACCGACACCCCGATCCGCAGCGGTGGCCGGTCACCGGCGTCGAGGCGGGCGAGTTCGGGTCGGCCGGCCAGCACCGACAGCATCAGGGCGCAGTCGGCGACGTTGGTGGCCAGCGGGCCGTTCTCGGCCATCTCGAACCAGGAACCATTGCCCAGCCCGGCCGGTACCGTCCCCAGGCCGGGCTTGATCCCGACCAGGCCGGTACAGGCAGCCGGAATCCGGATCGAGCCCATGCCGTCGTTGCCATGCGCCACCGCCACCATGCCGGCCGCGACCGCCGCCGCGCTGCCGCCGGACGAGCCGCCGGGGCTGCGATCGAGCCGCCAAGGATTGCGGGTAATGCTGGTCGCCGAGTCGGTCGTGCCGAAGACGCACAGCTCGGGGACGTTGGTCAGCCCGAGCACCACCGCACCGGCGCCCCGCAGCCGGCGCACCACCTCGTGATCAGCGCGGTGCGGCATCGGGTCGCTGCCGGCCGAGCCATTGCCCATCGATTCGCCGCCCACCGCGACGTTGTCCTTGATCGCGATGGGCACTCCGGCCAGCGGCAGGCCGTCCCGGCCGGGGTCGGCGTCGACTGCGTCGGCTTCGGCGAGCGCCCGCTCGGCGCGGACCGTCCGGAACGCACAGATCCCGGGGTCGCGCTCGGCGATCCGGCCCAGCGCCGCCTCGACCGCCGATCGAGCGGTCAGCTCGCCGTCCCGGACCGCTGCCGCGATGCGCGTCGCCGTCATCACCATGCCGGCCAACCTACCGCCGCCGTCGGGGGTGGCCGATAGGGTCGCCGGATGAGGTTCGAGGCGCTCCACTACCCGGAGCGGCTGCACCTGGTGAACCCCACCGGTGACTTCGGCATCGTCACGCTCTGGACGCCGTGGAGGGCGGCCGAGCGCCGGCTCCGCCAGCTCGCGCCGGGCATCCTCGATCCCGAGACCAGCCGGGTGGCCGTCGTGTCGAACCTCTACGGCGACGGCCTGCACGCGATGCTGTGCAACCTGCTGTTCAACCCGCAGCTGCGGCACCTGATCGCGGTCGGTGAGGACCTCGGTATGGGCACCTGCGCCGAGGTCGAGGCCTTTCTGCGCGAGGGCGTGCAGCCGGACGAGCTGCTGGGCACCAGCGTGTTCAGGATTGCCGGCACCGACCGGATCTTTCCGGTGGTCGAGGCCTTCGACGCCGAGCGGCTGCGGGCCACTCTCAGCTTCGGCTACCTCGGCACCTTCTCAGACCCCGACCTGCCGCAGCGGTTGCCGGGCTACCTGGCCGCGCTGCCGGCCCGGACGGCGGACTGGTCCGGCGAGCGGGTTCGGGTGGAGCTGCCGGCGATGGCGCCGCAGGACTACCGCTACCTGCCCTCGGACGTGACCGCCCATCAGGTGGTGCGCCGGCACCCGGTGGACTGCTGGGAGGAGCTGGTGACGCGGGCCGTCCGATTCGGCCGTCCGGTCCAGCTGGTCAAGGGCCTGCGGCTGGAACTGCTCAACGCCCGGGTGGTGATCACCGAGCCGGTCAACGAGCCGGCCGCGCTGTTGCGGGGATTCGGCTTCGCGCTGGCTGATCTGGAGCGCTACCAACACGACATCCTGCAGCCCGAGCTCGCACCGGACCTGTCCTACTCCTACGGCAACCGGCTGCGGGGCTACTTCGCCCAGAGCACAGCGGCGGCCGACAGTCCGGCGGCAGCCGGCAGCACAGCGGCTGCCGACACCCTGGCAGCGGTGGCCGAGTCGCTGCGGCTGGATCCGGAGACCCGCCATGCCTACATCTCGATCTGGGACACCCCGCACGACCTGATCGGGCACCGTCCGGGTGCCGAGTCGGCCGCGCCGTGCCTGGTCACCCTGTTCTTCCGCCGATCCGCCGGCCGGCTCACGCTGACCGCGACCTACCGCTCGCACAACCTGCTCAACGCCTGGTTGCGCAACGTGTACGGCTTGATGGCCATCCAGCGTTTCGTCGCCGAGCGCTGTGCCATGCAACCGGGCCCGATCACCGTGATCAGCCACAGCCTCGGCATCGATCCGGGTAGCCCGAACTACCAGCTGGCGCAGGGGATTGCCCGATCCTGGCACACCGACTCCGACGTCGACCGGCACACCGGCCGGCATGCGCTGCGCGAGGATCCGCATGGCTACTTCGTGGTGAGCGTCGATCCCGAGGCCGGCGAGATCGTGGCCGAGCACCGGCACGCCGGCCTGCTGATCAAGCAATACCGCGCCGACCGGGCGGCCAAGATCGAACGCGAGATCATCGGCGACCAGGCAGTCAGCCTGGTATCGCACGCCCTCTGGCTGGGCCGCGAGCTGATGACCAAGCAGGCTGCGCTGGACCGGTCCAGGCGGGCCGGCGATTAAAAGCCGGCGGTGAGGTGGGCCGGGTTGGTTCGGTCCCGCTGCTGCTGCAGGCCCGGCAGCACCGCGTTGAAGTCGCGGAACAGGGCCTTGTAGTGCTCCGGCTGGCGGTAGTCCTTCTTCTGATGCCCGGTCGGCAACTCGGCCAGTTCGGTGACCTGGGACCAGCCGCCGCGCAGCGGGTAGGCGTAGTAGGGGTACTCGGCGGGCAGCCTGGTGACCACGATCGCAGCGATCGTGCTGCCTGCCTGGCGTGCGGAATACACCCGGTGCAGGCCGTCGCTGATCAGCAGCACGGTGCTGCCGTCGGGCTCGTGGGACTGCTCGATGATCGGCGGGATGACCGGAATCAGCTCCGCGCCGGATTCGGCCGTGCGCAGGTAGAGCCCGCCGGTCAGCGCGAACAGGTCCCGGCCGATGCCGAGCAGGGCCGCCCGCAGCTGGGCGATCCGGCGCAGGTTCGGACGCAGTACGTAGTTCTGCGCCGGCGCCAGCGACCCGGGATCGAGGTCCGGCACCAGCGCGAGCTCGGCATGCTCGTACGGCCGGGCGCAACCGAAGCCACGCAACGGGGTCTGGCGCAGCGCCGCCAGCAGGGTGGCGGCGTCGAGCTCGCTGGTCTCGGTGATGTTCACGCTGATGATTCCCTTCGATTCCTGCTCACACTCACTCACACCGCGGGTAGAAAGCCGGCCCGGCTCCAGTGCCAGAGCACCGGGTGCAACTGCACCGGCAGTAACTCGCTACCGACCAGTAGCTCCCGCCAGGCCCGCGCGACCTGGCCGGGCGAGGCCTCGGCGGGTACCACGCCGAGCCGGACGCTGCTCTTGATCACGTGGGTGTCCGGGATGATCGAGATCTCCTCCGGATTGTCGAACCGGACGTCGGTGAACGACATCAGGATGAACGCCCAGTAGTTGGACAGCTTGTCACCCGACAGGTACGGAAAGCCCGCCTTGAGCTGGACCTGAAGTAGCTGGCGCAGCGAGAGGATGTCGTTACCGGCGCGGGCGATCAGCTGTCGCGGGTCATCGTCGAAGTGCTCGTGCAGGGTGCGACACACGGTGGTCCAGATCCAGGGGTGGCGCTGGGTCTGCAGGGCCAGCCGGTGCTCGATCAGCGCCGCGGCGCTCTGCTCGACCGGCCGGCGGGCAACCTGCTCGGGAAAGAAGACGAACCTGGTGGCCGGGTCGTCCCAGGTGTCGAGTGCGGCCTGCCACAGTGCCGGTGAGTTCCGCTGGTAGTTCAGACAGACCGGCAGGGTGAAGTAGAGGTAGTTCTGCCTGCTGCCGGCCGCCAGCACCGGGGCAACCTCGTGCTTGGCCAGCCGAGCCAGCTCGCCGCTCTGGAACGCCCGGTAGAGCCGGTGAACCCGATGCAGGGTGTCCGCGGCGGCCATCGGGCCACTCTAGCCAGCCCGCCGGCAATGCCCCGGCGGGCTCGCGGGAGGTGGCGGCCGGTGCATCGCCGGTGGCCCACCGGGCGAGGCGGTAGCATCGCGACTGCGAAAAGCGGCGGGTCACGAACGCGAGGTGGAGGTCCGGACTGGTGCGCAGCTCAGACCACTATGTGAGCCGTGACCGGCTCGACGGCCCAGCCGTCGTCGGGCCGAGGTCGCAGTACCGCAGCCTGCTGGAGGACGCCTCCAACTTCGACTCGCGCTATATCGAGGACTACGCGCAGCTGTCACGGATCAGCCAGGCGCTCAAGACGCTGGGGCTGTGCGTGGCCCTGACCAGCGGCAGCTTCGACATAATCCATGAAGGCCACTCGATGTATCTCGAAGCGGCCCGCAACCTCGGTGACTTTCTGGTGGTCGGCATCGACAGCGACGACAAGATCCGCCAGCGCAAGGGCCCGGACCGGCCGGCCGTCCCGGAGATGGAACGGTTGCGGATGGTCACCCATCAGCGCGGGGTGGGCATCGTGACCCTCAAGCAGCCCGTGCACCCGCGGTGGGCGCTGATCCGGGCCGTCCAGCCCGACGTACTGGTCGCCACCGCCGAGACCTACTCCGCGGCCGAGATCGCCGAACTCGAAGCCGGTCCGTGCGGCCGGGTGGAGGTGCTGGACCGGATGGCGACGGTGAGCACCTCGGCACGGCTGCGTCGGATCCAGCTCAAGCTGGCCGATCCGGACGGTGGCCAGCCAGCGCCGGCCGTTCCCTGACGCGCGAAAGCCCAGTACCTGTTGTACGAAACCGATCAGGGAGTACTCACGTGCACTATCGCGAGGTCGCCGCGCGCACGCCGGACAGCCAGTACCGCGAGCTGGTCGGGCGCATCCTGGAGTTCGGCGAGGACGTCCCCTCGCGGCAGGGTCCGATGGCCCGCACCCTGATACAGCAGAGCCTGCACTACGACCTCGCGAACGGCTTTCCGGTGATCGCGGACCGCAGCCTGAAGTCCTTCTGGACCAAGCCGATCGGCGAGCTGTGCGCCTTCATCAACGGTGCCACCACGCTGGACGAGTTCGAGTCCTTCGGCTGTGGTTGGTGGCGGCCCTGGGCGACAGAGGCCAAGACCACCTCCCGGGGGCTGCCGCCGGGTGACATCGGCCCGGGTTCCTACGGCGGGGCGTTTCGCCGGTTCCCGACCAGCGAGGGGCCGCCGTTCGACCAGTTCGAGCACCTGATCCAGCAGATCGTGGAACTGCCCGACATTCGCACCCACTTCGTCTCGCCCTGGATCCCGCAGTATCAGGTGCGCGGCAAGGGCAAGACGCCCAGGACGACGATCGCCCCCTGTCACGGCTGGGTGCACGTGCGGATCCTGCGCGAGCGGATTCACCTGCACATGTACCAGCGATCGGGCGACGTCCCGGTCGGAGTGCCCTCGAACATGATCCAGTACGCCGCGCTGGTGTTGATGATCGAGCAACTGACCGGCTACCAGGCCGGCGTCTACTACCACACGATCTCCGATGCCCACGTCTATCACGACCAGATCGACAGCATGCGGGAGCTGTTGACCCGGCCGGCCCGCCGGCTGCCCACCGTCGAGCTGACCGACGCGGGCCGGCAGGTCGGCCAGCTTCGCGACTTCCGGGCCGAGCACTTCAGCCTGGCCGACTACGAGCCGCACCCGGGTATCGCCAACATCCCGGTCGCGCCGTGACGCTCTACCATTTCGAACACGCCCGGTCCGAGCAGCAGTTGCAGGACATGCAGCAACTGCAAGAAGCCGGTATCTGCATCTTCTGCCCGCAGCACCTGCGCCAGGAGGCGGGCCAACGGGTGCTGTGGGAATCCGAGCACTGGATTCTCACGCCCAACAAGTTCCCCTACTCCAGCGCGCGGCTGCACCTGTTGCTGGTGCCGCACGCCCACGTGACCGACGTGTTGGACCTGCCGCCGGCCGCGCAGCAGGACTTCTGGAGCGCGCTCGGCCACGTTCGGACGTATTACGAACTGGCTTACTACGGAATAGGAATCCGCAACGGCGACCCGGCCCACACCGGCGGCACCATCGCCCACGTGCACGTGCACGTGCTGGTCGCCGACCCGGCCGCCGACCGGTCGCTGCGGATGCGGTTCAGCTCCGGACCGGTCGGCTAGTCGAGCGGGCCGGACAGATCCACCCAGATCAGCTCGACCCCGGCCGACTTCAGGATCTGATCGCCGTCCAACATCGCGTACGGTCCGGCGAAGTAGCAGCGCCGGAAGCCGGCCGCCGCGATCAGCCGGGCACAGGCCGGGCACGGAAAGGTGGAGACGTAGAGTTCGGCGCCGGCCAGCACCACCCCGTCGCGGGCGGCCACGGCCACCAGCTCGGCCTCGGCGTGAATCGCGGTGGACAGGTCAGGACGCACGCCGCGGCTGAAATCGTTGCGCGGATCACCGTCGATGTATGGGGAATAGTCGCTCGGCAAGTGCCGGTTGTGCCGCACCGACAGCACCGTGCCGTCCTTGACGGCGACCGCGCCCACCTGCCGCCACCAGTCCGAACTGGCCTGCGCGGCCTCGATCGCCTGCCGCATGAATTTGCCTGCCAGCTCGTCGGCCGTGCTGCTGCCGTGGGACTCGGCTGGCTGGCCGGCCTCGCTCCAGGACCGTTCCCAGCGTAGGAACGTCCTTTCATAGCGGACAGTACGGCCCGTCGCCAGCTCGAAATCGAGGACCAGCTCGCGCATCATGGCCTCGTCCGGAACCACCAGCAGCTCGGCGGTCACCGCCTGCCCCACCGTGTCCGGCTCGACCACGCAGACCTCGACCCCGGGCAGGATCGTCCGCGCCAGCGCCGCCGCCCGATCGGGGCTGATCGCGCGAATCTCCTTGGTGATGCTCGGGAAAACCGAACCGAAGCCGGTACCGAGAATCAGCACCTGGTCGGCGTCGGCATGCCTGGTCAGGAATCGCTCGTAGCTGCGGTGGATCACCGGCAGGTACAGCATCGTCTGCTTGCTCACCGGGCTCCTCCACTCGAGCGCGCGGGCCAGATCCGGCGCGCGGGGCTCAGTCGCGCACGTCCAGCAGCACCTTACCCACCACCGACTGCTCGACCGCGGCATGCGCCTGCGCCGCCTCGGCCAGTGAGAAGTGATGCAGCGGCAGGCCGGCCGCGCTGCCGACCCGGATCGCTCCGGCGGCGACCGCGGCCTCGACATCGGCGACCGCCCGAACCTTCGCCTCGTGCGGCGCGGTGTAGACCAGCACGAACTGCCAGCGCGCGTTGGGCACCATCAGGTCGCGGATCGACAGCGTCAGCTCCGCACCACCGTCGTTGGCATAGATGGCCACCGAGCCGCCCCGGGCCAGCACCGCGGTGTCCAGGGCGGCGTTGGCGGCCGGTGCCACCTCGACGATGGTGTCGACCCCGTCCGGCGCCAGCTTGCGCACCTCGGCCCGGACGTCCTCGCGGCGGTAGTCGACCACCTGGTCTGCGCCGGCCGCGGCGGCCAGCTGGGCCTTCTGCGGGCTGCTCACGGTGCTGATGACCCGGGCGTCAGACCACCGCGCGAGCTGGATGGCGGCGTTGCCGACCGCGCCCGCGCCGCCGGCGACCAGCACCGTCCGGCCGGCCAGGGTGCCCGGACCGAGCCGGTTCGGGCCGTCCTCGGTCACCGTCAGCGCCCGGTGCGCGGTCAGGAACGGGATGCCGAGGCTGGCGCCGAGGTCGAAGCTGGCGGCGCCCGGCAGCACCACGACCTGCCGGGCCGGGATGACCGTGTACTCCTGAGCGGTGCCGTCGGGACGCTGGTAGGCCGCCTCCCAGATCCACACCCGCTGGCCGGTCAGGCCGGCGTCGACACCGGCGCCAACCGCGTCGATCACCCCCGCGCCGTCCTGGCCGGGCACCTGCGGCGGGTCGACCGGCCCGGGCGAGCCGCCGCCGCGGCGGGACTTCCAGTCGGTCGGGTTGACCCCACTACGGTGGACGCGCACCCGGACCTGGCCGGCGCCGGGTTCGGGCACCGCTCGCTCGCCGAGGGTCAGCACGTCGGGAGCTCCGGTACGGGTGTAGCTGATGGCACGCACGTCCTCGACCGTAGTCGTTGAGGGGACCGGCCATCAGCCCCTGGACCCGCGATCGGCCTAGCCGGCCTCGCTGCGACCCTCGATCGGCTGCCGACCGGTCGGGGCCGATTGCCGGCGACGGGCCAGCCGGTTGCTGATGAGGCTGACCAGCAGCACCAGCGCGATCGCGGCCACCACCGCCTGCCACGGCTCGGGGAACACCACCCGGCCGAGCAGCCCGATCGCGGCGTACACCGAGGCCCACAGGGTGGCCGCCGCCAGATCGGCCACCGCGAACCGCCGCCACGGGTAGCCGCCGACCGCGGCCGCCAGCAGCACCGGGATCCGGCCACCGGGCACCAGCCGGGACAGCAGCAGGGTGCGCAGCTCGTGGTTCTCGATCTCGGCATTGACCCGGGCCAGGGTCAGCGCCCGCTGCTCGGCGTCCCACCAGTGCGGCAACCAGGCCGGCAACCTGGCGCCCGGGGCGGACCGGCGATTCGATCGCCGGCCGGCGGCCCGGCCGGCCAGCCGCAGCACCGCGTAGGTCAGGATGTCACCGAGATAGGCGCCGGCGGCTCCGAAGGCAACCACCAGCACCGGCAACACGATGTGATCGCGCTCGGCCAGTGCGGCTCCGACGCTCACCGCGGCGCCGGTCGGGACCACCGGAATCACCGCGCCGAAGGCGACCACGCCGAACATCCCGAGCAGGTAACCGAGCCCGAAACCGCTGCCGCTCATGCCCGACCGATCGCAGTCCGGCTGGTCTGGCCCGGTGCCAGCAGGTGGCAGCGAGCCCCGGTCAGCGCGGCCAGCTCGTGACTGAACCGGACGCCGGGCTGATCGAACAACCGCCCGAAGGTGGCCGGACGCAGCCGGCGCAGGCCAACTGGCCAGAACGTCCCGTAGTGGATCGGCACCGCATGGCCGGCCGCCACCCGGCGAACCGCTTCGGCGGCCTGGCCCGGGTCGAGGTGACCGGGCCCGAGGGTCGGTCCCCAACCGCCGACCGGCACCACCGCCAGGTCTACCGGGCCGATCTCGGTCAGGCCGTCGAACAGGCCGGTGTCGCCGGCGAACCAGACACTGGGGCCGGTGCCGGCCCGCGGACGCAGCAGGTAGCCCAGCGCCGTGCCACGAAACCGGGAGCCAGGAGCCCGCCGGCCGTCATGCTCGGCCGGCACGGCTTGGACCTGCAGCCCGCCGACCGTGACCTGGTCGCCGGCCGTCACCTCTTCGATCCGGTCAGCCAGGCCGGGCTCGGGCCGGCCTGCCACGGCGGCGCTGCCGCGCGGACCGATGATCCGGGTGCCCGGCGGCAGGCTGGCCAGCGACGGCAGGTGCAGGTGGTCACGATGCAGGTGCGAGATGACCACCAGATCGGCCTGGCGGGCGGCCGGTGCCGGCAGCGGGCCGCCCAGCCGGCGCAGGTGTGCCAGCCGGGCCGCGAAGATCGGGTCGGTGAGCACCCGGACGCCGGCCAGGTCGATGCTCGCCGTGGCATGCCCCCACCAGGTGATCTGCAGGGATCTCGACAGGTCGGGGGGCGGTCCGGTCATGGCCGGCTCGCGGTCTGGCCGACCGAGGCCGGGGCCTGGCCGGTCACCGGGCGGACGCGCTCGAGTAGCACCCGGTGGACCTGCAGGCCCGACAGCACGCCCACCGGCACCGGCCAGCCCGCCGGATGCAAGAAGATCGCCTCGGTCTGGCCGCCGCCCAGGCCACCGTGCGAGCCCACCAGCTCTTCGAAGGCCACCACCTCGCCGCTGGCCGGATCGAAGCGGCCGAGCACGATCAGGTCTCCGACGTGGCGGCGACCGGCCAGCGCGGTGAGGTCACCGGCCGCCCGGACGCCGTAGTCGCTCAGCGGGTCCAGGCCGCTGCCGGCCACTGCTCGCGATCCGTCCAGCAACCGCCAGCCGTGCGCGCCCAGCACCACCAGCCCGTCCGGCTGCTGCGAGCGGACCAGCACCGCACCGATCTGCGGATGGCCGGCCAGCGCGTCGATCAAGCCCGGGTGCCGGGCCTCGATCACCTCGCGGGGCACCTGCCCGGCGACCTCGGCCAGGTAGATGTGCGCCAGGCTGCCGGCCGCGGCCACCACCAGGCCGGCCGGGTCGGCCACCGAATCCCGGTCCCCGACCGGCTGACCCAGGGTGACCTGCTGCTCCGGATCCCGGGTGCGGCTCATCACCCGGGCAGCCGGGCTCTGTGACCTGGCGACCCCGGTCAGCAGCAGGTTGAGCGGGGTCCACCGCTCGGCCGGCGCCGAGTCGATCCCGGCCGCTCCCGCGCCGCCGCCGTCACCGGCCGGGGCCGGTACGCACAGCGAGCTGACCAGTTCGTGCAGGCTGGTGCCGCTGAGCTGGCCGAAGGTGGCGCCCTGGGCCTGGCCGTGGTCGGAGACCACCACGATGTCGTAATCGCGACCGGTTGCCTCGATCACCTCGGCGAAGAACCGCAACAGCCGGTCCAGCCCGTCCAGCGTGCGCATCGACTCCGGCCGGCTCGGCCCGGCATGGTGGGCGACCTCGTCGTAGTCGAGAAAGTCGACGAAGATCACCGGCGCGGCGCGGGCGATCTGCTCGGCGACGATGGCCACGTTCAGGTCGCGCAGCAGCGCGGTGGTGACCCCGCGCACCAGGGCGAACACCCCGCCCCGGCGCACCCGGGGCAGCACGTCACGGCGGCGCTGCCGGCGGCCCTGGTACAGCTCGGCGATCACCTGGCCGCCGAACACCACGATCGAGCGCACCAGGCCGCCCTTGGCGGTGGCGAACGATGCCAGCCCTCGGGTGGACCGAGGGGGCAACCGGGCGTCGCTCATGGTCAGCAGTCGGGTCGGCGCGTCGCCGGAGAACAGGTTGGACACGCTCACCCCGCCGTCGGCGAGCAGGCCGCGGCCGGTGGACAGCCGCTGCTCGATCTCGGCCGCGTCGCGCGGGTGGTTGGCCACCACCAAGCGGCCGGATTCCTTTTCATACCAGCGAAAGGACGGAACCTGCTCGGTGTCGCCGTAGAGCAACACCGCCTGCCCGGCTGGCGTGGTGGCCGGTAGCCCGGTGTGCCAGCCCCGCAGCCGGTGGCTGCCGCTACGCAGCCAGCGTGACAGGGTCGGCACCGTCCCCGCGGTGATGGCTTGGCGCAGCAGGTCCTCACCGACCCCGTCGAGCTGCACGATCAGCGTGCCGGGGCCCGCCGGCCGGCCGGCGAGGGGCTGGCGGTGCGCCACCCGGACCGCCCGGCCGAGCAGTTGGGCAAGAAAGGAGTCCTCGTTGCCGGCGTCGAAGAGCCAGTTGACCAGGGCCGCGACGGTCGCCGCCACCCACGACACCAGCAGCACGGCGGGCCGGCTGCCCACCTCGACGTCCGGCGCTATGCCCAGGGCGATGTCGAGGATGATCGCCTGAGTGAGCACCCCGATCAGCAGCAGGCCGAACGAGCCGAGCACCACCGCCAGGCCGAGCAGCACCGGACGCAGCAGCACACCGACCGCTGCCACCACGATCACCAGCCCGAGCACCGCCAGCGGCCCGGCGGACTGGCGGCCCGGCAAGATGTAGAGGGTGATTCCGAGGGCAAGGTACGAGGTCGTCATCGACCGCACCAGACCGCGCAACCGGCTACCGGTCGGCCGCCAGGACGACACCAGCCGGGCACTGAGTTCGAGCCGGCGGCGCATCGAACTGCTGTGCACCATGTCCGCGCTCGACCCTCACCTGCCGCAACCGGGTGTTACCGGGTCGGGTTGACCCTGCTGCGATGGTAGTTCGCGTGCCCGCTGAGCGAGCATCGACCGAGCGTCAGCGAGGGAGGAGCGCAGCGAGGTGATGAGCACAGCTGAGCGAGCATCGACCGAGCGTCAGCGAGGGGCGTCCAGCCCAGGCGCGGCGCTGCCGGCGATCGGCTTGTCCAGGGTGACCCTGGGTCCGGTGAACCAGTTCTTCACCGACACGTGCCAGTACACCCACAGCAGGATCAACGCGCCTGGCACCACCAGCACCGTGTAGTTGACGAACTTCCAGGCGAACCCGGGATACCACGGCGCGCCACCGGCCGAGGTCGGTAGCAGCGCCACCACCGAGGTCACCGCGATCTCGATCAGGGCCACCGTGCACATCCAGCGGTACTTCGGACCGAGCGTCCAGCCACCCGGGGTGAAGTTCGCCCCGGCCCGCAGCCGCAGGTAGATCGGGATCGCGAAGGCCACGTAGAGGCCGATCACGCCGATCGAGACCACCGCGAAGAACGCGACCGGCACCGGGGCGCCGCCGATGTCCACCTTGACCAGGGCCGGCAGGGTCAGCACGATCGCGATGACCGCCGACACCACCACGCCGTAGACCGGCACCCGGTTGGCGTTGAGCTTGGACCAGTACCGGCCACCCGGCACCGCACCGTCCCGGCTGAAGGCGAAGAGCATCCGGGTGGTCGAGGTCATGCAGGCCACCGTGCAGAAGAACTGCCCTGCGGTGGAGATGAACAGCACGAAGCCGGCCACGTGCGGGGTGAGCGCCTGGCCGAAGATGAGCGCGACACCGCCACCGCCAGCGGTGACGCCGGACTGATCCTGCACCGCGAACAGGAAGGCCAGCAACAGGATCCAGCCGCCGATGCCGGAGTAGAAGATGGATCGCCAGATTCCCTTGGCCGCGGAGTTGGCCGCGCTCTTGGTCTCTTCCGACAGGTGCGCCGAGGCGTCATAGCCGGTGATCGTGTACTGGGTCAGGATGGCCGACAACGGCAGCACGTACAGGATGAAACCGAAGCCGTGGGTGTGACCACCGAACAGGCCGGTGTTGTTGACGGTGTGGGTGAATACCGCCGAGACGCTGGCGTGGTGGGCGTGTGCCTTCAGCCCGAAGATCAGCACCAGCACCACCAGGGACGCGCCGACGACGTGCCACCAGACCGAGATGTTATTGAGAATCGCCAGCAGGTGACTGGAGAAGATGTTCACCAGGGCGGCCAGCAGCAGGATGATCATGAACTCGATGAAGACCCGGTTCAACGAATAGTGGCTGACCCACGAGTCGCTGAACTGCCCGATCGTCGAGTCCAGAAAGGTCGCGCAGCCGTAGGCGACCGAGGCATCGATAGCGAGCAGGCCCATCAGGTTCAGCCAGCCGGTGTAGTAGCCGGCCTTGGCGCCACCCAGTTTCGAGGCCCACCAGTAGATGCCGCCGGACGTCGGAAAGGCCGACACCAGCTCGGACATACACAGACCGATGACCAGGATGAACGAGGCGATGATCGGCCAGCCCCAGGCGATGGCGGCCGGCCCGCCGTTGTTCCAGCCAAGCCCGAAACTGGTGAAACAGCCAGCCAGAATCGAGATGATCGAGAACGAGATGGCAAAGTTGGAGAACCCGGACCACGAGCGATTCAGCTCTTGCTTGTAGCCGAGTTCGGCCAGCATCCGCTCGTCGTCGTTCAGCTCAGTTGCTTCGACCACGGTATGACTCCTCGGTGCGCAGGTGTCGGAATGATAGGCCCGGGCGGCAACATCGGTCTAGTGGGCAGACCTTTGTCGGGTATGTCAGCTGGCATCGTTGCTAGTTGGTTACGAGACGATGAATGCAGCGGCCTGCTGCCCGTACCATTTGGTGGTGCGCCGACACGACAATCGCGACGATCCCCCGCGGATTGGGCTCAGCACCTATCGTGAGCCCGCCCGCTGGGGCGTCTGGGACGAGCCAGCTGACCTGCTGCCGGCCAGCTATGCCCGCGCGGTAACCGGTGCCGGCGGGGTGGCGATGCTGCTGCCGCCGGGCCCGGTCGAGGCGGTCGAGTCGGTGCTGGACGGCCTGCACGGCTTGGTGCTGGCCGGCGGCGCGGACGTCGATCCGGCCCGCTACGGCGCCGGCCGCCACGAACTGACCGGCACGTCCCGGCAGGATCGCGATGGTTGGGAGCTGGCCCTGACCCGGGCAGCGATCGAGCGGGCCATGCCGGTGCTTGCGATCTGCCGCGGCATGCAGGTGCTCAATGTGGCGCTCGGTGGCGATCTGGTGCAGCACCTGCCGGACCTGCTCGGCACCGACCTGCATTGCCCCACCGTCGGAGTGCACGGCCGGCACCAGGTGGAACTGGCGGACGGGTCGCTGCTGGCCACCGTTCTCGGCGCCCGGGTCGAGGTCGCGACCTATCACCACCAGGCGCTGGACCGCTTGGGTGCCGGTCTGGTGGCCACCGGCTGGACGTCCGACGGCACCGTCGAGGCGGTCGAATGTCTCCGGCCGGGCTGGATGGTGGGCGTGCAGTGGCATCCGGAGGTATTCGAGGGCGCAGCGCTGTTCGAGGCGCTCATCGCAGCAAGCCGAGCCAGCCGAGGCAGCAGCGATCAGGCCGATCAGGCCGATCACGCGGCTCACGTCGAGCAGGCGGCGCGATGACGGTCGAGGGCAATGTCGAGGCGCTCTGGGCGCAGTCGGTGTTCTCCCCGGTGCCGGTGCGCAATGCCTTCGAGGTCACCGTCGAGCGACTGGCCCAGGGGATCCGGCTGGGGGTCCTGGTGGTCGGCTCCCGGTTGCCCCCGGAGCGGGAACTGGCCGACACCCTCGGGGTCAGCAGGGTGACCCTGCGCGAGGCGATCCGGGCGCTGCGTGACGCCGGCCTGGTCGAGTCGCGTCGCGGGCGTGGCGGCGGCACGTTCGTGGTGGCACCGAAACCGGCCAAGGCCCGTTCGGCCAGCCAGATCGGGCAGTCCATCACGCACAGCCTGGACGACGCCCTGGATCTGCGGCGGGTGGTCGAGCCCGGCGCCGCCGCGCTGGCCGCCAGTCGAACCCTCACCGCCGCCGACCGGGCCAGCCTGCTGCGCTACCTGGAGGACGCCACCGGTTGCTCGGCGACCGAACGCCGGCTGGCCGATTCCCGGCTGCACCTGGCGATCGCGGCGACCGGGGGTAGCCCGTCGGTGACCGCGGTGGTCGCCGAGGTGCAGATGCGGCTGGACGAGCTGCTTCGGGCCATTCCGGTTATCCCCGCCAACATCGCCCATTCCGACGTGCAGCACGCCTGCATCGTCGAGGCCATCCTGGGTGGTCAGACCGACCGGGCCCGGGACGAGATGGCAGATCACGTGGACGGTACGGCTGCCCTGCTGCGCGGCTTTCTCCGCTGAGGGTTCCGCGCGGCAACCGGTGAAGGTATGTTGATCGGACCTTAGAGGAGGTGGTCGGAATGCCGGCACCGATGAACATCGAGGCGCTGCGGGTGGCGGTGTCGGACGGCTCGGTCGACACCGTCGTGCTGGCGCTGGTCGACCTGCAGGGCCGGCTGCAGGGCAAGCGGCTGGACGCGACCTACTTTCTCAACGATGTGCTCGAGCACGGCAGCGAGGGCTGCAACTACCTGCTGGCCGTCGACGTCGAGATGAATACCGTCGACGGGTACCAGATCTCGTCCTGGGATCGCGGCTACGGCGACTTCGTGATGGCCCCGGATCTGGGCACCCTGCGGCCGATCCCGTGGCAGCCGGGCAGCGTGCTGCTGCTCTGTGACGTCCAGTGGTTGGACGGCACGCCGGTGATCGAGTCACCCCGCCAGATCCTGCGCCGCCAGCTCGACCGGCTGGCCGAGCGCGGCTGGACCGCCTACGTCGGCACCGAGCTGGAATTCATCCTGTTCGACGACAGCTACGAGCAGGCGTGGACCAGGCGCTATTCGGGTTTGACCCCGTCCAACCAGTACAACGTCGACTACTCGATCCTTGGCACCAGCCGAGTAGAACCGCTGCTGCGCGCGATCCGGCTCGGCATGCGCGACGCCGGCATGCAGGTCGAGTCGGCCAAGGGCGAGTGCAACCTGGGCCAGCACGAGATCGCGTTCAAGTACACCGATGCGCTGCGCACCTGCGACAATCACGTCATCTACAAGAACGGCGCGAAAGAGATCGCCGCCCAGCACGGTTCGGCCTTGAAGGTCATGGCCAAATACGACGAGCGGGAGGGCAATTCCTGCCACGTGCACCTGTCGTTGCGTACCGACAGCGGCGAGCCGGTGTTCGCCGGTGACCGTCCCGGCGGGGTGTCTGAGGTGTTCGAGCGGTTCCTGGCCGGCCAGCTCGCAGCGATCCGCGAGCTGAGCTACCTGTTCGCACCGAACATCAATTCCTACAAGCGATACCAGCCCGGTTCGTTCGCGCCGACGGCGCTGGCCTGGGGCGTGGACAATCGAACCTGCGCGCTGCGCATCGTCGGGCGCGGCTCGGCCCTGCGGTTCGAGAACCGGCTGCCGGGCGGCGATGTCAACCCCTACCTCGCGGTGGCGGCCATGATCGCCGCCGGATTGCACGGCATCGACAACGAGTTGCCGCTGGAGCCGGCGTTCACCGGCAACGCCTATGCCAGCGACGCGCCGCGGGTGCCGACCACCCTGCGCGAGGCGGCCGGACTCTTCGCGACCAGCACCATCGCCCGGCGGGCGCTCACCGACGCGGTGGTCGATCACTACAGCAACACCGCCCAGGTCGAGCTGACGGCCTTCGACGCCGCCGTCACCGACTGGGAACGTATCCGCGGCTTCGAGCGAATGTGACCTCCAATGAGCCTGCTTCAGCACGAGATCATCAACCCCGCGACCGAGACGCCGGTCGGCACCGTGACGCTGCTCGACGTCGAAGCGGTCGATCGCGCGATCGCGCTGGCACGTAAGGCGTTCCTGCAGTGGCGGCAGGTTGCGCCGGGGGACCGGGCCCGGTTGCTGCGCAGGTTCGCCGAGGCCGTGGACGCCGACCTGGACAACCTCGCGGCCCTGGAGGTCGCCAACTCCGGGCACACCATCGGCAATGCCCGGTGGGAGGCCGGCAACGCCCGCGACGTGATCGGCTACTACGCCGCGTCGCCGGAGCGGCTGATCGGCCAGCAGATCCCGGTGGCCGACGGCATCGACCTGACCTTTCACGAACCTCTCGGCGTGATCGGGGTGATCGTGCCGTGGAACTTCCCGATGCCGATCGCCTCGTGGGGCTTCGCGCCGGCACTGGCGGCCGGCAATACGGTGGTGCTGAAGCCGGCCGAGCTGACGCCGCTGACCGCGATCCGCCTCGCTGAACTGGCGCTGAGCGCCGGCCTGCCCGAGGGCGTGTTCAAGGTGCTGCCGGGCAAGGGCAGCGTGGTCGGGCAGCGCTTTGTCGAGCATCCGGACGTCGCCAAGATCGTGTTCACCGGTTCGACCGAGGTCGGCCGGCAGATCATGGCCGGCTGCTCGGCCCGGATCAAGCCGGTCACCCTGGAGCTCGGTGGCAAGAGCGCCAACGTGATCTTCGCCGACTCCGATCTCGAACTGGCGGCCGCCACCGCGCCGTACGCGGTTTTCGACAACGCCGGGCAGGACTGCTGCGCCCGTTCCCGGATCCTGGTCCAGGCAGGCGTTTACGAGCGTTTCATGCAGCTGTTCGAGACCGCGGTCAAGGCGGTCGTGGTGACCGACCCGGCCAACCCCACCTCGGAGATGGGGCCGCTGATCAGCGCCGACCAACGCGATCGGGTTTCGGCCTATGTCACAGACGAATCGATGGTTGCCTTTCGGGGCAGCGCGCCGGGTGGACCGGGCTTCTGGTTCCCGCCGACGGTGCTGACCCCGTCCGAGCTGACCGACCGGGTGCTGCACGAAGAGATCTTCGGCCCGGTCGTGGCGGTGGTGCGCTTCGACGACGAGGCCGACGCGATCCGGATCGCCAACGACAGCGACTTCGGCCTGTCCGGCTCGATCTGGACCCGCGACCTGGGCCGGGCAGTTCGGGTCAGCCGGGCGATCGAGTCGGGCAACCTCTCGGTGAACTCGCATTCCTCGGTTCGGTACTGGACCCCGTTCGGCGGCTACAAGTCCTCCGGCCTCGGTCGCGAACTCGGCCCGGATGCTCCGCTGGCATTTACCGAAACCAAGAACGTCTTCATTTCTACGAAGGGTTAGGTGCACACGTGGCCGGACGACTCGACGGCAAGGTGGCCGTGGTGACCGGGGCCGGCAGCGGCATCGGGCTGGCCACCGTGCGGCGCTTCGCTGCTGAGGGAGCCAAGGTGATCTGCGCCGATATCGACGCCGATGCCGGGGCGGCCGCTGCCGAGGAGGTGGACGGCCTGTTCGTCGCGGTCGACGTGACCGACGAGCAGCAGGTCGGTGCGCTGTTCCAGCGAGCGGTCGATGAGTACGGCGGCCTGCACATCGCCTTCAACAACGCGGGAATCTCACCGCCGGAGGACGACTCGATCCTGACCACCGGGATCGAGGCCTGGGACCGGGTGCAGCGGGTGAATCTGACCTCGGTGTACCTGTGCTGCAAGCACGCCATCGAACACATGCGGGCCGGTGGCGGTGGTTCGATCATCAACACCGCGTCCTTCGTGGCGGTGCTGGGCTCGGCGACGTCCCAGATCTCCTACACCGCCAGCAAGGGTGGCGTGCTGGCGATGAGCCGGGAGCTGGGGGTGCAGTTCGCCCGCGACGGTATCCGGGTCAACGCGCTGTGCCCCGGTCCGGTCAACACCCCGCTGCTGCAGGAGCTGTTCGCCAAGGATCCCGAGCGCGCCGCCCGCCGGCTGGTGCACATTCCGATGGGACGCTTCGCCGAGGCGACCGAGATCGCCGCCGCGGTGGCCTTTCTGGCCAGCGACGACTCCTCGTTCATCACCGCCTCGTCGTTCCTGGTCGACGGCGGGATCAGCGGGGCCTACGTGACGCCGCTCTAGCCGGCGATCGTTCGCGGGCGCCGACCAGGCGCAGCGCGGCAATGGCGTAGCGCTCGGTGAAGGCCGCCGAGGGCTGCGCGGGGTTGAACCACTCGCTGGTCCGGCTGCACATGTCCAGCACCATCATCGCCGAGCCCACCTCGGAATTCGCCCCGCCGACCAGAGCGAAGCTGGCCTCGGCGACCCCGGCCTGCAGGATCGCCACCAGCTGATCGCGCATCCGCCGCCGCCGCCGGATGATCTCGGCCTTACGAGCCGGCGACAGGTGGACGTACTCGCGGTGGATCAGCTGTGCGAACGGCGGAAACCGCAGGTGGATCTCGGTGTAGGCGCGAACGAAGCCGATCAGTTGTTCATGGGCGGTGCCAGGCCCGGTGGCCAGCGCGGCGTCCAGGTCGCGTTGGGCCCGGACGTGCCCGGTGCGCACCAGCGTGAAGAGCAACTCATCGCGCGAACCGAAGTGGTTGTAGAGCGCGCCCGGGCTCAGCCCGCAGGCCCGGGTCAGCTCGCGCACCGACGTCGCGGCCGAGCCCTGCTCGAAGAACAGCGCGGCGGCCACTGCCAGCACCCGCCGGGCGGCGCCGGTCAGTTGCCCGAGTTCGGGCTCGGCGTCGAACACCAGCTCGAAGCGCCGGGGCAGCGGTAGCAACGCGACGGGTCCGGTCGCAGAGCCGGTCGTGGCCACACGCTTAACCAAAGATCATTGACGGCACGGCCGCCGCTCGATATAAACAGTCGTTCATATTGTGATCCAATCACGATGGGGAGGCCCCGTCCATGGCCATCGCGACTCCGGCAAGACCGGCGATCAGCAGGTTGTGGGACCGCGAACTCGCCCATTACCCCAGAACCGGGGCGCGCTTCGTCAGCCTTGGCATCGTGGTGCTGGCGACCATCGTCCTGTACTACCAGTTCTACCTGGCGGGTTCCCTGGCGGCCGGCACCGGCGGCCGGAACGGGATCATCCCGGACCTGCACATGTCCTTCGTCTACTACGTCAACATCAGCGTGGTCGGCTACCTGTTCGGGGCCGCCGCGTCCTTCGCCGCCGGCGTCTCGGATCGGTACGGACGTGCCAACATCGTCACCGTCGGCCTGCTGCTGACCGGCCTGCTGTGCCTGATCGGCATCCCGCTGGCGCACAGCAAACTGGCCTTCGCCATCGTGTTCATCCTGATCGGCTTCGTCGAAGGCGTGATCCTGGTCGCGACGCCGGCCCTGATCCGCGACTTCAGCCCCCAGCTGGGCCGGGCCTCGGCGATGGGATTCTGGACGCTCGGCCCGGTGCTCGGCAGCCTGGTGGTCAGCATCATCATCAGCAACTCCAGCGTGCGCACGCCCTGGCGCGACCAGTACGCGGTCTGCGGGGTCGTCGGTCTGGTGGTGTTCGCGGTCGCCGCGGTCGGGCTACGCGAGCTGACGCCGAGCCTGCGCGACCAGCTGATGGTGAGCAGCCGGGACCGGGCGCTGATCGAGGCCCGCGCCCAGGGCATCGACATCGAGGCCGGCCTGCGGCGGCCGTTCCGGCAGATGCTCAAGCTCGACATCGTCGGTTCTGCTCTTGCGATCAGCGTATTCCTGATCATCTACTACATCGCGGTTGGCTTCTTTCCGGTGTTCTTCCAGACCGTCTTCGGTTACAGCCAGTCCAAGGCCAACGCCCTCGGCAACTGGTTCTGGGCCTTCGACGCGCTGGCCCTGCTGATCATCGGCTTCTTGTCGGACAAGCTGCGGGTCCGCAAGCCGTTCATGCTGGTCGGCGCGATCCTGGCGATCGTATTCACCTCGATCTTCGCTACCAAGGCCACCGAGCCGCATACCAGTTACTCGACATTCGTGGTGCTGCTGATCCTGGTGAGCGGTTCGCTCGGGGTGGCCTACGCGCCGTGGATGGCGAGCTTCACCGAGACCGTGGAGCGGCGCAACCCGGCCCTGACCGCGACCGGCCTGGCCGTGTGGGGGCTGGTGATCCGGATCGTGATCGCGGTGTCGGTCTTCTTCGTGCCGCACGTGGTGAACACCGTCACCACCCTGGTGGACAAGGGTGCCACCGTGCAGGAACTGGCGGCCGGGCAGGACCCGACGCTGACCGCCGACCAGAACGCCACCGTCAAAGCGGTCGCCGCCGATCCGAGGATCGTGCCCAAGGTCAAGGCGCTGTCGGCCCAGTACACCGCCCAGCTGGCCACCGCCGCGAAGTTGAAGCCGGCGACCGCGACCGCGCTCACCGCGAACCCGACCGATCCGGCCACCCAGGCCGAAGCGGTCAGCGAGCTGTCGGGCAAGTCTGTCGCTGACGTCACCCGGGTGATCACCCTGGGCGCGCAGTACAAGGACGAGCTGGCCACCGCGGCCACCGTCGACCAGCCGACGCAACTGGCGTTGCTGGCCAATCCTGCCGACACCGGTGCCCAGACCAAGGCGGTGGGAGAGATTGCCCAGGGACTGAAGATCACTCCGGCCGCCGCGGTGGCCAAGCTGCAGGCGCTGGCCAAGGTGCCGGCCCCGATCTGGCGTTCCTGGCGGCCAACGCAGCCCCGGTCCAGGCGGCCGGGGCCGACCTCACCGCTCTTGGTGCGGTACCTGCGGCCGACCTCGCCTACCTCAAGCAATATGGCACCGGGCTGCAGGACCCGAAGGTGGTCAGTGCGTTGACCTACCTGCAGGCCGAGGCACCCGGTGTGCAGCAGGCGGCCAAGGATTCGCCCAAGCAGTGGCAGAAGTACTTCTGGATCTCCGTCGGCGGCGAGGTGTTGTTCATCCCGCTGATCTTCGTGATGGCCGGGTTCTGGGATCCGCGCAAGGCCAAGGCCAAGGAGGACGAGCACGAGGCGTGGGTCGACGCCGAGCTGGCCAAGCTCGCCGCCGCGCAGCCAGATCGGAACTGAGCCGGCGCGCCCGACCAGCCGGAGCCGGCAGTGGGTTAGCTGCGGGCGGTGATCAGGTCCCCGCGCCGCAGCTCGGTGCTGGTCCCGACGTCGGCGGGGTCCGAGCCGACCGAGACCTGACGGTTGAACTCGTCGACGAACACGATGCTCGGACGGTGCTCGGCCAGGCCGTCGGAGCTGATGTGGGCGTAGGAGATGACGATCACCAGGTCACCGGGTGCGGCCAGCCGGGCCGCCGCCCCGTTGATGCCGATGACCCCACTGCCGGCCGGACCCTCGATCACGTAGGTGGACAGCCGGGCGCCGTTGTTGATGTTGACCACGTCCACCTTCTCGCCCGGTAGCAGGTCAGCCGCGCGCATCAGGTCCGAGTCGATGGTGATCGAACCGACGTAGTGCAGGTCGGCCTGGGTCACCGTGGCCCGATGGATCTTGGACTTGAGCATTTCTCTGAGCATCACGGGGTTGGTCGACACGTCGTCCTCCGGTTCACTGCCCGCCGGCACGGTCGGGCGCGTTGAGAGCTGGCTCAGGCAAGTGTGCCGGGCCGCTGGCAGTCGGGCCGTGGCATGTCCGACGGATCACAGTCCTCAGCCGGTGGTCGTCGCCAGGCTCTGATCGATTCCGGTGGTGTCCTGACCAGCGCGGACCGTGACCGGCGTCGGGGTGCCGTCCGGCGTCACGTCGTGGTAGTAGCGGTCCTGGAAGCCGTAGCTGCTACCCGGGAAGAACACCGAGTACGTGCCGGCCGGAACCTGGTTGAAGTCATAGCCACCGGTGTAGTCGGCGTAGGCGGTTTCGATCACGCTGGCACCCTGCATCAGCTGTACCTGTATCGAGATCGGCTGGCCCTGGCCGTCGGTCACGGTGCCGCGCACGCCCCCGAGTCGAGCGAGCTGGGCGTTGATGCCGGAGTGGTTCTGCCCCGAGCTCACCGTGATCGGGGTCGGCGTGCCGCCCGGTGCGATCCGGTCGTAGCACTGGTCTTGGTAGCCGTTCGGGTTCGGGCCCTGGTAGTAGAAGGTCTGGAAGCACACGGTGTAGCTGCCCGGGGTCAGGTTCGGTTGCGACCAGGCACCGTCGGCGTCGGTGCTGGCGTAGCCGACCACGTTGCCGGCGGTGGAGATCACCACCTGCTCATTGGGTAGCGGGGTGCCGAGATCGTCGGTCATGGTGCCGCTGAGGCCACCGTCCTCGACCAGTTGGAAGTCGATGGTGCTGGTGGCGGCGCCGGTGACCGGCACCGGCGTCGCATCGTCGATCGAGCTGGCGTGCAGGTAGCACTGGTTCTCGAAAAAGTACCCGTGCGTGGACGGCACCTGGTAGGCGCCGGCGCAGACCTGGTAGTTACCCGGCGTCAGCGAGTCGATGCGATAGCTGCCGTCCGTGGCGGTGAGCGTGCTGCCGCCGGCGTAGCCGTTGACCGAGGCCGACACCGAGGCATTCGCGATCGGCGTCCCGGAGCTGTCAGTGACCTTGCCCGCGATCACCCCGCCATAGGCCAGCGCGGCGTCGGCGGTGGCGAGGTTGCCGTCGGTGACCGTGATCGAGCTCGGCGATCCCGAGGTCACCTGGTCATAGCATTCGTCGACGTAGCCGGTGCTCGAGTCGCCGCCGCTGACCGGCTGGCCCGAGTAGGGATTGCCCGAGGCCGTGAAGCACACGCTGTAGGGCGCGCTGGTCAGCCGCCGGTCCAGGTAGCGGCCGTCGGCCCCGGTGACGAAGAAGTCCGGTTGGTAGAAGCCGTCCAGCCGGCTGACCGTGACAGCCACGTTCTGCAGCGGATGGCCGTGCGGGTCGGTGACGATGCCACCGAGCGCGCCCAGCGGCGTGAGCTGGACGGTCACCGTGGTGAGCTGGCCGGTCTGGACGGTCACGTTCACCTGTGGGTCATCGCCGGCTAGGCCACACCGGCCGCGGTAGCCGCCGGGCGAGGCGCCACCTACCCCGGCGCCGCGGCCGTCGGTGCCGTTGGCATCGATGCACAGGGGGTAGCTGCCGGTGCTCAGATCCGGAATCACCAGCTTGCCGGCGGCGTCCGAGGGCTGCCCACCCCGACCGTTCACGGAACCGCCCACACCGCTGATCGGACGGCCCTGCGGGTCGGTGACGGTGACCGCAACCCCGCCGGCGGTGGCCAGTGCCTCGCTGATCGAGGTCAGCTTGCCGGCTGTCACGGCCACCGGCGTCGCGCTCGTGCTGTCGGACCGGTGCAGATAGCAGTCGTTGAAGAAGCCGGCCGGTACGTTCGCCGTGGTCACGCCGCTGGCGTCGAAGCACACCCGGTGGTTACCCACCTCGAGCTTGTCGAACCGGGCCGTGCCGGCCGCCGAGGTGCTGAGCACCCGGTTGTCGACGGTGACGGTCACGTTCGGGATCGGGTGGCCGGTTGCATCGGACACCGTGACCTGTAGCGATCCGCCATTGTTCAGCGAGGCATTGATCGCCTTGCTGACAGTGCCGGCGGCCAGTGCCAGGTTGGCCGTGGCGAAGGGATAGCTCTGGTGATAGCACTGGCTGGTGTAGCCGCGGGCCGAGACCGGCGCGTCGCTGCTGGCATAGGGGAAGAAGCACACCGAGTACTCGCCGGCCGCCAGGCCGGACAGCAGGTAGCTACCGTCGGCCTTGCTGGTCGTGGTGGTGAAGTACCCGGAACTCGGGTAGGCATCCACGACGATCCCGGCAACCGGGTGGCCGGCGGGGTCGGTCACCCGGCCGGTCGCGGCCGCTCCCGCGGTCAGCCGGCCGTTGATGTTGGCGATGGTCTTGCCCGACTGCACCGCGATCGGCGTGGCGTCCTGCCGGTAGGGCTGGTTGTAGGGCGCGTCCAGGTGGTTGTAGCACTGGTGGACGAAGCCGCCCGGCGTCAGATCGGTGCGGGTGCGGGCGTCGAAGCAGACGGTCAACGGATCGGTGCCGAGGTCTGCGATCCGGTAGCTGCCGTCGGCGGCGGTGGTGATGCCGCTGGGCAGCACCCCGGAGCCGTTGGTCGCGGTCTCGACGACGATGCCGTTCAACGGGTGGCCGGCCGCGTCGGTGACCTTGCCGGTGATCGCGCCGGCGGTGGCCAGCTGCATGTCGGCCACCGTCGCGGTGACGCCGGGGCTCAGGTCGGGCTCATCGGACAGGCAACCGTAGCTGTAGCCGGTGGTCGAGCTGCCGCCGGTAGTGGCGGGGTGGCCGGGCACGTCGGGCTGAAAGCAGATCACCGAGCGGTCGCTGGCGATGCCGGTGATCAGGTAGTGGCCGGTGGCGTCGCTGACGGTGCGCGGGTCGTCGTTCTGGACGCCCTGGCCGTAGGCGTCGATCACGACGTTGGCCAGCGGCCTGCCGGCCGTATCGGTGACCCGGCCGGTGATGGCGCTGGTGCTGGCCGGCGCCGGGTCACCGAGGTAGTAGCCGGCCACATCGGCGACCAGCTGCACGGTGCCGGTGCCACCGTTGCGCAGGTAGACGGCGCCGTCCGAGCCGACCGGGACCACCATCAGGTTGG
The DNA here is from genome assembly GCA_050999655.1 of Jatrophihabitans sp. Taxonomy (GTDB): domain Bacteria; phylum Actinomycetota; class Actinomycetes; order Mycobacteriales; family Jatrophihabitantaceae; genus Jatrophihabitans_A. Next base: position 28,133 of record JBPCPA010000312.1, read on the forward strand.
CCACACTGCTGTTCGCGGCGAAGTCGAGGTTGGACACCGCCGCCAGCGGGGTGCCGCTCGGATAGCCGGTCAGGTAGCCGCTGGTGCTCGGGCTGATCGCGGTGACGTTCAGCGCGACCGCTGCCACCCCGGTGCTCGGGATGCCGGGCCGGCCGGTCAGCTGTAGCGCCACGGTCGTGCCGCCGGGCAGCGCCGCCTTGGGCGCGCCGAGGCCGGTACGGGTGTCCAGCAGCCGCTCGGGGGCGATCGAGCTGAACGCGCCGGCCTGGCTCGGGGTGCCCGCCAGGTAGTAGCCGGCAATGTCTGCGACCAGTTGGACGGTGCCCGGCGAGCCGTTGAAGAGGTCGAGCTGCCCGGTGCCGCCGAGGCCGGTGACGGTCAGGTTGGCCACGCTGAGGCCGGGGTGAAAGTCGAGGTTGGACGCGCCGGGCCGGCCGGCACCGTGGCCGTAGACGGTGAGGTAGCCGTCCTTGGTCGGGCTGATCACGGTCACGTTCAGTACCACCGCGGCGACCCCGGTGCTGGGCACTCCGGCCAGCCCGGCGACCTGCAGGCTGATGGTGCCCTGGGCCGGCACGGCGGCTTTCGCCGCGCCCAGGCCGGTGCGGGTGTCCAGCAGTCGCGCGGTCGTCACCGGGGTGAACGATCCGGGATCGGTGGCGGGGCCGGCGAGGTAGTAACCGGCGATGTCTGCGACCAGCTGGATGCTGCCCGGCGAGCCGTTGAACAGGTCCAGCAGGCCACCGCTGCCGAGCCGGCTCACGGTCAGGTTGGCGGAGTTTCGGCCCGGGTGAAAGTCGAGGTTGGAAGCCCCCGGCCGGTTGCCGCCGTGGCCGTAGACGGTGAGGTAGCCGTCCTTGCTCGGGCTGATCACGGTCACGTTCACCACCACCGCAGCGACCCCGGTGCTCGGCACCGCGGCCAGCCCGGCGACCTGCACGCTGAGCGTGCCGTAGCCGGCGAGCGCGGCCTTCGGGGCGCCCAGGCCGCTGCGGGTGTCCAGCAGCCGGGTCGGTGTCAGCGCCTGGTAGCCGCCGGGAAGCGTGGTCGTGGCGGCGCGTCGTACAGCCTTCGGTGCGCTGCTGGTTGCCTTCGCACCCGCCCGAGCGGTGCCGGGCCGAGTGGCACCGGCCCGAGCAGGGCCGGTGCCGGCGGCCGCCGGGCTACCGGTCGGGTGCGCCGCGGGCTCGGTGCTCGATCCGGCAGTGCTCGATCCGGCGGTGCTCGATCCAACAGGGCCGGGTGCGACGGGGCTGGATACGACGGGGCTGGCTACCGGCGAGCTGGCCACCGGGGTGGGTAGCGCCGAACTGACCACCGGGCTGGGAGCCGCCGGGTTGGCCGCGGCGGCCGGGACCGCGGCAGCCAGTGGCACGCCCACGCCAAGGGCCAGGCTGAGTACAGCGGTGACAACAGTGAGAGTCCCCCGTGCGTGCATGTGACGCCTTCCCCAGTCGGACATCATGCCGAGATCCCACTGATCCAGCGGGCAAACCATAGATCACTGCCAGCCGTATGACCAGTGTTAAAGAATACCGATCGGTATCTACGCCCGGGTGCCCGCCGGCAGCGACGCAGCGTATCGAGTTCAGCGCACAAAGTTATGGGTGTTTGAGCTTGGGTTTCGGTCGTCGTCCGGGATATACATGCTCGGGATTCATCGCCGCACCGGCGCGGGTTCGACAGGCAGCCCAACCGATGTGGCGATGATCAATACGGGGGATGAAACATGGTCAAGCAGATACGCCGTGCCTGAGCGCGAGGTCGTACACGCTGCGCCCGCGCACGGCTTGAGTTTCACCGGATGTTGCGACCGGACGTTGTTCGAACTGCCGCCGTCCGAGCGGATCAGTAGCGACCCGGCCCGGGTCACCTGCGGCCGGCTCAGCCCGACCGACGAGTTCGTCCTCACCGGCCGGCCGTTTGTCGCCGAGCACCAGAACAGTGAGCAGTTGCTGTTCCAGATGGCACTCGGCGTGCGCACCCTGTGCGGTCCGGGCATGAGCCTGCAGGGTGCCTACGACCGGGTCAGCACGGCGGTGGACGAACTGGTCGGCAGCCGGAATCCCAGCGAGTTCTGGTCGGCCGCCCTGATGGTGCGGATCACCGCGCGGGCCACCGAACTGGCCGGTCACTGACCGCCAAACGTGATCGCCGGTGGTGTCGTCATCGACTGGTAGTAACGCTCGCGAGCGTGTGCGGGCCGGTACGGCGTATCGTCTGCCCGCGCCGACACGGCACCTGCTGTGTTGCTCGTGACCTGGCGCGGTAACACCCCGATCAGCCTAAGGAGCGACGACGATGGGCGAAATAGGCAGCCACCGGGTGATCGGGTTGGGCGGCGTTTTCATTCGCGCGAGCGATCCGGCGGCGCTGGCGGCCTGGTACCGGAGGCATCTCGGCTTCGACGTGCACGACTTCGGCGGTGCCTTCGGGGCGATGTTCGAGTTCGCCGACCGAGAGCCCGGTTCTCAGCTGTGGACTGCCTTCCCCGCTGACACACCGTACTTCGGTAACGCGGCCCAGTCTCATATGGTCAATTTCCGGGTGGCCGATCTCGGCGGTCTGCTGGCGCAACTGCGGGCCGAAGGGGTCGCAGTTGATGAGAAGGTTGAACGTTCGGAGTACGGGGCGTTCGGTTGGTGCGTGGACGGGGAAGGGAACCGGGTCGAGCTGTGGCAACCCCCTGAAGGCACCGAGGCCTGAGAAGGCACTGCCCACGCGAGCTGCAGCGGTGATCTATGTCGGCAAGCTCGAGGGCCTTTGATTCAGGTAGCGGCATGGCCGGCGGCTTGCCCCCGGCGTCGACGGCACCCACGCGGGCGGTACTGAGCACCCGCGACCCTCTCCGCTCGTCAGCCAGCCCGGCTCGCCAGCTGCAGCGGGCGGCCGAGGCTGCCGGGCAGGCCGTCCGGATGCACTCGGATCGGGCAACCGGCCTGCCGCCGCCCGGTGAGGGGTAGCAGTCCGGCGCGCTGCTGACGGGTGCGCCGATCAGCGGTATGGTCGCCCGATCGTGGTAGTTGACCCAGGAGGCATCGATGGCAACTCGTAGCACGGCATTCGCGCCCGGCACCCCGTGTTGGGTGGACCTGCTCACGTCGGATCCGGCGAAGGCCAAGGCCTTCTACACCGAGCTGTTCGGCTGGACGGCTGTGGACGCCGGCCCGGAGTTCGGCAACTACGTCAACTTCTCCTCCGACGGGCACAAGGTGGCCGGGCTGGTGGCCAACTCACCCGAGTCCGGCACGCCGGACTTCTGGAACACCTACATCAGCACCAACGACGTCGACGCCACCGTCGCCGCTGCCGTCGAGGCGGGCGCCCAGGTGCTGGTACCGGCGATGGCGGTCGGCGAACTGGGCTCGATGGTCGTGCTGCTCGACCCGGTCGGCGCGGCGATCGGTGCCTGGCAGCCGGCCACGCACACCGGCTTCGAGAAGTACAACGAGCCAGGCTCGGTGACCTGGGACGAGCACCACAGCAAGGACTTCGCCAGCAGCGTTGCCTTTTATACCAAGGTGTTCGGTTGGACTGTGGAAAAGACCTCGGACACCGACGATTTCCGTTACTACAGCGGGCAGATCGACGGCGAGACGGTGGCCGGGATGATGGACTCGCACGCCGTCCTACCGGCCGAGGTGCCTTCGCACTGGGTGGTCTACTTCAGCGTGTCGAGCGTGGACGACACGCTGGCCAAGGTCACCGAACTCGGCGGCACGGTCATCCGGCCGGCCGAGGACACCCCGTTCGGACGGGTGGCCGACGCCAGCGACCCGACCGGCGCGGCCTTCAAGCTGCATTCGGCGCCCACCGGCTGAGCTCCGGCCGGCTGAGCCCGGTCTCGGCCGAGATCAAGCCGGCCCGGTCGGCCGAGGCGTTCGCCGATCTGGCCGCCGACGTCCGGCAGTCCATTGCCCGGATCAAGGCGAGCCCGTTCGTCCCGCATCAGGACTCGATCCGCGGATTCGTCTTCGACGTCGCGACCGGCACGTTGGACGAGGTGCGCTGAGCCGCGGCGCGCCCTGTGGGCATCGCGGGTCAGGTTTCGGCAAGCGATATCAGGGGATCCGCGCCAAGCAGGGCGCTGATGGAGGGCAGCGGTCGGCCTGCTGAACGCAGCGCCGCGAGCACCAGCGGGATCTGCTCTATCCGGCCGCCGGTCACGGTGTAGGGCAGTGCCAGGTCGACGTCGGCAGGGTCTAGTTCGGAATGCGCCGCCACGATCGCGGCCACCAGGTCGTGAGCGGCCGCCGTCCCGGGCCGGATCGCCACCGGCAACTCCGCAGGCCGTTCGGGTGCGGGCCGGGCACTCCAGCAGCCGGCACTGGGCAGCATCGCGCACAGGGCGCCCAAGCCCACCCCGACCCCGGTCTGGCCGGCGGCGTTGAGCAGGTCGAACAGGTGGCGCGGTACCGCCTCGCCATCGGTCAGTGACAGCGCCTGCTCGCCGCCGAGCAGCTCCAGCTCCACCGCCTCGGGGGCCAGCCGCACCCGCAGATAGCTACCGTCCAGGCCACCCGGCTGGCGCACCGTGCTCAACTCGCCGTCCGGGCCGTCCGGCAGGTGCGCGCGACCGGTCAGGACGTTGAGGATCGGCAACCGTTGCAGCTGGCCGCCCCGCTCGATCGTGGCCCGGGCCACGGCCCGGTACATGGCGTTCGGGTCGGCGTAGGCGTGCCGGTAGGCCTCCAGGGTGCGCGCGCCGACCAGCCGCGTCCACGACTGAAAGCTCTGCTCGGGGTCGACGCGCAGGCCGAGCACGCCCCGGCCGGTCATCGCCAGCAGCGCGCCCCGGGACTCGGGACGAATGCGGTTGGCGGTGATCACCGAGACGGCGAGTTCGGACGAGCCGGCCGCCATCGACAGCGCCAGCACGCTGAGCGCCATCAGCACCATGGACTCGGTGACCCGGCAGTCGGCGGCGAGCTGGCGGGTCAGCGTGCGCGCGGCCGCCGACCGGCTGGTGATCCGGAAGCGCTGATCGTCGGGCTGCGGCGGCCGGCCGCTGGTGAACAGCTGCGCCGGGGCCGCCCGCAGGCAGCTCAGCCAGTAGTCGTGGCTGGCCTGGCTGCGCTGCTGGGCGGCGGCCGAACTCTCGTAGCCGGCCACCCCGAGCGGCTGACGGGCCGGCTGATCGAGTGGTTGTCCGAGGACGGCCTGGGCCAGCTCGGCCCGCAGCAGCTCAGCCGAGTCGTGATCGATCAGGCAGCGGTGCACCTGCACCTGCAACCGGGTCCCGCCGTCCTGATCGCGCCAGGCGTAGGCAGCGACCGGCCATTGGCTCGCCAGCTGCATCGGCTGGCGGGCTTCGGCATCCGGTGGACGGCTGAGGGCGGTGACCGTGCCCTCCACCATCGGGTGCAGCTGTTGGCGTGGGCCGTCCGGGTGCGCGGTGATGGTGCTGCGCAGTCCCTGGTGGCGGGCCACCACCTGGTCGACCGCCCGGGCGGCGTCGTGCGGGGTCGCGTCAGCGGGCAACTCGACGTCGAAGCTGGCTACCTGGCTGTCCCACGACATCGGCGGCTCGGCATAACCGGCCAGCCACAGGATTCGCTGTCCCCAACCAAGCGGACCAGTAAGCGCGCCTGTCGGTGGGCCAATCGGCGGGCCGGTCAGCTCCGGCGTCCCAGCTTGGTCATGTCGCCTCACTCTGTTTGAACATAACGCGGACCCCGGGTCGCCGTGATGGCGTCCCGGGGCCCAAACACCGGTCTGTGTTACAGCGGGAGGCAGCCGAATTCAAGACTCCCCATTGCCGCA
>JBPCPA010000028.1:0-7492 GCA_050999655.1 Jatrophihabitans sp.
CAACCCAGCTCCACCGCACCAAGATCCACCACACGACGGCGGCACCAGAAACCGTCGGAGCCGTCGCCTAACATCACCAACCAGGAACCCAGTCCGTTGTCATTTACACCGAACCTGGGACGCGACCTGTCCGCGGTGGCCGACCCGGCAACCGGCGTCTCGGTCTACGATTCGACGCCCTACCAGGGCTCCTCGGGCTGGCAGGTCTACGGCGGCACCAGCGTCGCCTCGCCCATCATCGCTAGCGTGTACGCGCTGTCGGGCAACACCACCGGTTACCCGGCGTCCTACACCTGGGCGCACACCTCGGGTCTGTTCGACGTGACCAGCGGTTCCAACGGCAGCTGCACCCCGGCGATCTGGTGCCACGCCGGCACCGGCTGGGACGGTCCGACCGGTTTGGGTACGCCGAACGGCACCTCGGCGTTCTAGCCGGTCGACCCTGGTTGAGCGCGCGTCCCGGCCCGGACAACTCGTCCGGGTCGGGCGCGTGGCTGCCCGGATAGGCTGGCGAACGTGAGCGATCCGATCCCGACCGAGCCGAGGCTGCTCGCCGTCAGCGACCTGCACACCGGCTACGCCGACAACCGGGCGGTGATCGACCAGCTGCGGGCCGGCACCGAGGCCGACTGGTTGATCGTGGCCGGCGACGTCGGCGAGAAGGTGGCCGACATTCAGCGGGCACTGGAGTTGCTGTGTCAGCGGTTCGCCACGGTGGTGTGGGTGCCGGGCAACCACGAGCTGTGGACCCACCCGGCCGACCCGGTGACGCTGCGCGGCGAGCAACGCTACCGGCATCTGGTGCAGGTGTGCCGCGACCTCGGGGTGCACACCCCGGAGGACCCGTACCCGATCTGGAGCGGTCCGGGCGGCCCGGTCACCGTCGTCCCGCTGTTCCTGCTCTATGACTACACCTTCCTGCCGCCGGGCGTGCACACCCAGCAGGCCGCGCTCGAGCTGGCCTACGAGACCGGCATCGTGTGCACCGACGAGCAGTTGCTGCACCCGGATCCGCACCCGAGCCGGCAGGCCTGGTGCCACGCGCGGATCGAGTACTCCCGTCAGCGCCTGGAGGCCCGCGACCCCGATCTGCCGACCGTGCTGATCAATCACTTCCCGCTCACCCGCCAGCCCACCCTGGTGTTGCGCTACCCGCAGTTCGCGCAGTGGTGCGGCACCGAACTCACCCACGACTGGCACCGGCGTTACGACGCGGCCGCGGTGGTGTATGGACACCTGCACATCCCGCGCACCACCTACGAGGACGGGGTGCGGTTCGAGGAGGTGTCGCTGGGCTACCCGAGGGAATGGCGTCCCCGGCAGCAGTCGCTGGCCTGGCCGCGCCAGATCCTGCCGGAGCTGGAGTGATCGAGGCGATCCTGCCCGAGTGGGTGGCCGCGGTCGAGAGCCGGCAGGACTGTGCCGAGGACCAGCTGTTCCCGGCAGAGCGCGAGGTGATCGCCAACGCGGTCAGCAAGCGTCGCGCCGAGTTCAACACGGTGCGCGCCTGCGCCCGGGCCGCGTTGCACGAGCTGGGCATCGCGCCGGCGCCGATCCTGCCCGGGCAGCGGGGCGCGCCGCAGTGGCCGCCGGGCGTGGTGGGCAGCATGACCCACTGCGACGGTTACCGGGCGGCGGCGGTCTGCCACGACCGGCGGGCGGTGAGCATCGGGTTGGACGCTGAGCCGCACGCGCCGCTGCCCGACGGTGTGCTCGGCATCGTTGCCCGCACCGAGGAGCGCGAACACCTGGCCGCGCTGGCGCAGCGAGACAGCCGGCTGCACTGGGACCGGTTGCTGTTCACGATGAAGGAGTCGGTGTACAAGGCATGGTTTCCGCTGACCCAGCTGTGGTTGGACTTTCAGCAGGCCTCGGTGCGGATCGAGCCGAGCACCGGACATTTCGTGGCCGCGCTGCTGGTTCCCGGGCCGGTTGTGGCCGGCGTCGAACTGGCCGAGTTCCACGGCAGGTTCTTGGTTGAGGACGATCTGGCGCTGAGCGCCATCGTGCTGCCGGCCCGCTGAGCCGTCCGGCGGCCGGCGGGGTCAGTCCGGGCCCGGGTTCTGCGCCTGCCGTAACAGCACGATGAGCTCCTGCTGGGACTTCACACCGAGCTTGCCGAACACCGCCGACAGGTGGTTGCGCACGGTGCTCTGGGCCAGAAACAGTTGCCGGGCGATGGCGGGTACCCGGTCGCCGGCCAGCAGCCGGGTGACGATCTCGGTCTCCCGGACGGTCAGCTCGGCCAGCGGCCGGCCGCGGGGCCGAGCGACCTCGGTGAGCGCCCGCGCGGTGTCCACGGCCAGGACGGCCTGAGCCAACCGGAGCAGGAGCAGGCCCAGCTCGCCGACTGACCGGCCGATGACGGTGAGATCCAGCACCGGCAACAGCGCGAAGGCGAATCGCGGCTGCGGCAACAGCGGCAACAACATCAGCTGGCCCGGCAGCGGACCGGTATCGGCTCGCGACAGGTGCAGGTTCACGCTGAGACCACGCTGCTCGGCGGTTGCCCGGGCAAGGGCGAACAGCAACTCCGAGATGTCTTCGGGCGTGACCAGCTGCACCAGCGATTGGCCGAGCAGGTCGGCCGGTGCCACGCCCAGCAATGCCTCGATGTCCTCGCTGACCCGATCGACCAGCAGTTGCTCGTCGCTGGCGCCGATGGCGAGTTGCTCGGTGCGGGTACCGGGCCACTCGACGCCGGGGCGGGTGCCGTGCCAGGCTCGGCCCGGCGGCGCGGCGACCACAATCGCCACCTCGGGCAGCTCCGGCACGGGCCACAACCAGAGCTCCAGCCGGCTGCCCAGCACGCTGCGCCGGCTCTGATAACCGCCGCCAGCCGGTGGCCGGTGACCCGCCGCCGGATCGGCCCCGGCAACGTCGGCCAGCAGCTGCCCGGTCAGCTCGGCGCCCTCGGCCAGCAATTGTTCAGCGGCCGCGCTCGCTGCCAGCACCCGTTCGGTCGGCAGTTGCACCAGCAGGGCTATCAGTTCGCAATCGCGCACCGCGTCATACAGCAAGGGATCCGGCGTACCCGGTCGGTCAGCAGACAGCGCGGCCCGCGGATTGTCACGGCGCACGCCAGCCACCCCCCGACTATCGAAGACAACCCAGAATGGAGCTGCGGTCCTTCGAATGACCATTGGCAGTTTTTCATGGTGACTGGCGGAATAATAACCGGGGTCTTAACTCGGGACGAAGCGTCGAATGAGCCGTGACAGACCGTCTATGGATGGATTGCGTCCTACCCTTGACACTGAGCAGTTAACGCCAAGTGAACGATGGCCGCTTTCAGATCGGGAGAACTCGCCAATGGGCTCAGACCAGCCACCCCTTCGCGCTGTAAGATCGGCCAACCACACGGTCGGGCAGACCGGCGACGAGCGGCTGTCTCCAGCTGGTAGGCAGGTGGCTGCGACGGCCGGCGGCGTCGCAGTTATCGGCACCACTTTTGGTGGTCAGGTCACCGTCTGGTCACCGGTCGCTCAAAGCATGTTCGGCTGGTCTGCAGACGAAGCGCTTGGCCGATCGATCGGCGAACTAGCAAACTGGGGCCTTACAGAGAAAGACCTCGCTGAATTCATATTCGTCGGCTCAAACGGCGTATGGATACGCGAGCACGTCGCAACCACCCGCTCGGGCGAACGAATTGCACTCAAGACCACCGCCTCGCTGGTGGTCGGGCAGGAGGGCGAGGACGAGGTGATCGCTTCCCTGGTGCGGTTGCCGGCGGGCACTGACGGCGAGGCCGCGGTCCTCCGCGAGCGCCCGTTCCGGGCTATCACCGAGCGGGGCAGCGACCTGGTCGTGATCTGTGACCGCGAGATGATCATCAGCTATGTCGGGCCCTCCCTGCACCAGATGTTCGGCTATCAGCCGCGCGAGGTGATCGGGGTGCCGGGCTCCAGCTTCGTCCATCCGGCTGACCTGCGCCGATTGCGTACGGAATGGCAGGCCGCGGTGGCCAGCCCCGGTGAGCATCGTGAGACCGAACTGCGTGCCCGCGACGCCTCGGGCGGCTGGCGCTGGATCGAGTTGCGGATCAGCAACATGGTCGCCGACCTTGCCCTGTCGGCGATGGTTCTCAACGTGCGGGACGTGACCGCCAACCGAGAACTCGCCGAGCGGTTGGCCGCCAGCGACGGGCTGTTGCATGCCGTGATGGATGCTGCGGTCGAAGGTATCTGGGTGATGGACAGCGACGGCGGCACGGTGCTTGCCAACGCGCGGATGGCCGAGCTGCTCGCGATCGATCAGGCCAGGCTGGCCGCCGGCACGATCCTGGACTACTTCGACCCGGCCGCGGCCGAGATCATCCGGCAGCGGATGAGCCTGCGGGCGGCCGGCGTCCGGGAGCAGTACGAGTTCTCCTTCATCAGGCTCGACGGCCAACGGCGCTGGTTCCGGATCTCCGGCGTCCCGCTGTATGACCACTCGGGTCATTACAGCGGCAGCGTGGCGATGTGCACCGACGTCACCGATCGCAAGCTGCTCGAACACGAACTCGAACGGCGCGGGCTCGGTGAGAGCGAGCACCCGGCCGCCACCGGCCGGACGCCGGACGACGATTCCTACGTCGCGCACCTGGTGGCCGACTACCTGCGGTCGGCCAAGCCAGAAGCAGCCGCAGGCCGGCCCGCCGACGAGGCGGTGCCGGGCCTGGACCGGTTGTCGCGACGCGAGCTTGAAGTGGTGCGGATGCTGTTGCTGGGGGATCGGGTTCCGGTGATAGCGCGGCACCTGTTCGTGAGCCAGAGCACCGTGCGCAACCATCTGTCCTCGGTCTTTCGCAAGCTGCGGGTGCGCTCCCAGCAGGAGCTCATCGTGTTGTTGCGGGAGCGCACGCTCAGCCCCTGACTCTGCTGGGGACCGGTGCGCTGGCCGCGGCCCGTCGCCGCTACCCGGCTGCGCACGGCGGGCGCTGATCGGGCGACCGGGGCGGCCGTAGGATGATCGACTGTGGCCGACCCTGACAGCTCCCGCGAGTTCGATCTGGCGATCATCGGAACGGGATCGGGCAACTCGCTGGTCACCGCCGACTTCGACGACAAGCGGGTTGCGATCATCGAGTCGGGCACCTTCGGTGGAACCTGCCTGAACGTCGGCTGCATCCCGACCAAGATGTACGTCTACGCCGCCGAGGTCGCCAACACCGTGCGGCATGCCGCACGCTACGGCGTCGACGCGCATATCGACGGGGTGCGCTGGCGCGACATCCGGGACCGGATCTTCGGCCGGATCGACCCGATCTCCGCCGGCGGCCTGGACTACCGGACGAACGGCACGAACACCACCACCTTTCTCGGCCACGCCGAGTTCATCGGACCGGACGCGCTGCGCGTCGACCTCGGTGGGGGAGCCAGTAGCGAGCTGCGGGCCGAGCAGATCGTCATCGCCACCGGCGGCCGGCCGATGGTGCCGGCACCGATCCTGGACTCCGGGGTGCCGTTTCATACCTCGGACAGCATCATGCGCATCGACGAGCTGCCCGAACGGTTGCTGATCTATGGCGGTGGCTACATCGCCGCCGAGTTCGCCCACGTCTTCTCCGCGCTGGGCAGCCAGGTCACCATGATCTGCCGCAGCACCACCCTGCTGCGCCATCTCGACGCCGAACTGGCCGACCGGTTCACCGCCCTGGTGGCCGGCCGCTGGGACCTGCGGCTGGGGACCACGGTGGTCACCGCCGGCAGTTCCGCGAGCGGGACCAGCCTGCAACTGTCCGACGGCACCACGGTGGCCGGCGACGCGTTGCTGGTCGCCACCGGCCGCGAACCCAACACCGACCGGCTGGGCCTGGCTGCCGCCGGTGTGCAGAGGATGACAGACGGCCGGGTGCGGGTCGATTGCTACGGTCGGACCAATGTGGCCGGCATCTGGTCGCTGGGCGACGTGTCCTCGGACTACCAGCTCAAGCACGTGGCCAACCACGAGGCCCGGGTGGTGGCACACAACCTGGCGCACCCGGCCGACCTGTGCGAGTTCGATCACCGGTTCGTCCCGTCGGCGGTGTTCACCGACCCGCAGATCGCCAGCGTCGGGTGCACCGAGGAGGAACTGCGTGCCCGGGACCTGCCTTACCGGGCGGTGGTCCAGGACTACGGCGACACCGCCTACGGCTGGGCGATGGAGGATCACACCGGTATCTGCAAGCTGATCGCCGACCCCGCGACCGGCCGGCTGCTGGGCGCGCACCTGATGGGCTACCAGGCCTCCAACCTGATCCAGCCACTGATCCAGGCGATGTCGTTGGACCAGAGGGTGACCGATCTGGCCCGGGGCCAGTACTGGATCCATCCCGCCCTGATGGAGGTCGTGGAGAACGCGCTGCTCAAACTCGGCCTGGACTAGGCAGCCAGATGCGCGCAACGGAGGAGCGGATTCCGGTGCTCGAGGTCGGCGGCACCCACGTGAGCGCTGCCTGGGTCGACCCGGACGGCTGGCAGGTCAGCGACATCACCCGCTACGAGCTGCGGGCCGAGGCCGATGCGCAGGAACTGCTCGGTGGACTGGCCGGCGCGGCGGCCTCGCTGGCCGCCCAGCCGGGCGCGTCCTGGGGTATCGCGATGCCCGGCCCGTTCGACTACCAGCAGGGCATCGCGCGCTACACCGGGGTCGGCAAGTTCGAGGGGCTGACCGGCGTGGACGTCCGGTCGGCGCTGTACGAGCTGCTGCCGCACCGGCCCGGCTCGATCAGTTTCGTCAACGATGCCAGCGCATTCCTGATCGGGGAATGGCTGGTGGGGACGGCCCGGGGCTCGACCCGGTGTGCGGCGGTCACCCTCGGCACCGGGGTTGGCTCGGCGTTCCTGGATCGGGGCCAGGTCATCGACTCCGGTACCTCGGTGCCGCCGCAGGCCGAGCTGCACCTGCTGCAGCACGCCGGATTGCCTGTGGAGGACTGGATATCCCGCCGGGCCCTGCGGCGCGCCTACGCCCGCTCGGCCGGCCGGTCGGACGGGCTGGACGGGCCGGACGTCAAAGAACTGGCGGAGCTGGCCAGGGCCGGGGACCAGGTCGCGCGGACCACCTTCGAGGTGGCCTTCACGGTGCTCGGCGAGGTGCTGGGGCCCTGGTTGGAGCGCTTCGGGGCAGACCAGCTGGTGATCGGTGGCTCGATCAGCGGGGCCTGGGATCTTATCGACAAGCCCCTGCGGATCGGGCTTTCCCGTTATTCTGACTGCCGGTTCGCGGTCGGCCTGGCGGCCCGGCCGGAGCTGTCGCCACTGGTCGGAACCGGCTACTCGGCCTACTGAGGGAGCCTACTGAGCGAGCGGCTTATTTTAGCGAGCAGGCTTGGTGAGCATCGGGCTGACTAGGCAAGCTCGGGCGGCAGCAGCGAACCGATGCCCAGCGCGTCCACCGGACCGTCCCCGGCCCCAAGACCGGCCAGGCCGTGCTCGACGGCAGCGCCGGCCACCGCGGCCGCCCGGCGAGCCGCGTCGGGCACCGAGTCGCCCCGGGCCAGGCAGGCCGCCAGGGCCGCCGAGTG
>JBPCPA010000110.1:0-8801 GCA_050999655.1 Jatrophihabitans sp.
GGGTCGTGACGAGGCCGGCCTGCTCGATGTAGCGCAGCATCCGTTGCGACCAACCGGTCGCTTCGGCAGCTTGCTGCATCGTCATCGGCTTCATCAACCAACCGCTCCGCTCCTCGCTCGTTTCCTCGCTGCGATGCTCACTCACAACAATCGCAAACTCTATCAGACTTGTGTCAGATTTTTCCAACGTCCATCGTGCCCGGGCCGGGCGACTAGGAAACCGCACCAGCCTCGGCCGCGGTCGAGACCACGAACGCCCGGCCCTCGGCCCGCACGCTGCTGCCGCCCGGCCCCGCCGCGACGAAGGCCGCATGCCACGGCGCGAGCTCGACCAGTTCGTCCCCGTGCCGCAGCACCGTCCGCCGCTCGCCGCCGAGCACCAGATGCGGGCGCCGGCCGGCCAGCTCCAGCGGGACACCGGCCATGGTCACCGTCAGGGTGAAGTCGGGCACCGGCAGCTCGAAGGTGGTCGGGCGGTCGGTGGCCGGCTGCCAGCGCGGCTCGGGCAGCGGGCTGAAGTCGGCGATCCGCAACAGCTCCGGGACGTCGACATGCTTGCCGGTCAGGCCGCACCGCAACACGTTGTCGCTGTTGGCCAACACCTCGACGCAGGCTCCGCGCAGATAGGCGTGCACGTTGCCAGCACCGAGAAAGATCGCCTCGCCCGGCGCCAGCCGGACGTAGTTGAGCAGCAACGCCAGCACCGCGCCGACATCGCCGGGAAAGTCCGCACCGGCCAGCAGCACCGCCCGCGCCGGCGCGGCCCATCGGCCATCCTCGGCGGCCAGCCGACGGCAGCCGGCCAGGGTGGCCGCCACCAGCGCGTCGCGGACGTCACCGCGCAGCGTCAGCAGGCAGGTGAAGGTGGCCCGCAAACCGCCCTCGGCCAGCAGCAACTCGCGATAGTGGGCGAGTTCGGCGACCGCGAGCGCATCCAGGAACTGCGCGGTCTGGGCCACCGGGCGAAATCCGCAGAAGGCATCGAAGTCGGTCAGGGCATAGGCCAGCTCCGGCTTGTGGTTCGGGTCGGAGTAGTTGCGCTCGGGCGAGTCCGGGGCCAGCCCGGCCTGCTGCTCGGCAGCGTAGCCGGCCCGGGCCTGGACCAGGTCGGGATGGACCTGCATCGACAGCGCCCGGTCGGCGGCCAGCACCTTGACCAGGAACGGCAGCCGGGCGCCGAACCGCTCCAGCACCTGTGGCCCGAGCAGTTCGGCGGGAGCGGCCGCGATCAGCGCGTCGAGACCGACCCCGGCGTCCTCGATGGGTTCGGTGGGGTCGGCCCACCGGGACGGCGAGTCCGGATGCGCGCCGATCCACAGCTCGGCCGCCGGTCGGCCGGTGGCCGGGATGCCCAGCAGCTGCGGGATGTGGGTGGCCGATCCCCAGGCATAGTCGCGGATCGGGTTGTCAAGCGCGATGATCCGGGGCGGGCTCATCCGGGCACCGCCCGGCCTGCCACGCTCATCGACCGGCCTCGGCCGCCGGCCGCTCACCTGGGCCGGAACGGTCATCGGCGCGGTCCAGATCCGGCTCCAGGTAGATCACCCGGGCCGATGGCTCGGCGGCGCGTACCCGGACCTCGGCCGCGTCGATGGCCGAGGCCACCTCGACCAGCGTGCTGGCAGACGGCATCGACAGCTTGGCGGCCACCAGCACCTCGTCCGGCCCGAGGTGCATGGTGCGCTGGTGGATCACCCGCAGCACGCCGGGGCCGAGCAGCGCGGCCTCGATCCGGGCGATCGCGGCGGGGCTGGCCGCCTCGCCCAGCAGCAGGCTCTTGGTCTCGACGATCAGCACCACCGCCACCGAGATCAGCAGCGCCCCGATGGCGGTGGTGCCGATGCCGTCCCAGACCGGGGCGTCGAACAGGGCGCTCACCCCGATCCCGATCAGGGCCAGCGCCAGCCCGATCAGCGCCGCGAAGTCCTCCAGCAGCACCACCGGCAGCTCCGGCACCTTGGCCCGGCGGATGAACTGCACCCAGTTGGCATCGCCCTTGAGCTCGCGTGACTCGTGGATCGCGGTACGAAACGACCAGGACTCCAGGGCGATCGCCACCAGCAGCACCCCGATCGCGATCGCCGGGCTGTCCAGCTGGTGCGGGTCGGCGATCTTGTGGATGCCCTCGTAGAGCGCGAACAGCCCGCCCACGCTGAACAGCACCAGCGCAACCAGGAAGCCGTAGACGTAACGGTCGCGGCCGTAGCCGAACGGGTGCTCGGGGGTGGCCCGCCGGCGGGAGCGGTTGCCGCCCAGCAGCAGCAGGCCCTGATTGCCCGAGTCGGCCAGCGAGTGCACCGCCTCGGCGAGCATCGAGGACGAGCTGGTGAGCAGGAAGGCCACGAACTTGATCACCGCGATCCCCAGGTTGGCGAGCAGGGCCGCGATCACCGCCCGTGAGCCACCGCCGGCGCTCACGGTGCCAGCTCCCCGAGCCGGGGCCCGGACGGATCCACACCCCGGGCCAGCGCCAGGTAGGTGGCCGCGAAGTCGCCGGTGGCGGTCGCTGCGGCGAACCGGACCAGCGGTGGGGCGTCGGGCACCAGCATCCGCGACACCCCGATCCCCCGGCTGCCCGCCAGGCCGGCCAGCG
Organism: Jatrophihabitans sp.; assembly: GCA_050999655.1. GTDB lineage: Bacteria > Actinomycetota > Actinomycetes > Mycobacteriales > Jatrophihabitantaceae > Jatrophihabitans_A. The sequence continues at coordinate 2,594 of JBPCPA010000110.1, forward strand.
CCGATCCGGTCCGGCGCGCGGCCTCCTCCCCCAGGCCGTCCCACTCGCCGTCCGGATCGCTGCCGTACCGGTCGTCGTCGCCGATCAGCACCAGCCGGGGCCGCAGGCCAGTCTCGAATTCGCGATCGGCGAACAGGTCGGTCTCGGTGACCGCGAACTCCAGCAACGACCCGATCCGGGCAACATCGTCGGGCAGCGCGGCAGCCATCGCGATGGAACCGCCGATCAGTTGCACCGAGCCGGCCACCCGGCGGGCCGCCACGGTCGCGGTGGCGCCGATGCCGGCGATCACCGGAACCGAGTCGGCCAGTTCGGCGGCCAGCACCTTCGCCGGTCCGACGAAGGCCGACGAGTCCGGCCGGTCGGTCTCGGCGACCTCGTCCAGGGCGTCGGCAACCCGGTCCAGTAACGGCATCGTGCTGGCCAGGCCGAGGGCGTCCAGGGCTTGCAGCGCCGGGGTTGCCAGTGCCCACCACACTGCGCGCGGCGGCACCGCGGCCAGGTAGCTAAGGTCGGCGATGGGATGCCGGGCGGCCGCCGCGGCCACCGGCGAGCCGGCCGGAGCTGCCACCGCCAGGGCCAGGCCACGCCGATCCGCCTGGGCGACCAGCTCGGCCAGCCGCGGATGCCGGCCGTCGGCCGAGGCCACCAGCAGGACGTCGGCCGGTCCGGCCCACCTGGGCAGCGTCGGATCGCGCCAGTCCAACACCGGGGCACCGCCGGAGGCCAGCGCGGCCAGCAGGCTGGACAGGTAGGGGGCGTTGGCGTCCGGCGCGACCAGCACCGCGCGCGGCCGGAGCTGATCGCGCAGCCGGTCGATACCGAACTCCGCACTCAACCCGACCGCCCGCCGAACCTGCGCGCCGGAGCTGGCCAGCGCCCGCAGCAGCCCGCCCCGGTCGGCGCGCAACAGTTCGGCCGGATCGTCGAGCAGCTCCGGGCGAAAGGAGCTCACCCGGCCGCCGGCCGGTCCGCGCCCGACGGCTCGTCCGGGCTCGCGTCCGACGGCCCGGCCGGGCTCGCGTCGCCTGCAGCGGCCGGCTCGTCCGGGCTGGCGGGGTCCTCGGCGCGCTGGCCGAGGCCGTTCGGTCCAGGCCGCGCCTCGTCGGCCAGCAGCACCGGAATCCCGTCGCGCACCTCGAACCTGCTCAGGCAGTGGGTGCACACCAGATCGACGCTGCCGGCCGGCGAGGTCTCCAGCCGCAGCGGGGCATGGTCGGGACTGGGGCAGGCCAGTATCGAGAGCAGATCAGCCGAAACCGTCATCGTCTTCTCCTAGGACCGGATGACCGCGAGGGCCTCGTCGCGGATGGCCGCCATCTCGGCCGGGGTGCCGGCTTCGACGTTGAGCCGCAGCAGTGGTTCGGTGTTGGAGGCCCGGACGTTGAGCCAGGACCCGCCGGCGAGCTCGATGGTCAGCCCGTCCAAGGTATCGGTTGCTCTGGTCCGGTCGGCGAAGCGTGCCCGCACCCCGGCGACCCGGCCGGCCTGGTCACTGACCTCGGAGTTGATCTCGCCGGAGCCGGCGTAGCGCTCGTAGCCGGCTGCCAACTCGGCCAGCGGACGGTCCTGCTCGGCCAGCGCGGCCAGCACGTGCATGGCGGCCAGCATCCCGGTGTCGGCGCGCCAGAAATCGCGGAAGTAGTAGTGCGCCGAGTGCTCGCCGCCGAACACCGCGTCGGTGACGGCCATCTCGGCCTTGATGTAGGAATGCCCGACCCGGGTGCGAATCGGCCGGCCACCGTGCTCGGCGATGATCTCGGGCACCGCCGCCGAGGTGATCAGGTTGTGGATCACCGCCGAACCCGGCGCCTTGGCCAGCTCGCGCACCGCGATCAGCGCGGTCACCGCACTCGGCGAGACCGCCGCCCCGCTGGCGTCGATGACGAAGCACCGATCGGCATCACCGTCGAAGGCCAGCCCGAGATCGGCGCCGACCTCGACCACCCGGCGCTGCAGATCCACCAGGTTGGCCGGGTCCAGCGGGTTGGCCTCGTGGTTGGGAAAGGTGCCGTCCAGCTCGAAGTACAGCTCGTCGATGTCCAGCGGCAGCGCGGGCAGCACCGCACCGCCGAGCACCGCCGGCACCGTGTAGCCGCCCATCCCGTTGCCGGCGTCCACCACCACGCTCAGCCGCCGACTGCCGGCCAGGTCGACCAGCGAGCGAAGGTGCCGGGCGTAGTCGGCCAGCAGGTCCTGGCCGCTGAGGATGCCCGGCTCGGCGACCGAAGCCGGCAGGCCGTCGGCGAGGTAGGACTGGGCCAGCGTCCGGATCTCGACCAGGCCGGACTCGGACCCGATCGGTTGGGCTGCGGCGCGGCACAGCTTGATGCCGTTGTAGCGGGCCGGGTTGTGGCTGGCGGTGAACATCGCCCCTGGCAGGTTCAGCCGGCCGGAGGCGAAGTACAGCAGGTCGGTGGACGCCAGCCCGATGTCGATCACGTTCGCGCCCTGGCTGGTGGCCCCGTCGGCGAAGGCCGCCAGCAGCATCGGACCGGACTCGCGCATGTCGTGCCCAGCCGCCAGCGTGTCGGCGCCGGTGACCGCCACGAAGGCTGCGCCGAGGGCCCGGGCGACCTCGGCGGTGAGCTGCTCGCCGACGATGCCGCGCACGTCGTAGGCCTTGACGATGTCGGACAGATCGATCACGGTGACGATGCTCCCTCAGCTGGACTGGCCGGCTCGCCGAGCACCGGCCCGGTCGCTGAGCCTACCCAGCGCCGGTGAGCAGGCCGGCTCAGACCGGCGGCGGGACGACCCGCAGGTGGCCCCGCCGGGCCGTCAGGCCGGGCCCGGTCGGCCCGGGTGGCGGGGGTGGCAGGTCGATTCGGGCGGCTTCACGGACCGCGTCGGCCAGCGCTTCCAGGTCGTCGGCGTGCGGGATCGGGGACGGGAACTCCCCCACGTGGCGCAGCACCTCCCAGCCGCGCGGGACGGTCAGCCCGACGGCGTGCTCCTCGCACAGGTCGTAGGAGTGCGGCTCGGCGAAGGCGGCCAGCGGGCCCACCACGGCGGTGGAGTCGGAATAAACATAGGTCAACGTCGCCACCGCTGACTGGCTACAGCCAGTGCGGGTGCAACGACGGACATGCCTCACAACCGGCGACCCTAGCGGCCGGTGAGCGGTTTGCCGGTGAGCACCCCGGTTGGCAGTCGCGTGTCGCGCACTACGCTGAGTTGACTATGGCTACCGAGCGCCAGCCACCTGCGCTGGATCCCGCGATGCGAACCGGGCGGCCCGGCCGCCGGCGTGACCGGCACGGCCGGGGCCTGCGCGGGATGCTCGCCCCGCCGCTGGTGCCGATCGCGCACAGTCGCTCCGACGCCTTCGACGCGATGGTGTTGCACGCCGTCGACCATCTGCAACCGCACCTGGGCGAGCAGTTGACCGCGATCGAGTTCGCGGTCGAGGACGTGCCCGAGATCAGCAAGGCCGAGCTGGCCGGCTTCGACGATGATGTGCTCGACGACAACGCGGTGCCGCTGTCACGGCTCTACCGCACCGGCATCGCCGGCATTTCGGCACCGGTGGTGGTGCTCTACCGCAGGCCACTGGAGAGCCGGGCGGTGCGTGGCGAGGATCTGGCCGACCTCATTCACGACGTGGTGGTCGAGCAGGTGGCGCGGCTACTGGGTCGATCCGCCGACGAGATCGACCCGCCACCTGAGTGAGCATGGAGCTGGGCGGGCGGTAGGGCTAGCTGGCTTGTCGCTTGACCCGGCGGCGCTCCCGCTCGCTCAGCCCGCCCCAGATGCCGAAGCGCTCGTCGTGTTCCAGGGCGTACTCCAGGCACTCGCCGCGCACCTCGCAGCCCACGCAGATCTTCTTGGCCTCTCGGGTGGAGCCGCCCTTCTCGGGGAAGAACGCCTCCGGGTCGGTCTGGGAGCACAGTGCGCGCTCCTGCCAGTTCTGCTCCTCGGGCAGCCCGAAGATATCTGACAGGTCCGCTTCAGCCAGGTAGCTGGGAATGTCCGTCACGGTCGGCTCCTACTGCGGTGTGCGGCGGGTAAGTCGGGCGGAATGGTCTAGCGAGGTCTCGGTGCGCCTATCGGCTGAGGTGATGTCTGCATAAGCCGAACGACACATCTGGAATTACACTCGTGTCGTTACCGGTTCGTCAAGCCGGAACCTGGTATTCGCTCAGATTCGTTGTCTGGACGTTGCCGCCCGCACGGGCCAGGGACCGGCATGCGAGAATTCCGCACCGATCCGGACCGCGTTCGGCCCGTATCAACCTGAATCAGCCGGTACCAGCCTGAAACAGCCGGTGTCAGCCTGAATCAGCCGGTGGCGCTCGCCGGCAGCCGGCCGTAGGGGGTGGTGCGCTGCCGGGCCGGCCGGCCGGCCAACCGGGCGACCGCGGCAAGTTCGGCCGACGAGCGGCGCGAGCCGTACTCCGAACCGGCCATCCGCGAGATGGTTTCCTCCATCAACGTCCCGCCGAGGTCGTTTGCTCCACCGCGCAACATCTCCGCCGCGCCGTCCTCGCCGAGCTTCACCCAACTCGTCTGCACATTCTTGATCTTGCCGTGCAACATGATCCTGGCCATCGCGTGCACCGCCTTGACCTCGCGCTGGGAAGCGCCGGGCCGGGCCAGCCCCGCCAGGTAGATCGGCGACTGGTTGTGCACGAAGGGCAGCGGCACGAACTCGCTGAAACCGCCGGTCTGGTCCTGCAACCGTCCGAGCAACCGCAGGTGCGCCACCCAGTGCCGGGGATGGTCGACGTGCCCGAACATCATGGTGGACGTGGTGGGCAGCCCGATTTGGTGCGCGGTGGTCACCACCTCGATCCAGGCGGCGGTCGGCAGCTTGCCCTTGGTGAGGACCCAGCGCACCTCGTCGTCCAGGATCTCGGCCGCGGTGCCGGGCAGCGAGTCCACCCCTGCCTCCCTCAGCGCGATCAGGAACTCCTCGATCGACAGGTTGGCCCGCGCAGCGCCGTTGACCACCTCCATCGGGCTGAAGGCGTGCAGGTGCATCGAGGGCACGGCTGCCTTCACCGCCCTGGCCAGGTCGAAGTAGGCTCCTGCCGGCAGCTTCGGGTCGATGCCACCCTGCATGCAGATCTCGGTGGCGCCCTCGGCGTGCGCCTCGCGCACCCGGGCGCCGATCTCGTCGGCCGACAGGGTGTAGGCGTCGGCGTCGGTGGCCCGCTGGGAGAAGGCGCAGAACCTGCAACCGGTGTAACAGATGTTGGTGAAGTTGATGTTGCGGTTGACCACGTAGGTGACCTCGTCGCCCACCGCGTCGCGGCGCAACTGGTCGGCCAGCGCGGCGACCGCCACCAGGCCGGCGCCGTCGGCCTGCATCAGGGTCAGCGCCTGCGCGTCGGACAGGTTGGCCGGATCCCGTTCTGCCGCGCTCAGCGCTGCTCTCACATCGGCGTCCAGGGCCGTCGCGCCGGGTGAGAACACCCGGTCCCGTAGCGCGTCCCAGTCGCCGTACACCTCGCTGAAGTCGCTGCGGCGATCGCTGCTGCGGCCCTCGGTGTCGACGGCGGCATGCAGGTCGGTACGTCCGGTGGAGCGCCACTGCTCGTCCGGCTCCTGCCAGGGCAGGCCGACCGGACGGCGGCTGCTGCCGTCCGGCTCGACGGCGGCCAGCCCGGTTGCCGGGTCGGCCAGCGCTCGCACGTGCGGCAGTACCCGCGGGTCGAGCCAGGGGGCTTCGGCCAGCACGTAGCGCGGCTGGGCGGTGAGCCGCTCGGTGAGGGCGAAGCCCTGCCCGGCCAGCAGGTCGGTGAGCTTGTCCAGTTCTGGCCAGGGCCGCTCCGGATTGACGTGATCCGGAGTGAGCGGCGAGATGCCGCCGAAGTCGTCCACGCCGGCCTCGACCAGCAGCAGGCATTCGGTCAGGTCCACCAGGTTCGGCGGTGCTTGCAGGTGCAGCTTCGGTCCGAACACCAGCCGCGACACCGCCAGAGTGGCCAGGTATTCGTCCAGATCCAGGTCCGGATCGTTGCGCATGGCGGTGTCTTGCTTGGCGCGGAAGTTCTGCACGATCACTTCCTGGATCGCACCGAACTCCCGAGCGCTGGCCCGGATCGCGAAAAGCGACTCGGCGCGCTCGGTCCGGGTCTCGCCGATGCCGACCAGGATGCCGGTGGTGAACGCGATGTTGAGCCGGCCGGCGTCGGTGAGCACCCGCAGCCGGATCTCAGGATCCTTGTCCGGGCTGCCGTAGTGCGGTGCACCCGGCTCGGTG